>NZ_JBICUP010000039.1:0-70210 GCF_043198215.1 Micromonospora sp. NPDC048830
GGCGGCGAATGGGCTATCCCTGACCTGCTCCGCAGGGGTTCCGTTTCCTCCCCACGGCTAAAGCCGGGGGTTTCCACGGAAGACATTCGATGAACACGCGCTCCGCCAGCTCCAGGTGAAGGCCGTGGTCCGTGTAGAAGGGCGGATAGATCGTGACCCGCGCCGGCAGCGGCCGGCCGAGGATCTGCTCGAACAGTTCCGCCTTGCCCGCTTCGTCCTCGAAGGGCAGGACGTTCAGGCGGGAGGTGAGCTCGGTGACCCGCCGGACCCTTTTCGCCATGGCCTGGAACTCGGCGCTGTGGATGCGCATGAGACGGTTACTGGACATGCCGCGATCCTTTGAGCTGTGCCGGTAACTGGACGAGACGCGTTGATCACCGATGGTTCGTGAGGACAACCGAAGATCGCCCGGCGGCTGCGGGCCACAGCCTAGCCCTCGATCCGCTGGCGGGTCACCTCGACGAGGCGGTGACGCGTGTCGCTGACAGGTGCGTTCGGGTGGAGCGGCGTGCGACGGCGGCGCAGTTCGTGGAAGGGCTGCTGTCGGACGTGGCGCGCAGGACCTGCTGGTCGAGCAGCTCCGCCGCCTCGACGCGTCCTGGTCACCGACGAGACGGGCTTCCTCAGGAAGGGGGAGGTAAGCCACGTGATCCGGCTTGCGCCCTGTCCGAGGATGGTACGGTGGGTCCCGTTGCAGTTGCTTTCCGAATATTTGTCAGCGTGTGATGGGTAGCTGACCCTCGGCGCTGGTGGTTTCCGGTCATCTCCGGATGTGGGCGATCAACACCGCGACGTCGGGGTCCGCACGGTGTGGGTCCCGAATTCAGCCTCCAAGGAGAAGACATGGCTGTCGGCACTGTGAAGTGGTTCAACGCGGACAAGGGCTTCGGGTTCATCACCCCGGACGGCGGCGGGGCGGACGTGTTCGCCCATTTCTCGGCGATCTCCTCGAACGGCTTCCGCAGCCTCGATGAGAACCAGCGGGTCGAGTTCGACATCACGCAGGGAGCCAAGGGCCCGCAGGCCGCGAACATCCGCGCCCTCTGAACCACCGCCGGCGCGTGCCGTCCATGAACGGAGCATGTCTTGCCTACGCCGACCGGCGCCCTGCTCACGCCCTTCGTTGCGTTCCGCGCCGACGAGTTCGACGGACTGCACCTCGCGCGTCTTCCGTTCGTGCCGGAGATCCGCCTGTACCTGGCGGATGACGCGATCGTGCTGCGGGCCAGGTTGGAGGCGCGGGTCGGGCCGGGGGTCACGCCGTTCTGGGCGAACGCCTGGGCCGGCGGCCAGGCCCTCGCCCGGTACGTCCTGGACCATCCGCAGGTGGTGGCCGGCCGGCGGGTGATCGACGTGGCGTCCGGCTCCGGGCTGGTCGCCATCGCCGCAGCCAAGGCGGGCGCCGTCGAGGTGACCGCCAACGACATCGACCCGTACGCGCTGGCGGCCGTCGCGATGAACGCCACGGCCAACGCGGTCACGCTGGCGGTGAACGAGGACGATCTGCTCGACGGCGACGGCGGCCCCGCCGACGTGATCCTCGCCGGCGACGCCTTCTACGACCCCGAGATGGCCGCGCGGATGCTGGGGTTCCTACACCGCGCTGCCGACCGCGGCGCGCGTGTCCTCGTCGGTGATCCCGGCCGCGGCCACCTGCCACACCGCTGGCTGACGGTACTGACCAGCTACCAGGTACGCGGCCTGGGCGCCGCCGAGGACGCCGAACTCACCCAGGTCTCGGTGCTCGGCCCCGTCGGGTAGGGGTCAGCGCCCACCGCGGCGAGCGCCCGGCCGGGCCCGGGAGGAGAAGGCCGCCACACCGGATCGCGCCGGTGCGGATCGTGTCGAGGCCGTCGGCGCCGGCTTGCCGCCGCGTCGGCTCCGGCCGTCGTGGGCGGGCTGCGCCTCGTGCCGCGGGCCGGCGGACTGCGGTACGGGCTGGGGGACCAGCGTCCGTTCCCCCGGGGCGAGTTCACGCAGCAGCGCGTCACCCGGGCGCAGCCGGGTCGTGGTCGCCGTGATGCCCGCCTTACGCGTCAACTCCCGCACCTCGGGCACCTGCCCGTCGGTCATCAGCGTGACGACGGTTCCGGCCGCGCCGGCCCGGGCGGTACGGCCCGAGCGGTGCAGGTACGCCTTGTGCTCCACCGGCGGGTCGGCGTGCACGACAAGGGCCACGTCGTCGACGTGGATACCCCGGGCGGCGATGTCGGTGGCGACCAGCGTGTGCACCTCCCCGGCGGAGAACGCCCGCAGGTTCCTGGTGCGCGCGGCCTGGGCCAGGTTGCCATGCAGCTCGACGGCGGTCACACCGGCCGCGACCAGCCGGCGGGCGAGGGTTCTCGCGCCCCGCTTGGTACGGGTGAACACCACGGTGCGGCCCGGCGCGGCGGTCAGCTCGACCAGCACGGCGAACCGATCGTCGGCGTGGACGTGCAGGACGTGGTGCGCCATCGCGGCGACCGGCGACAGCGTCGAGTCGACGCTGTGTACGACCGGATCGGCGAGGAACCGCCGCACCAGGACATCGACTCCGGCGTCCAGGGTGGCGGAGAACAGCAGACGCTGCCCGCCGCGCGGGGTCTGCTCCAGCAGCCGCCGTACGGTGGGCAGGAAGCCGAGGTCGGCCATGTGGTCGGCCTCGTCGAGCACGGTGATCTCGACGGCGTCCAGGTGCGCGTTGCCGGCCTCGACGTGGTCGGCGAGCCGACCCGGGCAGGCCACCAGGACGTCGACCCCGGCGCGCAGTCCGGCGATCTGGGGTCGGGCCGCGACGCCACCGAAGATTGTCATCGTGCGCAGCGACAGCGCCTGCGCCAGCGGCGCCATCACGCTGTCGATCTGGGTGGCCAGTTCACGAGTGGGGACGAGGATCAGCGCCCGGGGGCGCCCGGCCCGCCGTGGCGTGGCGGTGGCGGCCAGGCGGGTCAGCACCGCCAGGACGAAGGCATAGGTCTTACCCGAACCGGTGCGGCCCCGGCCGAGCACGTCCCGCCCGGCGAGCGCGTCTGGCAGTGTCGCGGCCTGGATCGGGAACGGCCGATCCACCCCGGCCGCGGCCAGCACGCGGTTCAGCGCGTCGGGCACGCCGAGGTCGGCGAAGGTGAGGGACTCGGGCGAGGTGGTCTGGCGTGGGCGGCGTGCCGCCATGAAGGCTCCGAACGTCGAAGGGACGTCCCGCCCGGCGCTGACCGTTTCGACCGCGGCGCGTGGCGTGGGACATCGAACCCGGCCGCCATGCTGGGCGGGCCGTGCTGTTCAGTCTACTCGAACCCGCTGCCGGGTCCCGCTGCCAACTGGCAGGCGGTGAACGAGCATCGGCGCCGGCCGATCAGGGCGCCACGACCTGCCACCGGCTCTGTCCGTCCATCCATGCCCGGGCCAGGATCTCCGCCGACTGCCGGCCCGGGCACTGGTGGATCTTCGACCGGCCGGCGTCGCCGCCGGCTCGGGCCTCGACCTCCCACGACTCGCCGTCGGTGCGGATGTACACGTCGCGACGCCCTCGCACGGTGCGGTTGCCGTTCCACCAGTGACGCTCGGTTTTCACCCCCCGACCGTATAGCACCGGATCCGAGTTTGGAACGTTGACGATCTTGGTGACCTCTGACCTGCCGGCCGCCCGCCGGTCGGCCCACCCAGGGGCGCGCGCCGGACCGGGCCGGACGGCAGGCAGGCCTCCTCCGCGTTCCGGGACGGCGCGTCCGGGCCCACTCCTCGTGGGTCTGGGTGCCGTTGTCCTTGCTCTTCGAGTTGACATCGCCATGGCTAGCGGTTACCTATTGTCGATCTTCGGAGGGGTGTGCTCGGTGCAGGACGTGGTGCTGGCCATGCTGGCGAAGGAGCCGGCGTACGGGTACGACCTGCGGAGCCGGTTGCGTGGCGCGCTCGGCCCGCTCGGCGAGGCGATGAACGCCGGGCAGATCTACGTGACGCTGGCCCGGCTGGCCAAGGCGGGGCTGGTGACCTCGCAGCGCGCCGAGGGTTTGCCGGATCGGCCCGACCGCAGGATCTACGCGTTGACCCCGGCCGGGCAGCAGCGGGTCGCCGCCTGGCTGACCGAGGTGAGCTGGCCGAGGCCGGACCTCGCCGAGTTCCACCTCAAGCTGGTGGCCGCCGCTGCCGCCCGGCTGGCCGATCCGGTGGCGCTGGCCAAGATCCCCGTGGTCGAGGTGCTGTCCCTCCACGTCGAGCTGCTCGGCCGGCCGATGGTGTACGACGAGGTGATCGACTTCCTCGCCGGAGCGGACGTCAGCCACGTCCGTAGCGAGTACGGCCTGCTGCAGCGGCTCGGGGCAGCCTGGCAGGCACCCCTCCTGACGGTCAACGCCAACCCGGTGTGGCGGTCCAAAGCGCCACCCGGACCAGCGTTCTCATCGGCCCGGATCTGTCGGACGGCCCCGTGAGAAACGACTGACGGCTGGCTTCCCGGGTGGCGGTGCCCCGGCTCATATGCTGTCAGGGTCCCCGCAGCGGGTATCATGCATCAGGCTCGCGGGAGTTCGGGCGGTCGTCTAGAGGAAGTTTGGAGCTATGTCGGCGGCGCACAGGGCATCCGCTGGGGTCGCCGACAACGACGTCTCGAAGAAGGACGTG
This sequence comes from Micromonospora sp. NPDC048830, assembly GCF_043198215.1. Classification (NCBI taxonomy): domain Bacteria; kingdom Bacillati; phylum Actinomycetota; class Actinomycetes; order Micromonosporales; family Micromonosporaceae; genus Micromonospora; species Micromonospora sp. NPDC048830. Next base: position 4,597 of record NZ_JBICUP010000039.1, read on the forward strand.
ATCGTCCAGAGGCTTCGTGAGGAGATCGTGTCCGGGGCCATCGCGCCGGGGGAGAAGCTCTCAGAGGCGCGCCTTGCCGAGCGGTTCGGGGTCAGTCGGATGCCGGTGCGTGAGGCGTTCAAGGAGCTCGAAGGCGCCGGGTTCGTCTCGATCGAGCGTCGCCGTGGCACCTTCGTCAAGAGCCTCAGCCGACACGAGATCCTCGATCTCTTCGAGGTGCGTGAGGCGGTCGAGGGGATGACCGCCCGGCTGTGCGCGAACCGCGCCAGCAACCAGCTCATCGCCCGGATCGACGAGGTGATGGCGTCGATGCACGACTGTGTCGAGGCTGGCGACACCGACGGCTACAGCGCCATGGACGCGCGGTTGCACGAACTCATCACCGAGGGTGCCGGCAACGAACGGTTGAGCGACCATTACCGGTTGCTGGTCCAGCACCTGAACCGCGGCCTGCTGTCGTCGATCGTGACCAGGCGGGAGGGGCGGATGCGGCGGTCGCTCGCGGAGCACCGCGCCCTGGTGTACGCCATCCGCGCGCGGGACGCCGATGCGGCGGAAGAGGCCATGCGTGCCCACGTGCAGCGCGGCCGCCTCGAACTCCAGGACGAGTTCACGGCGAAGTTCGGTCGCTGACCGGTCCGGTGCCCTCCGCGCTCGTTCCCGGCGCGGCCAGGGAGGGGCCCGTCGCCGGACGTGAGCGCCACCCCGCCGGCGCCACCCCGCACGCGAGCCCAGCCCAGCGTCGGAGTGCTGCTGCGCAGCAGGTACCCGGCGCCGCCGACGGCGAACGCGTACGCGGCCACTGATCGCGCGCCCGGGCAGGAGCGTGCGCGCCGCCTTGCCGTCCTCGGCCGGTGAGGCCTATCCGGGCTGGTCGGCCCTCGCTTCCGTCGCCGTTTCCGTGCCGCCGACGAGTCGGCGTGGCCAGCGGCAGGTCATCGGAAGTTGGGGTCGGGTCAACCTCTTGACAACTGGTATGGCAGATCAGCAGTATCTGGTGCACGTCGTGGCGCTCCCCCAGTCAAGACGCTTGCATCTGACATACCAGTCTTCTCACCGGTCCGTGTCACCCCCCTGTCACCTGAAACGGGCGACAGCCGACGAAAGGGCTTCGCATGCGTACCAAGATCGCGATCGTGTCAGCCGTTACCGCCATACCCCTCGCCCTCTCGGCGTGTGGGTCCCCGGGCGACGGAGCGGCAGCCGACGGGACCAAGAACATCGGTTTCATCTCCCAGGCCCCCCGCAACGACGGCGGGTTCACCCAGTTCGGCCTGGCCGGCGTGAACGCGGCGATCGAGGCCGACAAGAGCCTCAAGCTGTCCTCCATCGTCGACAACGCCGCCAACTCACAGGAGCAGATCCAGGGCCTCGAGTCGCTGGCCGCGAAGAACCAGATCGTGGTCGCCGACGGCGCCTCGTTCAACAAGGCCGTCGCGGTCGTGGCGCCGAAGTACCCGAAGGTGCGCTTCATCCTGGTGGCCGCCGACCTCGACGCGTACGCCGAGAATGTGACCTCGGTGACGGCCGCCGTCGGCTACAACGCCATCGTCGTCGGGGCCGTCGCTTCGGCCCATTCCCGGACCAAGAAGCTCGGGATGATCGCCGGCCTTGAGGTCCCCTCCACTACCGCCTGGTACCACGGCATGGTCCAGGGCGCCGCGCTGGAGAACCCGAACACCAAGGTCGTGGAGACCTACACCGGCGACTTCAACGACGTCGGTAAGGCCAAGCAGGCCGCCGAGGCCATGATCGCCAGTGGCGTCGACTCGATCCTCTCCGACCTCGACAGCGGCTCCCGGGGCGTCTACCAGGCTGCTGGCGGCGCCGCCAGCCCTACCGACGTGTACGACGTCTTCGCCCTGCACTGCGACTCGAGTCCCCACATCATCGGCTCCGGCGTAGTGAGCTGGTCCGACATCCTGAAGAACGCTGTCGCCGACGCCGCCGCCGACAAGCTGCCGGCTGGCGCCATCAGCTACGGCCTGGGCACCGGCGCGCTGCGGTTCGAGTTCTGCCCAGGCAAGGGGACGGCCGAGGAGAAGGCGCTCGTCGAGAAGATCACCAAGGACATCACCGACGGCAAGATCGTCGCCGACAAGGGTGTTCTCCTTCCCAAGCCGGCCTACCACTTCGAGCAGCGTTAGGCCGCCGTCGATGAAGACTCGTCCCGATCCTGGCCCCGCCCGTCGCGGCACGGACACCGGAGCCTCCGCTCTCCGGCTCACCGGAGTGACCAAGAGGTTCGGCTCCTTCGTCGCCAACGACGCCGTCGACCTCGACATCGCCTGGGGTGAGATCCACGCCCTCCTCGGCGAGAACGGTGCGGGCAAGACGACGCTCATGCGGATCGTCACCGGCCTCTACACCCCGGATGAGGGTGGCATCGAGCTCGACGGAGAGCCGGTGCGGTTCCGCAAGCCCGAGCACGCCCTGCGGGCCGGAATCGGGATGGTCCACCAGCATTTCACCCTGGTGCCGACCCTGACCGAACTGGAGAACCTCGCCATCGCACCAGCCGCCGTTCCGTGGCGCAACGGTCTGACCGAGGCGCGCCACCGTGCACAGGGGGTGGCTGCGGCAACCGGCCTGCGGATCACCCCCGACCGGCTGGTCGCCGACGCGTCGGTGGGGGAGCGGCAGCGACTGGAGATCGTCAAGTTGCTCTGCCGCGGCGCCCGGATCCTGATCTTCGACGAGCCGAGCGCCGCGCTGAGCCCCGGCGAGTGGGACGAACTCGCCAACCTGATGCGGCGGCTCGCCGCCGCCGGCCACGCAGTCATCCTCATCTCGCACAAGCTGTCGGAGGTCTTCAGCGTCGCGGACCGGTACACGGTGCTGCGGCGAGGCGCGGTGAGTGGTTCGGGAACCATCGCGGAGGCGACCCCCGACCACCTGGTGACCCTGATGGTCGGCGATCGAATGGCCGACCGCCCGCCGCTTCCCGCCGGCACACCGGGTCCCGCCGTCCTCACCATCCGCGGTCTCGACGTCGCTCGGGACGACAACCAGCCGGCCGGCCCGAAGGCGCTCCAGGGCATCGACCTCGAGGTGCGTCGAGGCGAGATCCTGGGGATCGCCGGGGTCGCGGGTAGCGGTCAGTCCGAACTCGTCGAGGTGCTCATGGGCATCCGGCCGGCGCTGTCCGGTGCCATCGAGCTGGCGGGGCGGCCATTCACCCGTCGGTCGCCGCGCGGGTTCTTCGAAGCCGGCGGCGCGGTGATTCCAGAGGACCGGCACCACGCGGCGATCGTTCCCGGGATGACTCTCTGGGAGAACATCACCCTGCGGTCGCTGCGCTCCGCGCCGTTGAACAGGCAGGGGATGCTCGACGTCCGGGCGGCGTCCGCCGAGGCGCGCCGGCTGATGGACGAGTTCGACGTACGCGCCGACAGCGAGAACCTGCCGATCGGGCGGCTCTCCGGCGGAAACCAGCAGAAGGCGGTCCTCGCCCGGGAACTGTCGGGGAATCCGGACCTGCTGATCGCCGCACAGCCCGTGCGCGGTCTCGACGTACGGGCGGCGGACTTCGTCTACCGGAGCCTCGTCGCGCACCGCGAACGCGGCGGCGCCGTGCTGCTCATCTCCATGGACCTCGACGAGGTCATCTCGATGTCCGACCGGATCGCGGTGCTCGCCCACGGGCGTATCCAGGGCGTCGTCGACGCCGCGAAGGCCACCCGCGCCAGCCTCGGCGCCCTCATGACCTCGTCCGGAGAGGCTTTGTGATGCTGTCGAAAGACCTGATCATGCGGTTGTTTGTTCAGGTGGGAGTGGCCTTGGCGGCACTGGTCGTCGGCGCGCTCCTGCTGGTGGCGATCGGGGTGGCACCGTCCGACGCGTTCCACGCCTTCTGGAGCGGCACCTTCGGTACGCCGACCAACGCCGGTACGACCCTGACCCAGGCTGTGCCACTGCTCCTGGTCGCGCTCGGCTGGATCCTGACGACCCGGGCCGGACGTCTGCATGTCGGCTTTCCCGGTCAGATCCTCGCCGGTGGATCCCTGGCCACGGCGGTCGGCCTGCAGTGCGGAAGCCTGCCCGGCCCGGTCGCGGTGCTACTCACCGCCATCGCCGGCATCCTCGGCGGGGCACTCTGGGCGGGCCTGACCGCCTGGTTGTGGGCCTCGCGCGGGGTACTCGAGATCGTGTCGTCGCTCCTGCTCAACCTGGTCGCGGTTCAGGCCGCGCACTGGTTGGTCCGGGGGCCGCTGCAGGGTTCCCTGGACGGTCAACCGCAGTCGGCGAACTTCCCGGCCGCCGCACTGTGGCCGAGCGTCGAGTCGATCCCCGGCCGCACCCTCTCGTACGACGTGGTGCTCCTGCCGGTGTGCGCGGTCGCCGTGCTGCTGCTGCTGTCGCGCACCGCGTTCGGCTTCCGCCTGCGGGTGGCCGGTGGCAACCCGGAGGCCGCTCGGTGGTCCGGCATCGATCCGGTCCGCGAAGGGGTCGCGGCCATCGTGATCTCCGGTGGGTTCGCCGGTCTCGCGGGTGCCGCGCTGCTCTTCGCCGGTTCGGCGCCCTGGATGAGTGACGGATTCGAAGCCGGCGTCGGCTTCAACGGCATCGCGGTCGCCCTGCTGGCGCGCAACTCACCGATCGGGGTGGTCGTCACCGCCGTCGTGTTCTCCGCGCTGAACGTCGGTGGGACCGCCATGCAGGCCCAGTTGGACGTGCCGTCCTCGCTGGCCTCGGTGCTCCAGGGCGCCGTCATCGTACTGGTGCTGGTGGCGGCCATCGTCCTGCAGCGCCGCGCGAGCGCGCCGGCCGCGACCAAACCTGCCCTCGCCCGTCGGAGGTCCGGCGTCGTCGCCGCCCCCACCGGGGCCCGGACCGAGGAGGCCTGAGATGGGTATCTTCGACGTCGCCTTCCTCGTCGCGGCGATCACGATCGCCGCCCCGATCCTGCTAGCCGCCACCGGGGAACTCGTCTCCGAGCGGGCCGGCGTACTGAACGTCGGGCTCGAAGGCGTACTGCTCGTCGGCGCCTTCGGCGGCTACCTCGTGATGGCCGGCACGGGGAACATCGCGGTCGGGTTCCTCGGCGGCATCGTCGGCGGTCTGCTGTTCGGGGCGCTGATGGCCGTGCTCGCGATCGAGGCCAAGGTCGACCAGATCGTCTCCGGCATCGCACTGGCCCTGCTCGGCTACGGCCTGACGACGTTCCTCAACGACGACCTCTTCAGCCAGCCACGTGCCTTCGACCCGCTGCCCCGAATCGCGATCCCGGCGCTCTCGGACGTGCCTGTCCTCGGGTCCGCCCTCTTCACCCAGGACGCCTTCATCTATGCCACGGCGGTCGTCGTCGTCCTCGTGGCCCTGGCGCTGACCCGGACGACCTGGGGCATCAACCTGAAGGCGACCGGTGAGAATCCGATGTCCGTCGACGCCGCCGGCGTCAGCGTCCGCGGGCTGCGCTGGGCCGGCGTCCTCTTCTCGGGGGCCTGCGCCGGAGCGGCGGGCGCGTACATCTCCATCGGCGACGTCGGTGTCTTCCGGGAGGCCATGACCGGCGGGCGCGGCTATCTGGCGATCGCCGCCGTCCTGTTCGGTGGCTGGCGGCTGAGCGGGCTGGGCGTTGCCGTCGCGATCTTCGCGGTCACCGATGCCACCCAGTTGCGGCTGCAGGCCGTCGGCGACATCCCCCGTGAGGTATGGGTCGCCGCGGCCCTACTCATCCTGGTCGTTCTCGGCGCCGGGCGGCTCCGGCGGGCGGCGACCACCTTCCGCCTCGACCGGCGGCGGGCTGGGGCCGTCGAACTTGCCGGCCTGGCGGTGGTCGCGGTGCTGGTCGTGCTCGCCGTTGTCCGACCGGCCGTGACCTTGCCGGCGTCCCTGTGGCTCGCCATGCCGTACGTGCTGGCGCTCGTCGCCCTCGCCGTCGAGGGCAAACGGCGGCACAAGGCGCCGGAGGCGCTCGCCGTTCCCTATCTGCGAAGTGAGGTCTGACTTTGATCACCGACGTGCACACGCACTTCTGGACTCGGGAGCACCAGTGCTCTCCCTGGACGGACGGGCTGGGGCGGGTATCGAAGACGCTGGCCTCCGACGAGATCGACCTGGTCACGGTGGAGTCCTACCGCCGGGGCGTCGCGCCCGCCGAGCGGACGATCGTCTTCGGGCTCCAGGCGCAGGCCTCCGGGATCATGGTCCCCAACGATGCCGTCGCCGCATTCGTACGAGAAGTCGGTGGTCAGACCGTCGGCTTCATGTCGGTGGACCCGACCCGTCACGACGCGGTCGACGAGGTGGAGCGCTGCCACGCGGACCTCGGGCTGGTCGGCATCAAACTGGGGCCGATCTACCAGGGAACCTCGCCGCTGCACCCCATGACGATGCGGGTCTTCAAGACCGCGGAGCGGCTCGGCCTGCCCGTCATGATCCATCAAGGCGCGATCTTCGCGAACGCCGGCCGGCTGCCCGACGCCAACCCGCTGCTGCTCGACGACGTGGCATGCACCTTCCCCGACCTGCGGATCGTGGTCGCGCACATGGGTCACCCGTGGATCTACGAAACCGTCGTCGTGATGCGCCGGCACCCCAACGTCTTCGCCGACACGTCCGCGATCGCCAGCCGCCCGACGGTGTTGGCGAACGCCTTCTCGGCCGCCAAGGAGTACGGCGTCCTCTCCAAGGTGCTCTTCGGCAGCGACTCCCCGATGGTGACCGCGGCCAGCGCCGCCGCTGCCCTCGAACGGGTCGTCGCGCGGATGCGGCAGATCGCGCACACGCCCATCACCGACGAGGAACTGCACGGGATCCTGCACCGCCCCTCCTTCGACCTGCTCGGCATCGAGGCACCCGCGGCGTCCCCGCCGAGCCTGCCGATCGCGCTGACCCGAACTGCCTGCTGACCGTCCCCCGGAGAAAGCCATGACTACGAACCAGACCACGCATCCGTCGGTGTTCCTGGACGCTGCGGCCGTACTCGACGGCCCGCTCCCCGTCGAGATCTCGATGGAGCCGATCCTCCAAGGGGCGCCGTTCGCCTACGAGAGGGTCCTGTACGACGCTGCCGGCTCGTTCTTCGCCGTCTGGGCGTGCGACGCCGGTGTCTACCCCCGCGTGAAGGACAAGCGGGGCTCGTTCATGTACATCATTTCCGGCGAGGCCACCATCACGGACGAGGACGGCACCTCCCACGAGCTGACCGCCGGCAGCGTGATCGTGCTGCCGTACGGCTGGGTGGGTGCCTGGGACATCCGCGAGACCATCCGGAAGGTCTACCTGCACACGACCCCGGTGCCGCCGTACCGCGAGGGTGTGCAGCCGTCCGCCTTCCTGGCCGCGGTCGACGTGCTCGAAGGCGACCTGCAACTCCCGGTGGCGGAGACAGGGGCCTCCTGGGCGCCGCCGGTCGCCGAGACCGTCGTGTTCGACGGCCCCGACGGCAGGTGCGCCGTCCAGGAGCGCGGACCGGGGGTGTACCGGCGGGCGGCGGCCGAGGGGGCCTCCTACCTGTACGTCATCTCCGGCGAGGCCACCATCGCGGACGAGGACGGCACCTCGCACGAGTTGACCGCCGGCAGCGCCGTCGCCCTGCCGGACGGTTGGGCCGGCACCTGGGACATCCGCACCACGATCCGCACAGTCCACGTCGACACCGCACCGATCGCCGACAAGTGATCGGGACAGGAGAAACTGTGATCAACAACGACCCCTACGCAGCCGTGACCCCGGCACCGCCGCTGCGCGTATCCAGCGACGACCTCGTCGACGGCACGGAAATGCCGCTGCCCTACCGCGACCCGAACATCGGCGGCACCAACACCTCACCCCACCTGGCCTGGTCGGACTTCCCGGCCGAGACCAAGAGCTTCGCGATCACCTGCTACGACCCGGACGCGCCCACCGGGGTCGGGTTCATGCACTGGGCCGTCGCGAACATTCCCGCCTCCGTGACCTCGCTGCCGGCCGGCGCCGGTGCGCCGGACGGACCGATGCCGCCGGGGTCCCTCACCCTCCCCAACGACCTGCGGATGCGGCAGTACATCGGCCCCAACCCGCCGCCGGGCTCGGGCCGCCACCGCTACGTGTTCATCGTCCACGCCGTCGACGTCCCCGCGCTCGAGATCGATCCCGAGCTGACCCCGGTCGTCCTGGGCTTCAACCTGCACTTTCACACGCTGGCGCGGGGGAGCATGACCGTATGGGTGGACGCGGAGGAGTGACCGTCACGTGATCGCTCAGCAGCCAATTGTCATATTCCTGGAGGCACTGAGATGACAGGAACCCACCCGACGAGCCCTACCGGCCGCTCCCGCCACGCCGAGGTCGCGGGCGCCGGGTTCGCCGGTCTCACCGTGAGCATCGCGCTGGCCCGCCGTGGCTGGACCGTCCGCCTGCACGAGCAGAACGACCAGGTGCGCGACTTCGGCGCCGGCATCCTGCTGTGGCGCAACGCGATGCTGGCCCTCGACGTCATCGGGGTGGCCGGGGCGATCCGGGCGAACGGCGTACAGCCCGGCACCTACGACACCAGCCTGAACGGCGAGCCGGTCTCGTCGGAGCTGGCCGGCTACCCCTACTGGGCGATCACCCGGCCGAAGCTGCACGCGCTGCTGGCCACGGCCGCCCGGGAGGCCGGCGTCGAGATCGTCACAGACTCCCGGGCCGTCGGGGCCGACCCGGCGGGCGCCCTGCTCCTCGCGGACGGGGCCCGGCTGGAGGCCGACCTGGTGATCGGTGCCGACGGCGCCGGCTCGGCCGTACGTAACTCGCTGGGCGAGCTCACCCAGGAACGCAAGAAGTACCAGGACGGCGTCTGCCGGGTCCTGATCCCGCGGCCCGAGGAGTTCCAGGGCCCCGAGTGGGACCGGGTCATCGACTTCTGGACCCTGGAGCCGGACCCGATGCGTATCCTGTTCATCCCCACCGGGCCCGACACGATCTACATGGGCATGATGGCGACGACCACCAACGAGCGCGCCTCACGGATCCCGATCGACGTCGAGGTGTGGTCGAGGCGCTTCCCGCACCTGGCCACGGCGGTGGAACTGGCCGGCAGGGCCGAGGGCGGCCGACACGACAGCTACCAGACCAACCGGGTGACGCCCTGGTCGACCGGTCGGGCGGTGCTCGTCGGGGACGCGGCCCACGCCATGTGTCCCGCGCTCGGGCAGGGTGCCAGCGTCGGCATCGTCAACGCGGTCGAACTCGCCCACACCCTCGACCAGTACGACGACGTCGACAAGGCGCTCGCGGTGTGGGAGCAGCGCGAGCGGGGCATGACCGACGCCGCGCAGGCCCGCAGCGCCTACATGGCCGAGACCCGCACGCTGGCCAAGGGCAACGGCTTCACCCCCGAGGTCATGGAGACGGCGAACTTCGTGCTTTCCTCGGCCACGCCCGAGATCGTGGCGGCGTACCCGGTTCCGGAGGTGAACCGGTCGTGGTGAGCGGGCCCCAGACGGTCGTCATCGGCGACGTCGAGATCACCCGGATCCAGGAGTACGCCGGCCCCAGCCCGGCGACCCCCGGCTTCCTGTTCCCGGACAGCGACCCGGCGTACTGGCGGGACAACGCCGGATGGCTCGACCCGGACTTCTTCGACGCCGGTCGGGGACAGCTGCGCTCGGTGCTGCACACCTGGCTGATCCGCAGCCAGGGGGCGGTGATCCTGCTCGACACCGGCGCCGGCAACGGCAAGGAACGCCCGTACGCCCCGGTCTACGCCCACCACGACACCGCGTACCTCGCGAACCTGGCCGCGGCGGGGGTCGCACCGGAGGACGTGGACATCGTCGTCAACACCCACCTCCACGTCGACCACGTCGGGTGGAACACCCGCCTGGAGGGCCGTGGCTGGGTTCCCACCTTCCCGAACGCGCGTTACCTCATCACACAGGAGGAATTCGAGTTCTGGGACCCGGTGCGGAACCCGCGGCCGCCGGCCGACGGCAACCAGAACGTCTTCGAGGACAGCGTCGTCCCGGTGCACCGCGCGGGACTCGTCGAGCTCTGGAGCGGCGAGTACCGGATCGATTCCGATCTGGTGTTGCAGGCGGCGCCCGGGCACACCCCCGGCTCCGCGGTGCTGCGGCTGGAGTCGGGGAACGCCGGCGCGCTCTTCGTCGGCGACATCATCCACTCACCCGTGCAGATAGCAAACCCGGACGTCAACAGCTGCTTCTGCGAAGACCCGGTGCTGGCCCGGGCGTCCCGCCGCCGCCTCCTCGCCGAGGCCGCGGACCGCTCGTTGCTGGTCTTCCCGGCCCACTTCGGCGGGCACTCCGCCTGTCACGTCGCCGCCGACGCCGACGTGTTCGTCATCCGCGACTGGGCCGACCTGGCCCGGATCTGAACCACCGCTCGGAAGGAACCCACCATCGTGACCGACGACCTGTACGAGGCCGGCCTGGCCATGCGCCGCCGGGTGCTCGGCGACGCCCACGTCGACGCGTCGCTGGCCGCCGCCACCGACTTCTCGATCGATCTGCAGGAGTACGTGACGAAGTACTGCTGGGGCGACATCTGGAACCGCCCCGGGCTCAGCCTGGAGGAGCGCAGCCTGATCAACCTCGCCATGATCACCGCCCTCAACCGGGGCCACGAGTTCAAGGCGCACGTCCGCGGCGCGCTGAACAACGGGGTCTCCCGGGAGAAGATCAAGGAGGTCCTCATGCAGACCGCCTTCTACTGCGGCGGGCCCGCCGCGTTGGAGAGCTTCCGCCTCGCAGCCGAGGTGTTCGCCGCCGTGGACGCCGAGTGACCGGGGTGGGGATCGAGCACATCGGGTTCATCGGCCTCGGCAGGATGGGCCGACCGATGGCCGCGCGACTGTACGAGGCGGGCTATCGACTCACGGTGGCCGACGCCGCACCGGACGTCGCCGAGGGATTCGTGACCGACCATCCGAAGGCGGTCGCCGCCCACACCGTCGACGCGTACCGCACCGTGGACGCCCTGATCCTGATGCTGCCGAACTCGGCGGTCGTCGAGTCGGTGCTCGAGGGCGACGCGGTCGCGGAAGCGCTGCGACCCGGCACCCTGGTCGTCGACATGAGCTCGTCCGAGCCGCTGCGCACCCGCGCGCTGGCCGAGCGACTGGCCGCCCGGGGCCTGCGGATGCTCGACGCTCCCGTCTCCGGCGGGGTACGCGGCGCGGTCGCCGGAACGCTGGCGGTACTGGTCGGCGGGGAGGAGACCGATCTGGCCGAGGTGCGCCCGGCCCTGCAACGACTGGCCCGAACCGTCATCCCGGTCGGCCCCATCGGGTCCGGGCACGCGGCGAAGGCCCTGAACAACCTGGTCTCGGCCACCACCATCTCGGTGACCGTGGAGGCGCTGCGGCTGGGGGAGCGGTTCGGCATCCCGCCGGAGACGATGACCGAGGTGCTCAACAGCTCCTCCGGGCGCTCGAACACCAGCGAGAACAAGGTCGCCCAGTTCATGATCAGCGGCAGCTACGACTCGGGGTTCGCGCTGCACCTGATGGCGAAGGACGTCGGGATCGCCGTCGACCTGGCATGCGAACTCGGCCAGGCCACCGAGGTCGCGGACGGCGTGGCCCGGCAGTGGCGGCGGATCGCCACGGAGGTCACGCCGCAGACCGACCACACCGCCATGTACGAGCTGATCGGCGGTGACCGGTGAACGCCCCGCTGCTGCACTGGATCGGCGGCGAGGCCGTCCCGCCGACCGCCGGGGGTTTCCGTGTCGGCACCAATCCGGCGACCGGCGGTGCCGGGGCACAGGTCGCGCAGGGCACGGCGGCCGACGTCGACCTCGCCGTGCGGGCGGCCCAGGCCGCGGCGCCCGGGTGGCGCCGCATCGCGTCGCTGGAACGCGGCCGGATCCTGGCGGCCATCGGCCGGCGGCTGCTCGCGGACCTGGACGCCCTGGCCGAACTGGAGAGCCTCGACACCGGCAAGCCGCTCGCCCTCGCCACGGCCGAGATCCGCGGTGCCGCGGAGTACTTCGAGTTCTATGCGGCACTGGTGAACCTGCCGGCGGGCGACGTGCTCGACATCCGGTCCGACCTGCACGTCTACACGCGGCGCGAACCGTTCGGGGCGGTCGGGGTGATCACGCCGTGGAACCTGCCGCTCAACCAGGCGGCCCGGGCCTGCGCCCCGGCGCTCGCCGCCGGCAACACGATCGTCGCGAAGCCCGCGGAGACCACCTCGCAGTCGACCGTGGCGCTGGCCCGGATCGCCAGCGAGGAGGGGTTGCCGCCGGGGGTGCTCAACGTGGTGCTCGGCCGCGGCGACGAGGTCGGTACCGCGATCGTGCGGCACCCGCTCGTGCGGAAGGTGGCCTTCACCGGTTCGGTGCGGGTCGGGCAGGACATCGGGCGGATCGCGGCGGACCGGATCCTTCCGCTGACTCTCGAGCTCGGCGGCAAGTCGGCCAACATCGTGTTCGCCGACGCCGATCTCGAGTTCGCCGCCGCCGAGGCCGTCCGGGCCTTCACGACCAACGCGGGCCAGGTCTGCTCCTCCGGGACCCGGCTGCTGGTCGAGCGGTCGGTCCAGGAGCGGTTCGTCGAAGCGCTGGTGGCGGAGACCCGGCGGCTGCGTCCCGGCCAGGACGTGGGTCCGATGATCACCCGAGGCCAGTACGACACCGTGCAGCGGTACTTCGCGATCGCCGCCGAGGAGGGCGCGCGCGCCGAGTTCGGCGGTGGCGTGGTCACCGATCCCGAGTTCGCCGGCGGCTTCTATGTCGAGCCCACGATCTACTCCGGCGTCACCAACGGGATGCGGATCGCCCGGGAGGAGGTCTTCGGGCCGGTCCTGGTGGTCATCCCGTTCGACACCGAGGAGGAGGCCGTCGAACTCGCCAACGACTCGGAGTTCGGCCTGGTCGGGGGAGTCTTCACCGAGGACATCTCCCGCGCCTTCCGGGTCGCCGAGTCGATCGAGGCGGGCCAGGTCTACGTCAACTCGTGGTCGACCCAGTCGGTCCAGATGCCGTTCGGCGGGCACAAGCAGAGCGGCTACGGGCGGGAGAAGGGGATCGAGGCGCTGCACCACTACTCGCACGTCAAGAGCATCAGCGTGCGGCTGGCTCCCCGTCGCTGAGCGAAGCGCCCGCGCGGCGGCGGCACAGGTGTGACCACCGCGATCCCAATTGGTATGGCAGAACTCAGGAGGTTGCAGGATGACGAGCACGCTCCAGACCGCCCCGTCGGTCGAGGCCGACATCAGGCTCGCGGAGAAGATGTTCATCGGCGGCGAGTGGGTGGCGGCCGGTAGCGGTCAGACGTTGCCGGTCTACGACCCTGCCGACGGCAGCTTGGTCGCCGAGGTGCCCGCCGGCGACGCGAGTGACGTCGACCGGGCGGTCGCGGCCGCTCGTGCCGCCTTCGCACCGGGCGGCTCGTGGCGGTCGCTCACCCCCCAGGCCCGCGGCAGGCTGATCTGGCGGCTGGCCGACCTGATCGAGGAGAACGCCGAGCGGCTCGCCGTGCTCGACTCGATCGACAGCGGGAAGCCGATCAACGAGATGCGGTACTTCGACATTCCGTTCTCGGTGGACGTGCTGCGCTACTACGCCGGCTGGACCACGAAGATCACCGGCGAGACCATTCCGATCTCCTACCCGGCCAGCCACGGCGGGAGGTTCCACGCCTACACCCTCAAAGAGCCGGTGGGCGTGGTCGCCGCGATCGTGCCGTGGAACCTGCCGCTGCTCATGGCGATCAAGAAGCTCGCGCCGGCCCTCGCCACCGGCTGCACCATCGTGCTCAAGCCGGCCGAGCAGACCCCGATCTCCATCGCGCTGCTCGCGCAGCTCACGGCCGAGGCCGGTATCCCGGCCGGCGTGGTGAACTACGTGACCGGGTTCGGTGAGACCGTCGGCGCGGCCCTCGTCGAGCACCCCGGCGTGGACAAGGTGACCTTCACCGGCTCGGTGCCCACCGGCAAGGCGATCGTGCGAGCCGCCACCGGCAACCTCAAGCGCGTCTCGCTCGAACTGGGCGGAAAATCCCCCAACATCGTCTTCGCCGACGCCGACCTCGACGCCGTGATCGCCGGAGCGGCCGCCGCCGCGTTCGCCACCCAGGGCGAGAGCTGCATCGCCGGCTCCCGCCTCTACGTGCAGCGTGGCGTCTTCGACGAGGTCGTCCAGCGGCTCGCGAAGCACGCCGCCTCGATCACGCTCGGCCGGGGTACCGACCCCGCCACCCAGATGGGGCCGTTGATCTCGGCCGAGCACCGCGACAAGGTCCTCGGGTACGTCGAGATCGGCGTGGACGAGGGCGCCGAGGTGGTCACGGGCGGCCGCGCGCCGCAGGGAGAGTCCTACGCCGGCGGCTACTTCGTCGAGCCCACCGTCCTCGTCAACGCCCGCCCCGACTCGCGGATCATGCACGAGGAGATCTTCGGCCCGGTCGTCTCGGCCGTACCGTTCGACACCGAGGAGGAGGTGCTGGCGCTGGCCAACAACACCCGCTTCGGCCTCGGCGCCGGCGTGTGGACCCGGGACGTCTCGCGGGCGCACCGGATGGCCGCCGCGATCGAGTCCGGCCAGGTGTGGGTCAACTGTTACCAGGCGGCCGACTCGGCGCTCCCGTTCGGCGGCACCAAGGAGTCCGGCTGGGGCCGGGAGACCTGCCGGGAGTCGCTGGAGGAGTACCTCGAGACCAAGACAGTCGTGGTGTCCCTGTGAGTGCGTCGACGCCCATCGGCTACGACTACATCGTGGTCGGAGCCGGTACGGCCGGGTGCGTCCTCGCGGCCCGGCTCAGCGAGGACCCGGCGGTCCGGGTGCTGCTGATCGAGGCGGGCCGGGCCGACGCCAGCGAACGGATCATGGCTACGTCCACCTGGCCGGCGCTGCGGGGGACGGAGGTGGACTGGGCCTTCCAGACCGTCCCGCAGGCCGGCACCGGCAAGGTCCACGACATCCCGCGCGGACGTACCGTCGGCGGCACCGGCAGCATCAACGCGATGGCCTTCCTGCGCGGCGACCGTAGCGACTTCGACACCTGGGCCTACCTCGGCTGTACGGGATGGGACTACGCCTCCGTCCTGCCGTACTTCAAGCGGTCCGAGACGTCCGCCCACGGCGACCCGGCGTACCGGGGGCAGGCCGGTCCGCTCCGCCCGGCACCGGCCGCGCGGTTGCATCCGTTGTCCCGGGCCTACCTGGCTGCCGCGGCCCAGGCCGGCCACCCGGTCGTCGACGATCTGAACGGCGCCGAACTGCGTGGCGCCAGCAGCCACGACCTGCTCATCGTCGACGGGCGGCGGCAGAGCACCGCGACGGCGTACCTCGAACCGGCGCTCGGCCGGACGAACCTCGACCTGGTGACGGGGGCGTTCGTGGAGCGGGTGGTCATCGACGGTGATCGGTGCCTCGGTGTCGACGTGGTCGTCGACGGCGAGCGGCGCCACTACGCGGCCGAGGTCGACACGATTCTCTGCGCCGGCGCCATCGGCACCCCGCACCTCCTGCTCACCTCGGGGGTCGGCCCCGTCCAGGTCCTGGAGCGCGTCGGCGTCAAGGTGCTCCACGACCTGCCGGGCGTGGGGCAGAGCCTCCAGGACCACGTCATCCTGGCCGGCCTCACCGTCGAGGCCGGCCGCCCGCTCCCGCCCGTCAGCGGCAATCTCGGTGAGACGACGCTGCTGCTGGACAGTGAACCGGGGCGGGCGTCGATCGACCTGCAGATCGTGTTCATCCACGTCCCCTTCACCAACCCCTGGCAGTCGGCGCCCGAGCATGGCTACACCTTCGGCATCGGGCACATGCGTCCCGCCAGCCGGGGCGTGCTGGAACTGGCCAGCCCCGACCCGGCGGTGCCGCCCCGCATCGACTTCCGTTATCTCGACGAGCCCGCCGACGTCCGGGCCCTGGTATCCGGGGTCCGGCACGCCCTGCGGATCAGCGAGATGCCGGCGTTCGACGACTGGAAGGCGAGATCGCACCCACTTCTGGCCGCCGACGACGCCACGGTCACGGCGTTCGTCCGGGAGGCGGTGCAGTCCTACGGACATGCGGCCGGCTCGTGCAGGATGGGCGTGGACTCGCTTGCGGTCGTGGACCCGCAGCTGCGAGTGACAGGGTTGCACGGGCTGCGCATCGCCGACGCCTCGGTCATGCCGACCATCGTGTCGACGAACACCAACGCGGCGACGGTGATGATCGCCGAGAAGGCCGCAGACCTCGCGCAGGGGATCACCGCCGCAGTCTGACCTGCCGGATACCGGCCCGGGCTCGGTCGACCCAGGTGAACGGTCGCCGCGCGGTTACCCGCGACGCACGCCGAGGCGGGGACGGTCCTTGCGCACTGGACCGGACACTACATCCGCGACGTCAAGCCGCACCTCCTTCGATGCGTGCCGCTGCACTCATGCGACTTGCGTGTCGCACGACGAGGTTGAGCCAGGAGGATCCGGTCGGGGTGAAGTGCAGGTGGAACCGCGGGTGCCGGGCGAGCCAGGCGCGGATGGCCGCAGTCTTGTGGGTTCTGTAGTTGTCGCAGATCAGGTGCACGTCCGCCTCTTCCGCAGCACCTTCGACGCCATGCATCCCGAATGACCGGCTCAGACGTCCACGCTTGGGCGGTAGGACAGGCTGCGTGTTGAAGTGCGCTTGGTTGCTCTCTTCGAGTTCAGACCTGCATGAGGACGCCGGAATCCACCACCCACTCCGCACCGGTGACCTGACTGGCCAGCGGGGAGATGAGGTAGGCGATTACTCTCGCGACATCCTCGGGTTCGCTTACCCGCTTGGCTAGTTGTGGGCGGACGGAAGTGCTCATGTGTTCGACGACGTCGTCGAACTCGACTCCGTGAAGTTTTGCTACTTTCTCGCCAAAACGACCAGGCGCTTCATAGATCGCCGTCTTAGTCAATCCTGGAGTGACGACGTTCGATCTCGTTCCTTTGCTGGTAAATTCGGCCGCCAAGGTTTTCGACAGGGAGAGTAGCGCGAGCTTCGCGGCGGCGTAGTCGGGGTTCAGTCTTGTGCCGAGATGGGCTGAAGAGCTGGAGACATGGACGATCGCGCTGTCACCAGCGGCGAGTAGTGCTGGCAATGCGGCCTTGCTCATGCGTCGTGCGACATGAAAGTTCAGGTCGAACATGTCGAGCCATTGTTCTTCGGTGATGCCAAGGAAGCCGTTTCGGAGATCTGGGCCGCCTAGGTTGTTGACCAGCCCGTCGAGGCGACCATGGCGTTTCAGTATTGTTTCGACAATACGATCACCTGCTGCCGGCGCGGTTAGATCGGCGAAGATGTGGTCGACCTGCGGACCAGAGGTTCCCGGCGCCGGGTTGCGGCTCACGCCGACTGCCGTGGCGCCTTCCGCGGCAAGCAGTTCCGCAGTGGCGCGCCCGATGCCTGTGGATGCTCCGGTGACGAGTATCACCCGATCCTTCAGTTGGAGGTCCATAAATCTTCTCCGCGATAGGACACGTGGATTGACGTGTTACGAGGGTGACCGTCCGGCTGGCCCCCGGCGATGTCCGTATAAATCAGTTTTGTCGCGGCGCGGGCATGGTCGGTACGGGGGGACGCTGCCCCCATGCCGCGACACTTGCGATGCACAGGTCATCGAACGAAGGACTCTCAACCTGATCGGCGAACTCCGCAAGATCGGCTGCGGTGATCCCGAACTGCGCATCCAGGTCGGCCGCGATGTGCTCGGCGGTCAGCCGCCATGCTCGTCCCATCGGCGTGCCTCCAACACCATGGCTGGAGGCGTGGACTCCCGTATGGACCAGCCCGTTCGCACGCAACTGCGCGGGGAATGACCGCGACCAGCCGTAGTCACTTCCCATCCGTTTGGTGGCGACCGCCATGATCGCCTTGCTGACCTTGCGGTACAGCGGGTTCGGCGATGAGTCGAAGGGGAACGGCCCCGTGTCTTCGAGGAGCAGCCAGCCACCTGGGGCCAGCCAGCGCACCACCTTGGCGAGCACGGCGTCACGGTCGATGAGGTGCTCGAACACAAACCTGGAACAAATCAGATCGAAGCTGCCCTCCGGGAAGTCGTCGACAGTCACATCGTGCGCGATGACGCGCAGGTTCGACGGACGTCCCTCCGCCGAGATCAAGCTGGTATCGAGATCGGTGGCGATCACCTCGCCGTGAGGACACTGGGTCGCCAGCCAGTGTGCGATGGTGCCGACGCCAGATCCGATTTCCAGACAGTTCCAGCCGGGCTGGATGCCGAAGCGTTCGAGCCGGTGGATGGTGTCCTGGTCGAACGCTCCGGCCAGGGCAGTCAATCGCTCCGCCTCCGCATTGTGGCTATGCGTGAAAAGGAGATGACCATAAGGCGCTGTAGTCAAATCAATATCCCTAAACGTGTACAAGTCGTTATTGTCGCCGCGCCACCTTCCAGAGGTAGTTACCGGCGGGTTAATAGGCAGGCGCAGCCCGCCTTGGCGATAGGGGTGGACATGCCTTGGCGGGCAAGGAAGAGCAGCGGCTTGTTGCCTCACCATACCCCACAGACGATCAACGCGATAGATCCTCGTAACATCATGAGGTTTCGCAGGGCGCGCAACCGCTACAAGATGTTGAAAAGCCCGGTTTGTCCACTGTGCTTCGGCGGATCGGCCCCGATCCGTGACTACTGGCACCAGCGGCGACGTCGCAACCCTGCCCCCATCGGCACGATCACGCTGCGGCTCCTACGAGCCCAGCAAGGCCGATGCCCGATCTGCCGAGGGCTGCCGCTCCACGCCGAGCATGAACCACTCAACCCGGTGTTTCACCTGACCACGTCGGCCGTGCTGCTGGTGGCGGGCGCGGCGATTGGCGGACTGGGTTTCGCGCAGCAGATCGCCGTACGCCGGGCCGAGCGGAAGCAGGCGGAGCAGATCCGCCGGGACGCCGCCACCGCCGAGCGGGAACGGCTGGCCCGCTCCATTCACGACGGCGTGTTGCAGGTACTGACACTGGTGCAGCGTCACGGCCTCGAAATCGGCGGGCAGGGGACACAACTGGCCACGCCCGCCGCCGAACAGGAGGTGGCCTTGCGGACCCTGCTCACCGGCACAGCCACCCCCCCATCCCGGTGGTGATCAGGATCTGCGGGCGACGGCACGACAACGATCTACAGCAGTCCAGGCGAGGAAACCGAGGTCGAGTTCTCGGTTCCGCGGCGTAGGCCCGCCGGGCGGTGAGCGCCCCCAGCACCGAGGCACCCGGTCGGGGCGGGCAGCACGGGGATGGCGGCCGTCACCGGTCTCAACGTCGCGTGGCGCCGGACTCCATGTCGAACAGGGCGAGCTCGGCGCGGGTCGGCAGGACTTCCCAATCGCCAGGTGTCGCCGGCGCCGATCGTGTCGGTCACACGCACCGTGCGGGCGGGGCAGTCGATCCTGCCGTCCGCGGAGTAGGGCGACGCCCCCCGCGCTCCACGCTTGGCGGCCACCTCGGCGACGCCGGCGACGACACGGCCTGCGCCCTCGGCGCGCCACGCGGCGACGAACGGCTCGGACCTACCGGCTTGCCGCCGTCATTCGGGCGAGACCGGCGTCGGCCAGGGCCGACGCGCCGGCCGCGGCATGCTCACCGCCCGCGAACACGAGCGCCTGCGGTCGCGGTGTTGCCCGGGCTGGCTCATCCCTGTCGAACCGGCAGCTCAGCCGCTTCGGGACCAACGGCCGCGATGTCTCCACCAGCTGACCGCCGGACCGGTCGACAACCGGTCCGGCAGTCGGTCGATACCGGAGCGTACGGTCAGGACAGGGTGATGCGTACCTCGATCCGGCCGTCGTGCGGCACCCGCAGCGTGTGCACCCGTCGCCGGGCGTCGCGCAGGTAGGTCCGGGACGTGCTGGTCACGGTGGCCGGCCGTACGCTGTCCCAGCTGATCGTGATGACGGTGCCGCCGCGACGGACGGTCAGGCCGTCGGTGCGGGCAGCCGCGTCGGCGCCGTAGGCGACCGGGGTGCCGTCGGCGAACGTCACGACGTCCTGCGGTTGCAGCACCAGTGGGATCTGCTCGGTCGCCGTCGAGGTGGCCCGCACCGAGCGGATCACGCTGTCCCGGGTGATGGTCAGCTCGGTGGTGATCCGCGAGTCCGGCAGACCGTAGTGCACCCGCACCGGCGCGTCGCCGGGGGAGAGGAACTTCCCGTTCCACTCCCGGTCACCGATCTGGTACTCGGCGACCAGGTTGCTCCGGCCGTCCGGGTTGCCGTTGGGCAGCAGCGTCGACCAGCAGCCGGTGTCGCTCTGCTGGGCGTGCACGATGGTGCCGGCCGCCGGGTGCCAGAGGAAACCCGGTCCGCTGCGGACCGTGCTGGTCGGCCGGGTGCCGAAGAACGCCCCGAAGTAGAGCCCCGGCCGCCTGACGTAGAGGTAGTCCTGCTTGACCGCGGTGTCCCGGCGCACCTGGGCGAACTCCGGCAGCCGCAGGTAGGGCAGCGCCGCGATGGCCCGCTTCTTCTCGGCGTTGCTCGGCAGCGTCTCCGGGTACGGCGCGTGCGCGATGATCCGGGGCGAGGTGTCCTGCTTGGCCAATCCGGGGGCGGGACCCGGCTCGGCGGCCCAGGCGGCGCGGGCGGCGGCCCGGTCCTCCCTGGACGTGAGGAACGCGCCGAGCTGTGGCAGGTCGGGGACGAAGGCCGAGTTGAGGTTGGTGCGGTCCGGGTCGGGGATCACGTTGTCGTAGTAGGCGACGCTGGTCCGGGCGGACATGGCGTAGTAGGTGAGCCAGCCCGAGCCGTCCGGCTCGCGGAGCAGGTTGTAGCCGAACCACTCGGTGAACCGGCGGGCCATCCCCAGCACGGCCCGGTTACCGTTGAGCAGGTAGATCTCCGCCAGCTCCGGCAGCATCACCTCGAAGTTGTAGTTGATGTCCATGCCGGTCGGGTCGTAGAAGAAGCCGGCCGGGCTCTGTCCGTGCTCGGCCAGGAAGTCGATCCGCTCGGTGAGCCGGGCGGCCAGCGCGGCGTCCGGTTGGAGCCGCAGCGCCAGGGTCGCGCCGGCGAGGCCGGCGGCGACCTGGTTGGTCCACTGGACCGGGGTACGCCAGATGCCGTTGGCCGGATCCAGCAGCCAACTCATCCCGGCGCGCAGGGCCCGCTCGATCTCTGTCCGCCGCTGCGGCAACGCATCCGACTGCCGCAGGTTGGCCAGGGTCTTGGCCAGGTAACCGAGGCCGAAGCCGGTGGCGGGCAGCGAGTGCTCGTTGCGGCTGTACTCCGGCCAGGATCCGTCGTCGTGCTGGAGCCCGAGGTAGTGCCCGAGCGCCGCGTCGAGCCGTCCGGCCAGCGCCGCGTTTCCGGCGTACGGATTCCACGGCCGCTGGTTGGCGTGGAACCAGCTCAACGTGTAGACGTGCTCCTGCACCCGGGCGTTGTACGGCGCGTTCGGGGAGCGCCACCAGCCGCCGCCCATGAACCCGGGGTTGGTCGTGTCGGCGATGTCGTTGGTCATCGCCGGAAGGATCGCCAGGTAGCCGGCGAACCGCTGTTCCAGCGGGGCGAACAGGGTCCGGTCCGGTGCTCCGGGCGGCAGTGGGGCCAGCAGCGGCAGACCCGACGCGGTGGCCTCCGACGTCCCGGTGGCCTCCGACGTTTCAGCGGTCTCCGGCGTCCCAGCGGTCTCCGGCGTCCCGGTGGCGTCCGACGTCTCGGCGAGCGCCCGGAGCGGTACGGCGAGCAGCGCTGCTCCGCCCGCTGCGGCGGCCAGCAACGCTCGGCGTCTGAACCTGGTCGGGATCGGGTTGATGGCCATGGTGGTCCTCCTGTCGGGACGGGCAGGCGGGTCGGAGCGGAACCGGCGACTCGGACGTGGCGCGGCGGACCGACCGGAGCCCGTGGCAAGGCGGCGTCGGGCACGGCCACCCGGGATCATCAGTGACGGAGGTGCGGCAGGTGTCTGGCCGCTCCGAGTGCTGAGTGTGGTCCCGGGCGATCCTTCGAGTCAAGAAGCTAATACGGATTATCGGCGCACTTTCGGGTCGCCGGATCAGGCGCTCGGGCCCTTGACCTGGCTGCTCGTCGCAGCCAAGGATGACATCCGGCCGCCACCCGCCTGCCCATGCGTAACATCAGTCGACACCGAGTGTGGCCCATGACTGGCTGGGGTCGGCCGACGCGACCAGACGAAATGGGGTACGCCATGCCGCTGACCGACCTGCCGTTGGCCGAACTCGCCGGATACCGGCCGGTGCGCCGCGAGGCCGCCGACTTCGACGAGTTCTGGGCCGACACCCTGGCCGACGCGGCCCGGCGCGAGCTGGACGTCACCTTCGAGCCGGTCGACTCGCCGCTGCGGGCGATCACCGTCCACGACGTGACGTTCAGCGGCTTCGGCGGCGACCGGGTCAAGGCGTGGCTCGCCGTCCCGGCCGGTGTGGAGGAGCCGCTGCCGTGCGTGGTGGAGTTTCCCGGCTACGGCGGCGGCCGGGGCCTGCCGCACGAGAACCTCCTGTACGCCGCCTCGGGCTACGCCCACCTGTTCATGGACGTACGCGGCCAGGGCAGCGGGTGGAGCGCCGGAGTGACCCCCGACCACGAGCCGGCCGGCGGCAACCCGCAGCATCCCGGCTTCGTCACCCGGGGCGTGCTCGACCCCCGAACCCTCTACTACCGGCGGGTGGTCACCGACGCGGTGCGCGCCGTGCAGGCGGCCCGGGCGCATCCGCTGGTCGACCCGGACCAGGTGGTGGCCACCGGGATCAGCCAGGGCGGCGGGCTGTCGCTGGCGGTCGCGGCCCTCGACCCCCGGCTGCGCGCGGTCGCGCCCGACGTGCCGTTCCTCTGTGACTTCCGGCGCGGCGCCGAACTGGCCACGGCCGGCCCCTACCGGGAGATCGTCAACTACCTGAAGGTCCACCGGGGCAATGTGGAGCGGGTCTTCGACACGTTGAGCTATGTCGACGGGGTCAACTTCGCCACCCGGGGGCGCTGCCCAGCACTGTTCAGCGTGGCGCTGATGGACGCCAGCTGCCCGCCGTCGACGATCTTCGGCGCCTACCACCACTATGCCGGCCCGCGCCGGATGGAAATGTATCCCTTCAACGGACACGAAGGCGGCGGGTCGGTGCAGGACGAGGTCCGGTTGCGGTTCTTCGCCGAGGTCCTGGCCGCCGGAGGAAACTCCGCCGTGTAAGACCGAACGCGTCGGCGAGTATCGGCTCGGAAGCGGACCGTGTTCGAGAATCAGGCAGCGGGCTCTGCGAGGCGTCAGGAGGCGGAAAGGATCTTCCCCGTTGGCCGACCCAGGGGGTATCTTCAGGCCAACGTCGCTGCTCTCCCTGGCCCCGCTGAGGGCTGACGGTCATGACCGGGCACCTTGGTGCCGCCCATCAATTGTGCGCACCAATGCGACAGGTGCTACACACGGTGCACCCCGGCGCGGCATAGTCGAGCGTCGCACAGATTTTCCTGTTCGGCAGCCAGGGAAACCCCGATCCCGGCCGGATTTGAGCGAGAGGTTCATGGTCACTGCTTTCATGTTTCCTGGCGCGGGATCCTATTTCTCGGCTCCCTTCGCGCACTACTCGCCGGGACGGCGTATCGCCACGCAAGTCGCCGAGCGGATCGATCCTGTCAGTGCCGCTCATGGCTGGCCGTCGGTACTCTCAGAGTCGGATCTGAATTCGTGGGATCCGTTGAGTGAGTTGCGGACCTATCATCTCCAGCTCTGTTGCTGGCGAATTCTTGAAGAGGAGCTCGGGCTCCAGGCCGACATAGTCGTCGGACACAGCCTTGGAGAGATAACCTCCCTGGTCGCCGCAGGGGGGCTCACCGTCGAGGACGGGGCGCGCCTGCTGTGCGAGCGGGCTCGCTCTCTCGAGTCCTACGCGCAGCCGACCGCGGCGACTGCGGCGTTCATGGTCGCCCCGGACGAAGCGGAGGAATTTGCTCGGCAGGGAAAGGATGTCGTGGTCGCCGCGACAAACAGCCCGACACAGGTGATTCTTTCCGGGCCGGCCGAGCAAATGCGGCGATTGCTGCGTATCGCCGATTCCCGCGGCATATTGGCGACGAGGCTGCGCACTGGCCCGTATCCACAGCATCATCCCTGTCTCAATTCCGCCTTGCAACACTATCTGGAATCAGTGCGCGGAATCCAACCGCAGGCCCTGCGGACGGCCGTGTATTCGACGATACTTGGGCGAAGGCTTGCGCCGGACGACGACCTGCTCGCGGTGATCGGTGCACAGTTGGTGCGCCCGCTGAACTTCCCGCGGGCGGTGACGGAACTCCGTGAGGCAGGGGTCGACCGGTTTGTCGAATGCGGCCTCAGGGACAGCCTCTCCCGGTTCGTCGTCGAAACCACAGGCGGCGACACCTGCGTGCTGACTCCGTTCAGAACACGCCCGACCGATGCCAATATCCAGCAATACCGTAAGGAGTAGCCATGCTGCCCGAGAACGACGCCCTCCTGCAGGGCCTGCAGAAGATGTACGCCACCGTCCTGGAACTCCCCGAAGAAGTGGTGACGCCAGATGTGGACCTGGAAGCGGAACTCGGTCTGGACTCCCTGCAGCACCGGATCGTGCTCGCGCGCGCCGGGGAGTTGTGGGCAGTAGACACAGGAGATTCCGAGTCTCCCGCGACGCTCACCCTTCGTTCGGTGGCCGATCTGCTGCGACGCTCCGGCCCCACGACCGAGGCGTAAGCAGTGCCTGCCGAGCAGGTCTGCCTGGTCGCGGCAGGCGTGGTGATCCCCGGGTGTGAGGGAATCGAGGATCTCTGGCAACGGGCGCAGGACGGGCCACTCCCGTTCGGAAGGCCTGACAGGTTCCGCGGGCATGAGGCGTTGGCCGCGGCGGCCGAGGACGAGACCGGCCGGGTGCCCGACCTCCGCTTCGGTGAGGTACGCGAGCCCGCCGCGCAGGCGGACGGGGATCTGCAGGCTTCCTGGCTACGCCGTGCCCTGCGGCAGTGCCTGGCGGCGACATCCGGGCATGCGACGCGGCCCGGGCTCTTTCTCGCCGCGTCCACCGACACCAGCTACGAGATCGACATGGCGCTCACCGCCGACATGCTCGCCGCCGGCGCGGCGAGACACCTGCCGGGCCCGGACGACGCCCGGGCCGGCGAACGAATCCGGCACCAGTTGGCGCAGGCCGACCCGTGCGCCGGTTCGCGTCATGGTGAGTTCCTCCCGCATGCGCAAGCCCGGAGAGCGATCGAAGGTCTCCTGCCGCAGGACACCCCGATCCTGATCGTCGACAACATCTGTCCGTCCTCGCTGTACTCCGTGGACCTCGGGGTCAAGCACCTGCTCGACGGTGCGGTGGACGTGGCCTTCTGCGGCGGGGTGAGCTCGCACGGACCGCTACGACAGATCTATTTCTCGGAGATGGGAACGCTGTCCCCGTCAGGCGAGGTACGAGCGTTCGACTCGGCGGCGGACGGCACCGTCTTCTCGGAGGGCGCCGCGCTCGTCACGCTCAAACGCCTCAGCGACGCGCTCCGCGACCACGACACCGTGCTCGCGGTTCTCGCCGGGTTCGGTGCTGCCTCGGACGGAAAGAGCAAGGCGATCTTCGCGCCCAGCCAGGAGGGCCAGGTCCGGGCGATGATCCGGGCGAGAAGCGTCAACGACGTGCCGGGTGGCCAGGTGGCGTGGGTATTGGGACACGGCACGGCCACCCACGTGGGCGATGCCACCGAGTTGCGTTCCATCGCCGCCGCGCATCCCGGCGGCAATCCCTGGGTGACCGGCAACAAGCCGATGCTCGGCCACACCGGAATGGCATGTGGGGCCGTTTCCCTCATCCAGGCAGCACTCGGGTTACACCGGTCCGCCATTCCCCGGCAGCCCAATCACACGACGTTGCCCGACTACGCTCGCTCGCTCGCGGTGCGGATCCCGGCGGCGTCGGTGGGACTCGAAGAGTCGATGACGGACGGGCAGCCGCCGTTCGTCGGTGTCTTCGCCTGCGGACTGGGGGGTATCAACGGCTATCAGCTCCTGATCTCCCCCGACGCGGATGAGCACAAGGTACGGTCATCGCCACCGTCGCTGTGTGACGAGCTGGTTCTCGTCCGCTGGAGCGCCCTTCTACCAGGACGGCCGGACGACGACGTCGTCGCCGCGCGGATGTCCAGGGGAGAAGCGGGCGCCGAGGCGCTCCGCTTCGAGCGTCCCTACCCGGTCCCGCCATTCGAGAAGTCACTGATACCCCCCAAGGTGGCGGCTCAGTTGGACATGAGCCAACTGCTGGTGGTCGAACTCGTGAACCGCCTCGGGGCAGCGGAGCCCGACCGGGGTCTGCTCTGGGACGGACTGGAAGAACGCACCGGCATCTTCGGCGCGCATCACGGTCTCGCCCAGTCGGCGGTCGACTCCACGCTACGGTGTCTGGGCAGCGGCATCGCCCGATCGCTGGACGGAGCGGATGCCCGGGCGGCGGCAGACTACCTGCGGGAACATCGATCGAGCACGAACCCGGTCGGTCCCTACAGCCTGGTGGGGCGTATGTCGTCCACCGCGCTCGGCTGGGTGGCGAACCGTCGAGACCTGCACGGTCCCACGATGATGGTCGACACCGGCCCGGCTTCCGGCCTGGCGGCGTTGCACGCGGCAAGCTGCTACCTGCGACGCGGGGACATCGACCTCGCCCTTGTGATGGCGTGGAGCGCCGGCCCACTGGAGCAGAACGCGCAATCGCTCGGGCTCTCCCCGCAGGAGGTCGCCGAAGGTGCCTATGCGGTCGCACTCGCGCGCCCCGAGACGGCCCAGGCACGGGGCTGGCAGGTGCTCGCGCGAGTGCGCACCGAACTTCGCGCGGATCCCGGTGCGACAGACTGGAGGGGGAAACCGAGCTATCTGGCCGGGGACGGATTCGTCGGTGTGCTGCGTTCCATCTTCGAAGGCAAGCTGCCCCAACGCTTCTCGAGCACGGCAGGGCCCACGATCGACGTACTTCCGCCGTCGTGAGGCGACCGAACTCAGGAGGCTCGCGATGACACAGTTGTACTCGCTCCAGCTCGATCCCTGCCCGGCGGTGCCGGGGTTCGCGGAACGGGAATCGCTGCCACCCGGCGCGCTCGTGCTCACCGATGATCGGGACATCGCGGACCAGCTCTCCAACTCGGCCGAGCCGAGCATCGTGACCGTGGTCGTCCCACCAGACGCGACCTGCTGGGACGAGGACGCGATCGTCAAGCTCATGACCGTCGGGGAAAGAGTCCCGAGTCATGTCCGCGTCATCACCTCCCTGCACTCGGCCAGGTGGCCGGCGGCGCCCCAGCCGCGCCTGCTCGCCCTGCAGGAAGCGGCCTTCCTGGCGGCCAAACGGTTGGCCCAATCGGACCCGCCGGATTCCTCCCTG
The DNA here is from genome assembly GCF_043198215.1 of Micromonospora sp. NPDC048830. Taxonomy (NCBI): domain Bacteria; kingdom Bacillati; phylum Actinomycetota; class Actinomycetes; order Micromonosporales; family Micromonosporaceae; genus Micromonospora; species Micromonospora sp. NPDC048830. Next base: position 31,808 of record NZ_JBICUP010000039.1, read on the forward strand.
GCCGTTCTCGTCCTGGACCCCATCGAGGGCGGGACACCCCATCCGCACGGGGCGCTGCTCACCGGCCTGATCAAGGCCATCGCCTGGGAGTTGCCGCATACTCACGCGCATGCCGTGGTGACTGACGCAGCCACCCTGCCAACCGCACTGGCGCAGCTGCGTCGCGAGTCCGCGTGCGTCCGGGGCCTGCCGGTGGCCTACTACCGCGGGCAGTCGACGTCTGCCACGCGTCTGGAAGAACGGCTGCTGCCAGACAACCCAGCCACCGTCGGCGCACACGACGGCGCTCCTTCGTGGTCGACGAGCGAAGGCCCGGTCGTCCTCGCGGTGGGAGGGGCGCGCGGCATCACCGCTCGATGCATCGAAGGCCTGCGCACGCGGCCTTCGATGCTCTGGCTACTCGGCAGCACCGACCCGGAGACGATGGCGGCGCAGTCTCGCGAGATAGGTGAGACCACCAGCGCAGAGTATGCGCGGAAACGCCGGGCAGCGGATCCCGAGGTCCATATGGCCCAGGTGCGGAGCTTCTACGACCGATGTCGTAAGTCTCGCGAGTCTCTGTCGCACCTCGACGTCCTGCGGCAGCGGTTCGGTGCTGCACGGGTTCGCTATTTGGGTTGTGACGTCACAGACGAGACCGCTGTTCGCCGTGTCGCGGCAACGATCCGCGGCACGACACCCCGCCTCGACATGGTCGTCAATGGTGCTGGAATCAGCGGCGCGCGCCGGTTGGCGGCCAAGGACCTGACGACCTTCCGGAAGGTGCGGGACACGAAAGTAGCCGGGTACCACAACCTCAAGGCGGCTTTCGGCGATCTCGCACCTGGCCTGTGGTGCAACTTCAGCTCCGTCGCGGGAGCCTTCGGCCTGGCCGGAGAAAGTGACTACGGCCCGGCCAATGATTTTTTGAACTCCGCAGCCCGATACGAGGCCGCACATTCGGGGGCTGCCGAGTACTCCATCTGCTGGAGCCTGTGGGGTGAGTCAGGTCTCGGGCCGCGGACCGGCTTCACCGAGTACACGGCGCGGACGGGGCAACTCGGCCTGCTCGGCGACGCCGAAGGACAACGCCTGTTCAACGCCGAGGTGGAGGCTCCTCGGTCGGGACGACGGTCGGTGACCACGCCGTTGGGCAACGCGGAACTGCACACGTTGCGTACGCGGTTCCCCGCGCTGGTGGACGCTACCCACCGGAGTCCCTATCTCGGAACTCCGTCGTGGGTGGACGGCGGGGAACTCGTCTGGGAACTCGACCTTGCTCCGTACGTGCACCTCTACGGGCACATCCGGGAGTCACGGGCGCTCGTGCCCGGAGCACTGGCACTGGAACTCGCGGCGGAGGCGGCCGGTTACCTCGCCGGCGCGGCGCCCGTGAACACCTTCCGAAACATCCGCTTCCAAGCTCCGATCGCAGTAGAACCGCAGGTCGTCAGGTACTTGCTCACCGCTTCGTACACCCCGGCCGGGTTCGACTGCGGTGTCGTCCGGGTCGGTATCCACTCGCGGGTTCCCGGCGGGAACCACGACCGGCGCGTCCAGCACTTCGACGTCCTGATCCCGATCGGTGGCGTCGCCACGCCCGATCAGCGCGACACCCTGCGGGTCGCGGCGATCACGAAGCGGGCATCCGCGACGATGTCGATGTCCGGGATCTTCGACCACGTCCGAGACGTGCGACTCGGCGCGCGGCTGACCTCGGCCCGGTGGGAGCCACGCCTTTCCGAGGGGAACGACGACCAGTTCTTCTCTCGACACCGAATTCCGTGGCTGCTGGTGGACGCCCTGTTGCAGACGGCCTGTACCACCGGAACCCCGAACCGGTACGCGACACCCCATTCAATCGAAGAACTGAGACTGCACACCACGGACAACGACCTCACGTTGTCGAAAGCGACGTATGGCGTTCAACTGCACGTCGACCACTCGGACGGGACTGCCGAAGGCGTTGCCTTCGGGTCAGAAAACGGCGAGCCGCTCCTTGCGATGGGGGGCCTCGCGGTCAGCGGACGAGTCCGAATTGGCATGGGTCATGAATAGCCCTCAGGACGTCCTGCTGCGCCTGTTCAGCCCCGAAGGGCGCGCGAATCCCTATCCCTTCTACAGTGATCTGATGGAGCGGGCTCCCGTCCTGCCAATCGGAAAAAATCGCGCGCTAGTCATGGGATTTCAGGAGAGCGTCGACGTTCTGTTGAACTCCCAGCTGTTCCCGGTGCCCGACCCCCGCTACGCCGATCGCTCCTGGCCGGGCTGGCAGGAGCACCCATCGACCATGCTCCTCTACCACAGCCTGCTGTTTCTCAACCCGCCGGAGAATCAGCCCGCTCGTCGTCTGGTGTCGCGGTTCTTCAACCCCAGACGAGTCAAGCTGATGCGCCCGATGATCGAACGTCACGTTGCCGCACACATCGACACGCTTGTCGCCGGTGACGGCAGCGTCGACGCGACACGCTCTTTCACCGTCATCCCGAACTCCGTGATGGGTGAGCTGCTCGGCATCCCACACGACGACGTGACGCAGTTGATGGCATGGCTCGACATGTTCCTGGAACGCAACGAGCTGCATCCACCCGACAAGAGGCTCCAGGGTGCTGATGAAGCTGCGTCCCACCTGATCTCGTACGTCAGGAAGAACTGCTCGGCGAGCGCGGCTGGGGACGCCGGCCTGGCCGGACTGCTTGCCCAGGATGGTTCCTTCGACGAGCAGGACATCATCAGCAACCTGGTGTTCGTGCTCAGCGCGGGTACGGTGACCACGGGCTCTCTTCTCGGCAGCGGAATGCTCCAGCTCGCCCAGGACAATGATCTGCTACGCCAGTTGCGTACGGACGATGCCTTGCTGAGGTCGTTCGTGCTCGAGACCCTTCGTTACGACCCGCCGATTCAGTACGGCGCCAGGGTCGCGGCCGAGGATACCGAGCTGGGCGGGCTGCCCATCGCCCGCGACAGCCTGGTCCTCGTGTGCTTGGGCGCACTTGGCCGGGACTCCCGGCGATTCTCGAATCCGAGCGATTTCGTCGCGGACCGGTTCATCGCGCCAGGTGCAGACCCCAGGGACGTCTTGTCCTTCGGCCTGGGGACACATCGCTGCGCCGGAGCCGAACTGGCCTTGGTCACAGCCGAGATCGCCTTCGGTCAACTCGCCCGGAGAGTCGAGGCGCTGGCCACGGTCAGCGCGCCGCAGCGGCAAAAGCGCACGGTGGTCCGCAGATTCAGCAGGCTTGAGGTCCAGGTGTCCAGGGCGCCCGCGGCGGATCGACTACGCCCTCAGGCTCGGTAGCCGGTGGCAGGGCTGGCGACCATGGCGGTGCGGATCGCGGAGGCCAGATCAACCTCGGGCGAGCCCAGGTAGAAGTGGCCGCCCGGGTACGTACGCAGGTCGAAGGAGCCCGTGGTGTGCCGCCGCCACGCAACGGCCTCGTCCGGTAGGACCTCCGGGTCGCTGTCACCGATGTAGGCGTGGATCGGGATGCTCAACGGCGCGGCGTAGGACGAGAGCCGATAGGCGTCGATCGCCTCGTAGTCGTTGCGCATCGCCGGTAGGGCCGCGCGGAGTGCCTGCCTGTTGTCGAGGAGCCGCGGGTCCGTGCCGCCCAGCCGCTCCAGTTCGGCGCGGACGTCCTCGCCGTCGCGCAGCCGTACGACTTGTCCGCGACGGCGCGACGGCGCGCGACACCCGGAGACGAAAAGCGCCAGTGGGGTGCGGCCACGCACCTCCAGGCGTCGTGCGACCTCGAAGGCGACCAATCCACCCATACTGTGGCCGAACAGTGCGATGGGCCGGTCCAGGCGCCGAGCCAGTTCGTCGGCCACCGCGTCGGCGAGTGCCTCGATCGTGTGGACACACGGCTCGCTGCGGCGGTCTCCCCGACCGGGGTACTGGACCGCGAGCACTTGGACGTCGTCACTGAGGGCGCGGGACATCGGCAGAAAGAAACTCGCCGACCCACCGGCGTGTGGAAAGCAGACCAACTGACTCGCCAGGTGTGGAGCGGGGCAGTAGCTCCGAAGCCACCGACTGTCGTCCCTGTTCATGCAAACCTCCGTAGTCGCAATGCCCATTGTGGTTGACGTTGACGGCGTGAGCCATTACCTCTCAGTGCGCTCTGGCGAGCGCACGGTCGGTAGCCCCGCCTGACGGGTGCGGTCATGCCCGCCCTGCTACCGCCAGCCAGGGCGCGTCTACGCCAACCACATCAAGCTGGGCGCCCTCGTGGCGTTGCCGAAGCCCTGCACCGCATCTGGTCGGCGCGCGGGCTACTCCAAGTCCTTAAATCGTTACTCAAAGAGGCTCAACTGCGCGGCAGTTCCCTACCCCTGTGCCAATTCCAGAAATTGGGGCGCACGACATATTCCCACTTCAACCGGCGAAGCGTAGCCTTCGTTTGGCAACGCATGACACGGCTCGCTTCCATGTGTGGAGTGATGCCCTCGCACTCGCCGACGGCAACACGGAGGCGCGGCGTCAGGAGATGACGGCCGAATTCGGCCGCCATATCACCGATCTGGTTACTGATGGGCGCTAACACGCTCACGGCGTGTTAGGAGGAGCGGGCCAATGGTTAACGATGAACTCATCACCGGAGTTTCCGGCTGCCACGACGGCGGGGGCGGAACCGGCGGTCACCGGCGCCGACGGCTCGTAGTCGGGATCACGGGCGCGACCGGTTCGATCCTGGGTATCCGGCTGCTGGAAGCGTTACGGGCGTTGGACGTGGAGACGCATCTGGTGCTCAGCGACTGGGCTGAACGGACGATCCGGATCGAGACCGACTACACGGTCGCGGAGGTCCGCGACCTGGCAGACACCTACTACCAGTACGGCAATCAAGCGGCAGCGGTGTCGAGCGGGTCGTTCCCCGTCGACGGTATGGTGATCATCCCGTGTTCGATGAACACTCTCGCCGCCCTCGCGCACGGAATCGCGGACAAACTCATCGTGCGGGCCGCGGATGTGACGCTCAAGGAGCAGCGCAAGCTGGTCGTGGTGCCGCGGGAGACCCCGCTGAACACGATCCATCTGCGTAACCTACTCACGTTGAGTGAGATGGGTGTGTCGATCGTGCCGCCGATGCCGGCGTTCTACAACCACCCCGAAACCATCGATGATTTCATCCGCCACATCGTGGCCCGGGTCCTGGATCAGCTCCGGATCGACAACGACCTGACCGTCCGGTGGGGGGTCACCCGGCGCCTGCACTCCAACCCTTCCCGGCCACGTGCCACCGTCGAGTCGGACGATTTGGCGCTCGTTGACAGCCTCGGTCATGTGAACGGCGCTGAAAAACTCAAATAACAGGTAAGGGAAGGGTGTGCCGGTGGAACTGGAAGAAGCCTTGGCGACGCGGCGAAGCATTCGGCGGTACCGTCGAGATGATGTTTCGCGTGACACGCTTGAACGCGTATTCAACTTGGCGCTGATGGGCCCCTCCGGCTGGGGTCTCCAAAAGTCGCGCTTCGTCATCGTTCAGGGAGAGCAGCGGCGTAGGTTGCAGGACCTCTGCGTCGATGCGCTTCCTGAGGTTCGTACTGTCCTGGAGGAGGCGCTTCCGGACAGGCCAGATGAGGTCGACGTACTTATGGAGTTCTATCGTACGTACGGGAACGCCCCGGTTCTCGTGGTGGTGTATGCCGGCCTCCTGCCCGACGGCGATTTTGACGACATAGGAGCCGCACTTTCTGTGCAGAACCTATTTCTCGCAGCTCATGCCGCAGGACTCGGAACAGTGTGGACAAGCATCATGAGGATCCGCGAGGCAGAGATCAACACACTGCTCGGCGTCGGCACGGATCAGAGGATCGCCTGCATCACGCCATTGGGTTATCCGGATGAACAGCCCAGTGCCGCGCAGCGAACGCCGGGAAGGTTGACATGGATCGGGTTCTGACCACCGTACCGACGATCGACATTCACGAGCTCGATTCACTCGAACGGCCCACCGGTGAGGTTGCCGAGAAGCTCGAATACGCATTTCGCCAGTACGGGTTCTTCAGTCTGGTCGGGCATGGCGTATCAACGTCGGTTATTGACGATGCTTTCGCTGCCTCGCGGAAGTTCTTCGACCAGCCGGCGCAAGAAAAGATGCTCAGCACTCCATCCGACGGCTTCTTGGGCTACCGGGGACTGGGTACCCTTCGTGCCTCGACACGAAACGCGCAGTCGTCGACGGACATGAAAGAGACGTTCTCGCTGGGTCCTGATTCTTCACACGGCCTGCCCAGCTCTGCGTCCGTCGCGTCGACGAATATTTGGCCGGCGGGTGTCCCAGAACTCCGTCCGGCTCTGGTCACCTACTACGAGTCCATGGCTTCGCTCGCACTCAAGTTGACCGACATCATCTCGGTCGCATTGGGCCTGCCGGCCGACTCGCTGCGGAATCGATCTGACCGCCAGCTCAGCTGGCTGGCGTCAATCAATTATCCGCCGACGGTTGACGCGAGGCCTGATCAAATGCGATTCGGCGAGCACCGCGACCGCAACTGCGTCACGATCCTGTCAGCTACGGGCGACGGGCTGGAAGTCCAAGACATCTCAGGCCAATGGCATCAAGTGCCGACGCGACCGTACACATTCCTGGTCAACGCAGGTCGGATGCTCGCGGACTGGGTTGGCGGGCGGTGGACCGCTGCCCAGCACAGGGTCTGTAATCCGGCGGGAGCGGCACGCCGCCAGTCACTTGTATACTTCTTCAACCCTAATCCCGAAACACCGCTGGATCCGCTATGCGGTAAAAGTGACGGGCAGCGGCCGGAGAGTTCCCGAACGGTGATCACCGTAGGCGACTATCTGAAGTCGATGCTCGACCTTTACCGATAGAGCGACGGCTGCACTGTAGCTGGTTCCGACCTCGCCGCTCCCTCGATCAGAAACTCGCCACGCCCGACGATCACGGCCGCTCCGGCCACCTCCACCGCCTCGAACCTGTCACCCTGGCCCCACGCGGTCGCCAGCATCGTCGAGGGGCGTCCCATCTCGACGCCCTGCCGGATCTCGATCTGCTTGCCGTAGCCGATCCTGCCGTGCCGTGCCAGGTGTACCGCGAGCGGTCCGGCTGCCGAGCCGGTCGCGGCGTCCTCGGCCACCCCGTAGGCCGGGGAGAACATCCGAGCACGCCAATGGGCGCCGTGGCCTGCGAAGCAGAAGGCGCTCATGTCGGGCAGCGTCGAGAGGACCCGGAGATCGGGCTGCAGTCGCGACAACTCCTCGACGTCTCGCACCGGGAACAGCACGTGCCTCGGCCCGTTGCGGTAGGCGTACACGATTGGCTCCGCCGGCGACGCCCCCAGTCCCCCGGCCAGCGTGGCCGCGTGCTCGTAGGGCTCCCACACCGGGACGGGCTGGCGCATGCTGGCCGACACCGCCCGGTCGTCGGTGCGGTCGAACGTGAATTCCACGTCGCCGACCATCGTTTCCATGATCAGGGTACGGCGTGCGGTGGACTGGGCCAGTGCGACAGCTGTCCCCAGCGTGGGGTGCCCGGCGAACGGCAGTTCACCGGTCGGCGTGAAGATGCGGACCCGCACATCGGCGGCACCCTGCGGGGGAAGGACGAACGTGGTCTCCGACAGGTGGGTCTCCACAGCGATCGACTGCATCTGGCCGGTCGTCAGCCCGGTCGCGTCGAGCAGGACGGCGACCGGATTGCCTGCCAGCGGGGTCTCCGTGAAGACGTCGACGATCATATATCGGTACATGCTCAAGACGATATGCGGGCTGGTCCGCCGGTTCCAGCGCGCCCTTGCCACGAGAGTCGCCGTACAGGATCATTTCCCCTGCCCCCGACCCCCATGCAGATCCGAGGATCCAGACATGTCCGAAAATCTCCCCACAGGGCGCGGCTTCGATGCCGACCAGGCGTTGCGGCAACGGAACAGGGCGGTGGTGGAGGAGTATCTCCGGGTGACCGAAGGGCCGCCACGGTTGCAGCGGCACCGGCTGTTCGCCGAGGACGCGCGCGGTGGGCTGTGGACCACCGACACCGGAGAGCCCGCCGCCGTGCAGGGCCGGGAGAAACTAGCCGAGATGGCGGCGTGGTCGCTGGACTGCTTCCCGGACTGGAAATGGTTCAACATCCAGGTGTTCGAGACGCAGGACCCGAACCATTTCTGGGTCGAGTGCGACGGCGAGGGGCAGATTCTCTTCCCGGATTATGCGCCCGGCTTCTACCGCAACCACTTCATCCACTCCTTCAAGCTGGCCGACGGCCAGATCACCGAGATCCGCGAGTTCATGAACCCGTGCGAGCAGATGCGCGCGTTGGGCATCGAGGTTCCCGTCGTCAAACGCGGCGGCATCCCCAAGTAGGGCAGTGACCTGTGTCCGTCCACGAGCAGCACCGCTCCGGTGCGCGGTCTGATCGGCGCTCCCGGCGCCCGCGGAGACGGACTCCGGCTGGCGATGGCGGCGGGCGCCGCGTTGGGCAACATGTCCGAGGCATGGTGGTGTCCTACCATCCGGGTCCCCGGCGACGAGATCGACGGGCAGCCGGTGCACCGGATGCTGTTCGCCGAGCGGGCACGTCCCGGGGTCATCATGGTGGGCAGGCATGGGCGACGGTTCACCAACGAGGCGCAGAACTACAACGATGTCGGCCGGGCGATGCACGCCTTCTCCGCGTCGGACTTCCGCTTCGACGCCGACCCGTCGTGGCTGGTGTTCGACGCCTCGGTGCGCGGGCGCTACCCGATCGGCTCGGTGCGGCCGGGCGATCCGGAGCCGGAGTGGCTGCTGCGGGCGGAGATCGTCCCCGAACTCGCCGACCGTATCGGCGTGTCCCGCGACGTGCTTGTCGACACGGTCGCCCGGTTCAACCGGGCTGCCGGGTCCGGTGAGGATCTCGAGTTCGGCCGCGGCACCGGGGCGTACGACCGCGCGCTCGGGGACGTCAATGCTGAGCACGTGACCCTGCGGCCGTTGACCGAGCCGCCGTACTTCGCCGTGCCGGTGCACGCCGGGCTCGGCGGCACGAAGGGCGGACCGCGCACCGACGCGCACGGCCGCGTGGCCCGCGCGGACGGTTCGGTGATACCCGGTCTGTACGCGGCGGGCAACGCGGCGGCCAGTCCGTTCGGGCTGGCCTATCCCGGCACCGGCGCGACACTTGGCCAGGCGCTCACCTTCGGCGTGCTGGCCGGTAGGGCCGCGGCGACCGACTGAGGGCGCCGAGGATCGCCCGTCAGGAAGAGGCCACGGTCGTCGAGGCGGCCAGCAGCGGTCTCAAGGTCTCTCTCAGGATCTCCAGGCCGTCCAGTGACAACACCGATTCCGGGTGGAACTGCAGGGAGGTGAAGCCGGGGCCGCGCAGCGCGTGCACCTCGCCGGTGACCGGGTCCCGGCAGACCTCCACCGGAGCCGGCAGCCCGGCGTGGTACAGGCGGTCGTGGTCGGACACCGCCGCGAACGTGTTGTAGAAGCCCACGGTCCGCGTGGTGCCGAACAGGGTGATGTCCGCCTGCCGTCCCTGGTTGGGCACCGCCTTGCGGACGATGCGCAGCCCCAGCAGCGCAGCGAGGACCTGGTGGCTCAGGCACACCGACAGCAGTGGTACGCCAGCACGGAGCCCGCCCCTGGTGAGCTCGCGCAGCACGGCCATCTTGGGATTCCGGTGGTCGAGCGGGTCGCCCGGCCCGGGTCCCAGCACGACCAGGTCGTAGTCGAGGGGGCCGGTGCTCTCGGTGTACCGCTGGATGGTCGCGACCAGTCCGAGCGCGGACAGTTGGGCGCCCAGCATCGCGGTGAAGCCGTCCTCGGCGTCCACGACGAGCACACGCCGCCCGACCAGCTGGGGGTCCACCGCCTGCCGGTGGTGAGGGTTTCGGCGCCAGAACGAGGCGAGCCTGTCCTCCCGCCGCGTCAGGATCGCGCGTACCGCTGAATCCTCCGCCAACGGCGCGCGCGGAGCGGACTGCTGGCCTTGTGAGTCGTCGTCCGCACAGAACGCTGACAGCAGTCCGGAGATCTTGGCGTGGGTCTCGGCGACCTCCGAGTCGGGATCGGAGTGCCGCACCAGCGTTGCGCCGACTCCGACACGCAGCCGGCCGCTGGCGTCGATCTCGGCGGTGCGGATGAGGATTGCGGAATCCATCTCAGGCTCGCCCGACTCGTCGCTGCCGATCACGGCCACGGCGCCTGCGTAGTAGCCGCGGCCCGTCGGCTCGTACCTGGCGACCACCTCGCACGCGCTCTCCAACGGACTGCCCACGACCGTGGGCGCGAACATGGTCGCGCGCAGCACGTCGCGCGGGCCGTGCGCAGTGTGGCCGGACAGCAGGTACTCGGTGTGCGCGAGCCGGGCCATCTCCCTGAGCGTGGGACCGGTCAGGCTGCCACCGAGCGGGCACATTCCCGCCATCGTCTTCAGCTCTTCGTCCAGGACCATGTTCAGCTCGTCGGTTTCCTTGGGGTCGCCGAGGAAGGCGAGCAGCTCCGGCAGGTCGGGCCCCTGCGGCGGATACCGGTGGGTGCCGCTGATCGGGTTCATCACGACGGTGCCCGAGGACAGGCCGGCGTGCAGCTCCGGGCTGGCCCCCACGAACGTGCGCCCGTTGGCGTGGACAAGGAAGGTCCAGTAGGAGCCCTGTTCGGCGGTGAGTAGGCGGGAGAAAATCGACAGGGCAGACCTGATCGAATAGTGCGGGATGTCGGCGAGGAAGGTGCGCTTGATGACGAAATTGGACCCCCGCCCCTGTCCGATTTCCTCGGCCAGCACCGCGCGCACAATGTCGGCGTACTCTCTGTCCGCGATGTCGAAATGGGCATCGGTGAGCGTTACGGGATCCCGGGGAATCGCGAGCAGGGCATCGTGCAAGGAAATGCGCTCCTGCTCGCGAATTCTCAACACGAGGAGCGGGGCGTGGTCGTCGTTGCAGGCGAAACCCCGCTCGGCGAGTTGCCGGTACGGCACCACCACCAGCACGTCGTTGGTCGGCGCGCCAGCCGTCCCGGGCGGCAGCGGGATGTCGTCGAGAGACGCGGATGCCTCCACATGGCCGACCAGGATCTCGACGAAAGACCCTCGGCCGGGACGGTACAAAAGGGCGAACGGCGGCGCGTCCGGTGCGAATAGACGGTTGATCGGCGACGCAGGGGATGCCATGCTGGGCGTATCCACGTCTTCTTCTCCCAATCCAGGAGCGATAGGGCAGGGGGACCCTAGAGTGCATTATGCTCCTGCGGGAAGGAAGATCCAGAGAGTGTGACTGGAGCGACAGCTATGACTTCTTCGAGTTGTACGCTGCGGCACCGCACCCGCACAGAGTGAGACAGCATGAGCATATCCACCATCGCTCCGTACGCTATGCCGGAACGATCCGAATTGCCCGATGGCGTCGTTTCGTGGCGTGCATCCGCCGAGCGGTCGGCACTGTTGATCCACGACATGCAGAACTACTTCGTCGACTTCTTCCCGCCGGACCAACCCCCGAGAACGGTTCTGATCGACAATGTGGGCCGTCTGCGGCAGCGGTGCGTGGAGCTGGGTGTCCCGGTGTTCTACACCGCCCAACCGGGCCGGATGACCGATCAGCAGCGCGGTCTGCTCAAGGATGTCTGGGGCGCGGGGATGACCAGCGCGCCGGAGCACACCTCGATCGTGGCCGAGTTGGCCCCCGGCGAGGCCGATCGCGTGTTCACCAAGTGGCGCTACAGCGCGTTCCACCGTTCCCCGTTGCTCGACGAGCTGGTCAAGCGTGGGCGGGACCAACTGATTGTCTGTGGGGTCTACGCGCACGTCGGCTGCCTGGCCACCGCGTGCGACGCCTTCACCAACGACATCCAGCCGTTTCTGGTCGCCGACGCGATCGCGGACTTCTCCCCAGAACAGCACCGCCTCGCACTGGACTACGCGGGGCGACTGTGCGCGGCCACTCCCGACACGGCGACCCTGCTGGCGGACCTGTCGAGAAGCGCCGGCTGACAACGGCTCCGGCGCAAGGCTCGCGACGGGTAGCGCTGGCCTGCACCAGCAAGCCGTCGAGGGGGACCGGGGTCCGCGCCATGGCTGCAGGTCGTAGTCGAACAGGCGGACCGCCCCGGTGAGCCGTTCGGTGACCGCCCAGCCAGTCCCGCTGACCGGTGACACGCGACAGGCGGGGCAACCGTATCCAGCGTGCACTCGATGCAGGCGTGGTGGTGCCGGGCAAGACCAATACTCCCGAGTTCGGTCACAAGGGCACTACGGACAACATGGTCGACGGCCCGACAAGCACCCCGTTCGACCCTCGGTTCAACGCCGGTGGTTCCAGCGGCGGTTCGGCTGCGGCCGTGGCGTCGTTCATGACGGCCCTCGCTCAGGGCTCCGACGCGGGCGGCAGTGTTCGTATCCCGGCGGCCATGTGCAACATCGCGGCACTCAAGCCGAGTGTTGGTCGCTGGCCGCAGGATGCTCCACCGTTTGCTGCGGCGCCTTTCTTCACCCCCGGGCCCATGGCACGGACGGTGGCAGACGTGGCCATGCTGATGCAGGCCATCAGCGGTCCGTACGAGGGCGATCCGTTGAGTACGGACGGTTCGCTGGACTACATCGGCGCGTTTCGTGGCGGCGTGGAGGGCACGCTTCCGCTCGCGGGTAGGCGCATTGCCTACTCGCCGAACATGGATCTGTTCCCGGTGGAGGCGCCATTTGGGCGTGTTGTCAGCCAAGCCCTCCAGGCTTTCGTGAAGGCCGGGGCAGTGGTTGACCAGGTGAAGCTGGGGCTCGACGAGATCCAGGTCACCGATCTGGGCGGCAGGAACAGGCGGCCGCTGACCAGCCGGCACTTCGCCGACACCTGGGTGCTCATGCAGGCCGGCTTGTACGGCCACGCCCGGGACCTGTTCCTGGAGTTCGGCATTCCTGTGGATCTACGCGAGCGCAAGGACCAGTTGACGCCGCAGTTTGCTGCCATGCTCGACCGGTCGGAGAGGCTTTTGGCCGAAGAGTACCGGCACCTGGACTTCCTGCGCTCCGACGTGCTGCACAAGCTCAACGTCGTGCTGGGGACCTATGACTACATAGTCACGCCGACGGTTGCCGTCGCGGGGGTTCAGAACGCGAAGGATGGCAATACCCTCGGCCCGTCGACCGTCAACGGTATCGCCGTCGATCCGCAGATTGGTTGGTGCTTGACCTATCCGGTCAACTTCAGCGGTCACCCCGCGATGAGTCTGCCGGCCGGCTTCACGCCGAACCCCCTGGGGGCCCGGCGTTGCCGGTTGGTTTGCAGGTCATCGGTCGCATGAAGCGGGATGACGAGGTCATTACCGCCGCCGCGGCCTACGAAAAGTACAACCCCTGGTATCAGCGCTACCTGCGGTAGCCCAGTGATACTGCAGGGTGGAGGCGCCCTTGTTCTCCTAATTCGCATTACATAGAAGAGTGCCTTTCTGGCGTGAGCGGGCCGACGGGCGTGGTGTGAGGGATAGCGGGCCGTGACTCTTGGTTGATCATTCTCGCCGTCCACACGGGATGATGGCAACAGCACAGCCGCGGGCGTGGTCAACGATGCGACCCGGCTGCTGGGCCCGGCCGGCCGGCCGCGGGATATCTGTCGGTGGGAGGGTTGACCCTCGCGCACCCCGGGGTGAGAGGGCTGACCCTCGCGTCGCCCCGGGGTGGGCGGCGGGGGTCACGTCGGGACCGGCCGGCGCCGGGTAGGTGCCGGCCGGCTCGTCGGCGCCTGACCATCCCGGGCCGCATAAGGGGCGGCCGCCTGGGTGGTGGGTCCGCCGCCCGGGGTGCGGCGATGCTGGCCGCCGCGACCAGGTCGGCCGATCTGCCACTGCCGTAGCCGCAGGTTGTGCCGCCGCCCCGCCGACACGTCCAGGACCCTGCGGGGGTCGCTGACGTGCAGGACCCCGATCCGCTGGCCGACGGCCCAGGTGACGACGGTGCGAGCAGCCTCGTGCCGGACCTGCCGCACCCGCCGCCGATGCCGACCCTCCGCTGGGTACGGCACCCCCCCCGCGCCAGGCGCGCCCACAACGCCGGGTGCCCTTCGCTGTGGGGATGCGCGCCCGCCGGCCGTCGAGGGTGAATGTGCCGCAGTACCTGCGCCGCCGCCAACCCCGCCGCCGCCTCGGAGTCCGCGCCGATGCGTTGCCGGCCTTGCGGCGTTTCGCCGCCGCGAACCACGCGTCGGAGCACCCCGCCGCTGCCCGCGCCCGCACCGCGACACGGGTGGTGCGGTACGGGCACGGCCCCAAATATCAGTGAGCTGCCCGATGTCTCTCAGTGCCCGACGAACGAACCTTGCTTCAAGGGAAACAGGTTGGAGGAGGGCAGTGATGGCACTCGCAACCGGAACCGCCGCGGCCGAGGACGTAACCGTCCAGGAGCGGATGCAAGCCCTGTCTCGTCGAGGTGCCCGATCGAGGTCCTCCGCACAGGAACGGCCGGGCCGATGACTGATCCAGCACAGTCACTCGCGGGCGCCCTCGCCGCGCTCGACCGCGCCGCCGACCACTTCTGGTCGTTCATGGAGGACCGCAGCGTGCGGTTCGTTCCGTCGCAGGTCGCACCGATCTTCTTCGCCACGCTGGGGCACCTGGTAACGGGCAGGGACGGCCCGGCTGGCCGCCGCGCGGGGTTGGCGGTGCTGGGCCGGCTGTATCGGCGTTTCGGGCTCTGCCCGTACCACGGGACGGTTATCGCGGCAGCGATGGTGGACACGGTACGGCGGTTCGCCGGCGGCAGTTGGGAGCCGGAACTGGCCGAGGTCTGGGAGCGGGGCTGCCGCCGGGTGCTCCGTTTGGCGGAGCGGGCGGGTGTGGTGGGTGACGAGGACGCGCCCGGTGCGGCGCTGTGGGCGTCCGACCAGCGCCCGTCACCCGTCGGTGAGCTGGTCCCGACCGGGACGGCCGCAGGCAACGACGACGTTCGACCGCCGAGGAGTGCGACATGAAGCTGATGGACACGGACGTCCGCCGCGCGACCGGCGAGGACGTCGCCGCGCTGTCTGCGGTCATCGCCGACGCGCTGGCCGTGGGGCGCCTGGGTGCGTGGCTGGTGCCGGACGTGGCCGAACGCCCCGGAATCGTGCGCCGCTACGCGCAGTTCGCGTTGCGGCGCGGGTTGGCGCACGGTCAGGTGGACACGACCGACGACCGGTCCGCCGTCACGGTCTGGTATCCGCGGTTGGAGCCAGCTGCCCCGGCCGCGGCGTGGATGTACGACCTGCACAGCCTCCTCGGCCCACACGCGGCCCGGTTCGCCCTGCTGCACGCGTACGTCGACGCGGTGCTTCCCCACACGCCGCACCACTACCTCGCTCACGCCGCGTTCCGTCCCGGGCAGGGTGAAGCCGGAAGGGCGCTGCTCGCCAGCCACCACCGTGTCCTGGAGGCTGACGGGTTGCCGTCGTACGCGGAGGTCTGCAGCGACCACCCCCGGGACGGTCTGCTCGCCCGACTCGGTTACCAGCCGCGGTCGCCGATCCTGCTGGAGCCGGGCGGCCCGGCTCTGTGGCGGATGTGGCGGCCTCCGTCCGGCAGCGGCCAGCCCGGTGAACTGCCATGCCGGGTGCCCCTGCACCGCACCGCGACACCGTTGCGCGGTCGGATCATCTCGGCGACGCCCCCGCGTTTTCCCTGACCGCCCGGTCGGGCACCCAGTCGATCACCTGCTGCCGCTGGCTTCGCGGCCAGCAGGCCGCCCTCCGCTCCCCGCTATCGAAGGAGACACCCTCATGCTGACCGTGGCCACCTGTTCCCCCACCGCCCCTCCACCAGGACAGCTCAATGCCGGACGGCGGTCGCCGGCAAGGTTGACCACCACGCGTACCGGTGCCCCCGTCACGGACGCGGGAGACGTGACGGCGGACTCTGCGAACCGGGGGGAGTGGCGGTGAAGCCGACGCATGTGCAGGTGGCTCTCGCGCGGCGGACGTTGACTCCGTCCGGGTTGTGGGTGTTCGGGGCGGCGGCCTCGGCGCCGATGGTGGTGCTGGTCGGTGGCATCGTGGCGATCTACGCGACCACGCAGGTGGTCGCGCTGCCGCTGGCGTTCCTGCTGGTCGCGGGGGTGGTGGCGCTGTTGGCGACCGGGTACGCGGCGATGGCACGTCAGGTCGGGCATCCGGCGGCCTACTACGGCATCCTGGCGAACGGCCTGGGTCGTGGTTGGGGCGTCGCCGCCGGGCTGGTCGCCCTGGTGGCCTACAACGCGATCCAGACCAGCCTGTACGGGCTGTTCGGCGCGACGATGGCCGCCCACCTCGGCGGCGCCTGGTGGGTGTGGGCGGGAATCGCCCTGGCGGTGGTCGGGGTGCTGGGCGTGCGGGCGATCGTGCTGTCCACCCGGGTTCTGGTCGCCGTGCTGGCGGTGTCGCTGCTGATCGTGGCGGCGTTCGTGCTGGCCGGTGTCGGGCAGCCGGCGGGCGGTGGGCTGTCCTGGGAGGGCTTCGACGCCTCGGGGTTGGCGGTCAGCGGCATCGGCGGCGCGGTCGCCTTCTGCGTGGCCGCGTTCATGGGCGTCGACGGGGTGGCGTCCTTCGTCGAGGAGGCCATCGACCGCAGGTCGGTCAGCCGGGCCACGGTCGGCGGCGTGGTCGTGCTCGGCGGGGTGTACGCGGTCGCCGCGTGGGCGATGGGGGTGGCCGTCGGCCCACAGTCCGTCGCCGAGGCGGCCGCCGATCCGGCGGCAGGACTGCCGTTCTCGGTCCTGGACCGCCTCGGCCCCGGGTGGGGTTTCCTCGGTCAGCTGACGCTGATCGGCGCCACCATCACCTGCATGCTCGCGTTCCACGCCGTGATCGCGCGGTACGTGTTCGCGATGGCCCGCGAAGGCGTCCTGCCCGCCGGCCTCGCCCGGTCCAGCGGCGGCACCCGGATCAGCGCGCCGCGCGGCGGGTCGCTGACGCAGACCGGTATCGCCACCGTGGTGCTGGGCGCGTTCGCGCTCGGCGGCGCTGACCCCGTTACGGTGATGTTCACCTGGCTGTCGACGTTGGGTGCCATGGGGCTGCTGTGCCTGCTGCTGGCCGCGTCGGTGGCCGCGTTCCGGGCACCGATCAGCCTGCGTGGGCAGCGGGCCGGGGTGTGGGAGTGGCGGCTCGCGCCCGTGCTGGGTGTGCTCGGCGGGGTGGTGGTGCTGGCCCTGATGGTCGGCAACGTCGGCTCGCTGCTCGGTGCCGCGCCCGGATCGCTGTACCCGTTCCTGCTGCCCGCGATCCTCGCCGCCGCCGCTGCCATCGGTGGGATCTGGGCGGCGAGTCTGCGGCAGTCGCGTCCCGAGGTCTACGCCGGCATCGGCCGTGGCACCCCGAAAACCCACGCCGTGCCCGATCCCATGCACATTTCGATCTGAGGGGCGAACGATGATCGAAACGTACTCTGCCATGCACTCATCTGGTGGGCACTACGGCATCGATCCCCTGGACCCCGCCTGGCGGCCGACCCGCCCGCCGACGGTGCCGCCCGCAGGCCCGCAGCAGCCCGTGACCCCCGTCCCACCGCCCCGATACGGGGCACCCGGGGGTCTCGCCGAGCACCAAGGGCAACCGGCCACCCCTGTCCCTCCGCCCCCGACTGCGAGTCCACGCCTGTCCCTGAGCGGACCGAGGCATTTCGACGACGGGCCGTCGGTTGAGGCCCGCCGCCAGGCTGATCTGCGGATGCAGATCGCGTACCGGTGCAAGCGGGCCAACACCAGCCACCTCATCGCCGCCGACCAGGCGTTCGGCCGGCGCGACGCGGTCAGCCCACACGCCGTGCTGCTGTTCTACACCTGCGACGCCCTCACCGAGCCACATGGCTACAAGCTGTACACCGCCACCCGAACCTGGCCGCAGTCACCGGACTCCGACGACCTACCCAGGCTGCTGGGCGACCTGACGGAGGTGGCAGCGGACAACATCGCCACTTTCGGGCGTGCCTGGAGTCCTCTCGGGCCCCAGGGCTCCATGGTCAACGGCGGGGACATGACCCTGCCCACGGGCGCCACGTACGTCGGCGTCGGTGTCAGCACCCTCGACTCGGACCAGGGACGCTGGTACCAGGTCGCCGCGACGCTCCGCGACGCGGCTGCCGCCGGCCGCTACATGTCGGCCTTCAACCTCAAGGGCCAGTGCTACGCCGTGATGGTCGACCGCACCGCCATGCACATCGACCGCGACCCCGAGGCCCGCCTGGGCGACACCGGGATCCGCTGCAGCAAGACCCTCGACCCGGACCGAATCACCTACCACAATCCCCACGCCAACCTCACCGAGCAGGGCGACGACGAGACCCGCCTGATATGGCGGGAGCTCATCACGCTGAACACCACCCTCGCCACGCACCTGCGCGCCAGGCGGCCGGCGTGACCCACACCCCGACCCGCAGCCTCACCGATGCCGCGGACCTCAGCCACGCACCGGTCGACATCACCGCCGTTCTCGACCACCTGGTGCGCGAGGCCAACGCCGCAGCCGCGACGAACATCGGCTTTCCCGCGGCCGTGGACCTCGACCAGACCGCGGTCATGGCCCGCCTCGGCAACCGGCTGTGGAACAACATCGGCGATCCGACGGACCCGGGCGGGGGCGCCCACACGCGAGCGCTGGAGCGGGCCGTCGTCGCCTGGGTCGCCGACATCCTGGCCATGCCGACCGACGACCGGTGGGGCTACGTCACCACGGGCGGCACCGAAGGCAACCTGTCCGCCCTGCACGCCGCCCACCGCCGCCATCCGACCGCACGTATCTACTACTCGACCGCCGCGCACTACTCGATCCCCAAATCGGTGGAGATACTCGGGGCGCGCGGGGTGGTCATCAGCGCCCGCCCGGACGGGGAGATGGACTACGCGCATCTGGCCGCGCAGCTGCGCAAGCGCCGACGGCGGCCCGCCATCGTGGTGGCCACCGCCGGCACCACCCTCACCGAGGCGGTGGACGACAGCGCCCGCATCCGCGCCGCCCTCGACGAGAACGGCGTGCAGGGACACCTGCACATCGACGCGGCCCTGTCCGGCATTCCACTCGCCCTCGACGGCCGGCTGCGCTTCGACGACGCCGGCGGCATCGCCAGCATCGCGGTGTCAGGACACAAGTTCCTCGGCACGCCGACTCCCTGCGGGGTGGTGCTCATCCGCGACAGTATGCGCGGCCACGGCAGCCACGTCGCCTACACCGACACCGCCGACACCACGATCACCGGTTCCCGCTGCGGCCTGGCCGCCGCGCTGCTGTGGCACGCCATCGCCACCCACGGCCGCGAGGGGCACCGGTGGCGTGCCAGCGAAGCACGAACCCTCGCCGCCTACGCCGTCAACCAGCTCACCGCCGCCGGTTGGCCCGCCTGGCGGCACCCCCACGCGTTCACCGTCGTCCTTCCCACCCCACCCGAACCGGTACGGAAGAAATGGCCGCTGGCCACCGACGGCGGCACCAGCCACATCATCTGCATGCCCGGCGTCACCCCCGGTCAGATCGACGCGTTCGTCGCCGACATCGCCGCCGCCGCACCGCCGGCGCCGATCCCGCAGCCCCGGCTCTCGCCCGACCCGCGCACCAGCGCCGCTGGGGGTTGACCGTTCCTCATCCGGCACCGTCTACCGATCCACGGAGGCGATCACCATGACCAACCGGCTACGCCTTTCACCCCGGGTACCCGTGGCACGACGCCGGCACCAGCCCCGGCCGGATGCCCGCGCCCTCGCCGCGCGCTCCAACCCTCAGCCGCCGGCAGACCACACCGTCATCGAGCGGATCCGAACCGTGCTCACAACCCACCAGGTCGGTGACGACGGCTTGTGCCGCGGCTGCGAAGACCTCGGGCAGTTCGCCTTGACGCCCTGCCCGACGGCGCGAGACGCCCATGACATCCTCACCCGGTACGGGGAGGCCCAGACCAACGCGTCCGCGGCAATGTGGGGCGGTCCGGGCCCCGAGAGCAGACACCCGACTCGTCAGTGAGCGCGGCGCAAGCCGTCCTCCGTGCACTGACGGAAGCATCGGACTCGGCAGTGGTAGGCACCCAGCTGCCGAGGTACGGGGCGGCGGCAGTCGACCCGAATGACTGCCGGGTCGGCCCTGCCAGCGGTCCCATGCGCAGGGATACCACCGGCCCGTGGCCGGCGGTGGGCCCTTTCTCCCCTCCCACCGCCGGCTGCGCCAGCCCCCAACTGCCAGCACCGTTGAGCGAAACGTCCAGGTACGTTGCGATCGCTGGCCCAGCATGGCGCGACGAAAAGTCCGCCAAGACACGGTCGGTGGGCGACCGGCGATGATTCGACATGGCCTGCCGGACGTTTCGACTGGCCCACCGACCGTCGCGGGTGAGCGGGGCTGATAGGAAGAACCCATGCTGACCATCGGACTGCTCGGCGGGATGAGCTGGGAATCCAGCGCGCACTACTACCGGCTGGTCAACGAATTCGTCCGCGAGCGCCTGGGGGGTCTGCACTCGGCCCGCTGCGTGCTGTACTCGGTCGACTTCGCCGACATCGAGCAGCTGCAGAACACCGGGCGGTGGGACGAGGCCGGCCACCTGCTCGGCCGGGCCGCCGCTGCCGTACAGGCCGCGGGCGCCGACCTGTTGCTGCTGTGCACGAACACCATGCACAAGGTCGCCGACCAGGTCGAAGCCGCCATCGACATCCCGCTGCTGCACCTGGCCGACGCCACCGCCGCTGCCGTCGGCGCGGCGGGTCTGGACACGGTGGGTCTGCTCGGTACCGCCTTCACGATGGAGCAGGACTTCTACCGCGACCGGCTGGCCGGGCACGGCCTGAACGTGATCGTTCCCGAAGCCCACGACCGGGCCGAGGTCCACCGCATCATCTACCAGGAGCTGTGCCTCGGTCATGTCAGCGACACGTCGCGGCAGACCTACCGGCAGGTCATCGACCGGCTCGTTCACTCCGGTGCCCAGGCTGTCATCCTCGGCTGCACCGAGATCGAACTACTGATCTCGCCGGACGACAGCCCGGTCCCGGTTTTTCCCACCACCCGGCTGCACGTCGAGGCCGCCGTCGACGCCGCGCTGCGACCCGCGTTGCCGAGCTGATCCGCGACCGGCGCCGCACGCCGGCCGCTACGCGCCGTCGGGACCGGCCGGCACCTTCCCGGCGCCGGCCGGTCCCGACGTGACCCTCGCCGTCCACCACCGGGCAGTGTGAGGGCCCAAATGGCCCGCTGTGGCCCCCCACCACCCGGTGGGGAGCCGCTCGCTATCTACGGCGAGGATCCACAACCCACCGGAACCCGGTGGACGTTCGTGGACACAGCGCTAGATCGCGCGGGCGACGCAGATTCTGGCGTCGAGGCGGGGTCCGGCTTCGTAGAGCATGTATTGGACGCCGCCGTCGGTGCCGAATGCTGGGGCTGCGACGCGGCCGTTGTCGGATGCGATTGGTCGGTGGAACACTCCGAGGTGGACTTCGCGGTCGAAGTTGTTGCCGATTTCGGTGAGGTACATGTTGCCGCTGTTGCCGTGGTAGGCGAGGTATGCGGTGCCGTTGCGTTTCAGCAGGTGTGCTGCGGAGATGTCGGTGAGTCCGTCGCCGGAGGGTGAGACGAGGGGGTTCGGGTCGAACTGCCAGCCGCTCCAGCCGTTGGGTGACCAGCCCCAGAAGATTTTGCGGGCGCCGGGTCCGATGGTGTGCAGGCCCATGAACACCATGACGTAGCGGTTGTTCTTGCCGGCTACGGAGTGTTCGAAGACTCGGGCGTAGGAGGTTTCGGTGGTGTTGGGTACGAGTCTGGTGGAGAGGATGGGTGTTTCGTCGGTGAAGTGGATGCCGTCGGTGGAGCGGGCGACGCGGGTGGTGTAGTTCTCGCCGTGGAAGTAGAGGTAGAACTGTTGGGTGGGGGTGTCCCAGACGACGTGTGGTGAGGACACGTGGCTGACGGTGGTGGTGGGTAGGTAGCGGTCGATGATGGGGTTGTTGGGGTATTCGGTGTAGGGGCCTTCGAGTCGGTCGGCGTAGGCGAGGCAGATTCCGCCGGGTGCGTCGTGGGGGGCGTAGTAGAGGTAGTAGCGGCCGAGGTAGGTGTCGAGTTTGTCGTAGACGCCGCGGACGCAGGGGAAGATGAATTCGCCGGTGGGGTTGTAGCGCAGTGGTCCGGTGAACGCGTCGCGGACGTATTGGTAGTTGGGGAAGCCGGCTGGTGCGGCGAGCGCGGGCGTGGGCGCGGCGGCGAGGGCGGCGCCGGTGGCCGCGACGCCGGCGGCGGCCGCACCGCGTAGCAGGGTGCGTCGGGTGATGGGGCCTTCAGGGGTACGCGTCATCGCGGTCCCTCCGTTCGTGAGACGGGCCGAAGAGGGCAGGGGAGACGGGGCCGGCCGGGACGGGTCAGCGGGCGTGTTCGACCTCGCTGGGCGGCCGGTTTGGTGTGGACGCTTGTCGCGGACGGCTTCTTTGGTCGATGAGTCTGCGCGCGCCGTCTCGGCGGCGTCAAGACGCTAATACGAATTAGCAAGGCGGTTTGGACGCGCTCCGGCTGGCGATGCCGCCGGCGTCACCGGCCTGTCGGCTGAAGCCCGATTTGCGCGCCGTGAACCCCGAACCGCTTCCGCCCGTGCAGGGGGCGTAGCTCGGTGACGACACGGGCATGTGCTCGCAAGGCGGGAGCTGAATGTGATGTTCGCACCTTCTGACCGGATCACCCGGCCGCCATCCCGATGGCAGGTCTGGCGGCGCGGCGTCGTGAAGGCGGCGGTAGTCGTGGTGGCCGCCGCGGCCGGTGTCTCTGCGATCTCGGCGAGCAACGCCGCCGAAACTCCGAACGCGGTACCGCTCGACGCATCCCTCGTCCCGGTGCTGGCGAACGCGGCCTCGTCGTGCACGGCGGCTCCCGAGCAGACCAGGGCCGTGCCGGCGCTACCACTGGGAGTCGAGCAGACCCAGCCACCGACGTTTCAGACGCCGATGAGCAAGGTCGCGCCCCTGTTCTCGTTCAAGGGCTTCCCCGACGCCGCCAACCTGCGGCTGAACGGGTCGGCGACCGTCGCGGGCGGGCGGCTGGTGCTGGCATCGGGGCGGGACAAGGCGGGCAGCGCGTGGGCGACCACCAGGATCGACCCGTCCCGCTCCTTCAGCACGGGGTTCTCGTTCGAGATCACCAAGATCAGCGACGGGATCGCGTTCGTGGTCCAGGGTCAGTCCCGCACCGCGCGCGGGAGCAGCGGCGAAGGGCTCGGCTACGGCGCCCGGCCGAACACCGGCCGGCCCCGGATCCAGCCGAGCCTGGCGGTCGAGTTCGACGCGTGGGCCAACAGGTTCGACCCCGTCGGCCGCCAGCACGTCGCGGTGACCAGGAACGGTGACATCACCCAGCATCTCGTGTGGAAGGACCCGGGCTTCAGCCTGTACGGCAGGGGCGTCGTCAACGTGTGGATCGACTATGACGCCAGGTTGCACAGGCTGAGGGTCTACGTGAGCAGGACGTCCGGCTTCCGTCCGGCCAAGCCGCTGTTGACGACATCGGTCGACCTGCGCCTGATCGTCGGCACCGGGCAGGCCTACGTCGGGCTCACCGGCGGCACCGGCATCACGACGGTGGCCGACCCGGTGCAGACGGTGGTGGCCTGGAACGTGAAGTTGAGGTGAGAGCCGACGTCGTGCGCGTGGACCGGTGTCGGGTCAGCGCTTTGCGGGACCGTCCCGCCATGCCTGCGGCTGCAACGACCGGAGGCCACTGTGCCAGGGATGGTTCGGGTTGCTTTCCACCAACGCCAACTTCTCTCTCATCTTGCCGAGCACTGGCGGCTCCTCGTCGTCGTCGAAGAAGTCGCCTTGGAGAAGCCTGATCAGATCGAGCCGATACTCAGGGTCACGGATGTACGAGCTGAACAACACGTTCAGCCGGTAGTAGACAGTGATGAAGTTGCGCCACCACTGGGTGGCGTTGCGCGACTTGCGCTCGAACTCGGCGAACGCGGACTTGGCGTAGCCGAGCGGTGCGGCGGCGATGATGTTGCTCGCGGCGAGCCGCGCGCTGCTGAGCGCGATGCCGACGCCGCTGGAGAAGATCGGGTCCACGAACCGCGCGGCGTCGCCGACGAGCACCCATCCGTCGCCGGACAGTTCGCGCATCGAGTAGCTGTAGTCGCCCTCCGCGGTGTACGGGCGCAATCGTCGGGCGGCGCGCAGTGCCTGTGCCAGCGGCGGCCGGGTGCTCACCCACGCGTCGAAGAACTTCTCCAGGTCACCGCTCGCCTCGCGCAGGCGGGCCTTCTCCGTGACGACGCCGACGCTGGTCACGGTGTCCGAGATCGGGATCTGCCACATCCAGGATCCGGCGAAGGGAAGGAAGTGGATGATCGTGTAATCGCCGATGCCGGTGGTGCCGCTCGCCGCCTCCCGGTCGAGGCCCTCGAACCAGGAGTGCACGGCGTACTGCTTGAACTCTGGATCGGCGACCTTGAGTTTGAGCTGACGGCCGAGCAGGGTGCCACGGCCGCTCGCGTCGACCACCATCGGCGCGTGCACCTCGGAAGTCGCGCCATGCCGTCGGAAGGTCACGCGCTTGATCGGGCCGTCGAGGTCCACCCGCCCGACCCGGGCCTCCTGGAGCACGGTCGCGCCCAGTTCGGCGGCATGTTCCAGCAGCAGCGTGTCGAAGCGGGCCCGGTCGACGTGATAGGTGTATTCGTGGGATACCCCGGTTTGTTGCCGTTCGGCGAACCGGACGGCGACCTGCGGGATGGTGAAGTGGCGGCGGTAGCGCACCACGCCGTCGGCCGTCGGGGCGTCGTCCGCCGCGGCCGTCCACGCCGCACCGTACTTTCGCGCGAACCCGGCCCGGTCGATCTTGTCCAGCACGCCGATCTCCTGGAGGGCGACCGTCGCTCTCGGCACCAGCGACTCGCCCACGTGCGGGCGGGGAAACCGGTCGCCTTCCAACACGATGCACCGCAGACCCGCCTTCGCCAGGTACGACGCGGTGGTCGAGCCGGCGGGGCCACCTCCGATGATGCAAACGTCGTAGGTCTCGGCAGTCACGATCCGTCCCTCTCTGCAGTCGTGCGGTCCTCAACCAACGCACGGCGGTCGAGCTTGCCGTTGGCCGTCCGCGGCAGCCGGTCGACCGTGCGGACGCTGTCGGGAATGAGGTGCGGGGCCAGTCGCCGCGCGAGGAACGGCTTGACCTCGCCCAGCGGCAGGGTGTTCCCCGAACGGGTGCGCACCCATGCGCGCAGCCGGGCCCGGTGACCGGATCCGACGGCCACGACCGCTGCCTCGACGACATCCGGGTGAGCGTGCAGCGCCGCCTCGATCTCGGCCGGTTCCACGCGGTAGCCGCGAATCTTCATCATGTGGTCGCGGCGGCCGACGTACTCGAACGCGCCGTCGGGGAGTCGGCGCACGACGTCGCCGGTGGCGTACGGGCCGTGCAGCGGCTCGGCGTTGAGGTAGCCGGTCATCAGCGTCGGCCCGGTGACCATCAGTTCGCCTTCCTCGCCGGGTTCGGCGATCGTTCCGTCCTGGCGGACGGCCCAGATCTCGTCGCCCGCGGCTGCGGTGCCGATCGGCACCGCAGCGGTGCGGTCGGCCGGGATCGCCCCGACGCGGTGGTAGGCGCAGACGTTGGTCTCGGTGGGGCCGTAGAAGTTGTAGAGGTCCAACGAGGGCCAGCGCTCGCGCAGCGCTCTGAGGTGCTCGATGGGGAACGTCTCGCCTGCGAACACGACGGCGCGCAGCGGCAGGCGGGCCTGGTCGAGCAGATGTCCGAATTCCATCATCATCGTCAGCGCGGACGGTACCGAGTACCAGATGGTGATGGCGTGGTCGTCGATGAACCGCACGAGGTTCCGCGCCGGGGTGGACTCCGGGATCAGGTGTACGGAAGCGCCCGCTCGGAACGCCGCGTAGAGGTCGAACACCGAGAGGTCGAACTGCAACGGCGCGTGGTTGGCGAGGCGGTCGCCGCCGGTGACACCGATTTCGTCCGCTGCCCAGTCGACGAACGCTGCTGCCGCGGAATGGCTCACGCACACGCCTTTGGGTGTGCCGGTCGAGCCCGAGGTGTAGAGCACGTAGGCGAGGTCGGTGTCACCTGTCGACGGCCGTGGCGGTCGTGGCGCCGACCTGACCTCCCACCGGGCGAGGTCGTCGTGGCCGATCAACGCGGGCGGTAGCGCCGTCTGCCCGGCGACGTCGGTGGCCCTCCCGTCCGTCGTCACCACGGCCGCCGGTGTGCAGTCGCTGATCAGGGCCGCCGCCCGCGGTGCGGGGGCGCGCGGGTCCAGCGGGACGTAGGCCGCGCCCAGCCGCAGCACCGCCTGCGTGACCGCGACGCCGAACGTGGACTTCGGCAACCACAGGGCGACGCGGTCGCCGGCGTCGACACCGAGCGTGCGCAGTCCGGCGGCGAGCTCGTCCGCGCGAGCGTTCAGCTCGCGATAGGTCAGGCATGCGTCCGGACCACACACCGCCACCGCGTCGGGTGTCGCCGCGGCGGCGCGAAGCACGTGCCCCTCAAGTCTCACGGCGTAGCTCCGCCGCGATGACGTCGCGGTGGATCTCGGAGGTGCCGGAGAACAGCGACGCGGGCACCGCGTCCGCGATCGCCTGCTCGACGCCGGAACCTGCCATGATGCCCGCACCGCCGTGCAGGTGCACGGCGTCGAGCGCGTTGCGGGTGGCGGCCTCGCTGACGCCCAGCTTCGCGAGCGACACGTCGAGCGGACGGGCCGTCCCCTGGTCGCGCGCCCAGCAGGCGTGGTACAGCAGCAGACGCGCGCTCTCCAGACGTAGTTTCATGTCGGCGAGTCGGTGTGCGACGGCCTGGTGTCTGGCGAGCGACTTGCGGAACTGGCGGCGCTCGCTGGTGTACGCGACGGTCCTGCCGAGTTGGCGGTCCATGGCACCGACGTAGGCGGCGAACAGGCAGGTGCGTTCCCACTCCATCGATCCGGTGAAGACGTCGCGTCCATCGCCCTCGCCGCCGAGCCGGTTCGCCACCGGTACCGCCACACCGTCGAGGTAGACCGGGGCGAGTGGCGAGGACGCGAGCCCGGTCTTCGGCAGCGGTGAGCCGACCGTCACCCCTGGTGTGTCGCGGTGCACGACGAACGCGCTGATGCCCAGGTAGCCGCTGCGGGGGTCGGTGCTCGCGTACACCACGAACACGTCGGCCAGCGGGGCGTTGGTCACGTAGTTCTTCACACCGTCGAGCACGTACCGGTCGCCGTCGCGTACGGCCGTGGCGCGCATGGCGTAGACATCGGACCCCGCCTCGGCCTCGGTTATCGCGTTGGCCGCGATCCACTCGCCCGACCCGAGCTTCGGCAGCACCTCGTCCCGTACGGAGTCGGTGCCGTGCACCGCGATCGGCATCGCGCACGCGAACAGGTGGGCGCAGGCTGAGAACACCAGCCCCATGTCCTCGTGCCCACGGGCGAATGCCTCGATCGCGAGAGCCGTGCTCAGCGAGTCGAGCCCAAGCCCACCCCAGCGTTCGGGAAGGCTGAGCCCGAGCAGGCCGAATTCTCCGCACCGCCGCCACTTCTGCCGGCTGAAGTACGGTCCGCCGCTGCGGTCGTGCTCGTCCTGGGCGTTGAGCGCGACGCCGAGTGCGTGGATGCTGTCCGCGAGTAGACGTTGGTCGGGGCCCGGTGCGAAGTCCATGTGTCCTCGGCGGGGTGTACGTGTCCGCTGTCCGGTGATCAGGACGGCAGGCGGTCGGCCGCGATCAGCACGTACTGCAGCACGTTGGACCGGTATCCGTCGAGGAACGCCCGCTCGACGCCGGTTCGGTGCTCGGAGTGACTGCGCAGCTCCCAGTACGGGATCGTCTGGGAGTTGAGGACGGTGACCTGACTGGGCGAGAACCCGGCGGCGGACAGCGCCGCGAGGTATTCGCTGCGCTTGTGCATCCGGGTGCCGTAGTGCGCGTCCACCGCCTCGCAGTCCGCGCTCGTCGGCGCGATCGTGTCGTTGACGCAGTAGGTGACGCAGACGTAGCGCCCGCCGGGACGCAGCAGCCGGGCGAACTCGCCGAACGCGGCAGCCAGGTCGACGTACATGGTGGTCTCGTTGGTGAGGACGCGGTCAAAGTGACCGTCCGGGAACAGCGTTCGGGTCATGTTCTGCAGGTGGAAGGTGACCTTGTCCGTGCAGCCGTGTTGAGCTGCCTGCTTCGTGGCGAAGTCGACCTGGTACTGCGACAGGGTGATGCCGTCGACCCAGCAGCCGAACCTGCGGTGCGCGCTGAACGAGCCACCGCCCCTGCCCGACCCGGCGTCGAGCAACCGGCCGTCCGGCTCCATGCCGCCGAGCGCGTCGAGCACGACGTCGGTCTGTGCGCACTCCAGCCGGTGCAGTTCCCGGATGATGGCGGCTTCGCGGTCGGCGCCGCTGCCGGACAGCACGGCAGGGTCGTAGTCCCCGAGGCCGTAGTGGTGGTGGACCAGCCCGTCCTCGGCGCCGAGCAGAAGGTTGATCGGGTCGTTCAGTTTCTCATTCCAGTAACGAGCTACTGACTTTTCGTAGTCGGTGGCGATGGCGTCGGGTGTCACGTCTGCCTTGGGCACGGCGGCCTCCGGGGATCGTGGGGAATGCGCGCGGATAAGTCCAGCCATGCTCTCGATGGTCTCCCACTTCGAGTGCAGCCAGTCGCTCAACGTAATCGAATATTCACTCTCGACGAATGCGATGAGTTCTTCGACATTGAGCGAGTCGATCAGCCGATGCTTCAGGAGCGGGGTACGTTCGTCGAACGAGATGTCCTCGCCCTCCAGCAGTACGTCCGCGACGAAGTCGTGGATTGTCCGTTCGATATCGTCCATTGTCTTGCCTTCCCTGACGAGGGGGTGCTGTCATGATCCATGCCTCTGCCGGCGTGCGCAAGGGTCAAGCACGCCGCCACTCACGGTAATCGTCGACACAGGGCGGTGATGCGACATGGACGCTGAATTGGGCCGGTCACGTACTCCACAAACAATGTCCATTTTTGATCCGTTTGACGCCACTAACTCCACAAAGGGCGGCGCGCACGCGGCGTGGCGCGCGCTGCGGCGGACCGAGCCGGTGCGTAAGGACGTCGCCCCCAACGGGACGGAGTGCTGGTCGTTTTTCCGCTACGCGGAATGCCACACGATTCTGCGCGACACGGCGATGTTCAGCTCCACATCGGGCGCCCTGCTCAACTGTGTCGGCGCACCCGACCCGGCCGGCGGCCAGGCTCTGGCGCTCACGGACCCACCCCAGCACACGGCGCTGCGCCGGCCGTCCGCCCGCGCGGTGGGGCCCGGGGCCGTCCGGGCGCACGAGGCCGAGATCCGCGTGCGCGTGCGCCGGTTGCTCCGCCCGATCCTCGCCGGAGGCGTCCACGACCTGGCCACCGCGCTGCGGCAACTCCCGATGATCGCCGCCGGTCCCCTCCTCGGGATACCCGAGGAACATTGGGACAACACGGTCGTGACCGCCCTCGCCACCCTCGCGCCAAGCGACCCGTCCTACCAGGACGGAGACGAGGACGAGACGGTCCTACGCGCGAGTTCACGGCTCTTCGGGTCGATCAGGGCCTCGTTGGCCACGTCGCTGTCCCGACCGGAAACGCTCATCGGCGCCTTGTCGGCGACCTCTGTCGACGGCACCGCGCTGACCCGCCGCCGGATCATGCTGAACGTCCACAGCGCGCTGGTCGGCGGCAACACCGCCACGCTGAACGTCGCGCTACACCTGCTGCTGCACCTCGCGCGCACGCCTGACCTGTGGCGGGCGGTCGTCGACGACCGGTCGGTGATTGCCGGCCTGGTCGACGAAGCGGCACGCTGGACCACCCCCGCACAGCAGTTGGTGCGCCGGGCCACCGCGGACGTCGAACTCGGCGGGGTACGGCTGCGCGCGGGCGACTGGGTGGTGGCCTGGATCGCGTCGGCGAACCGGGACGAGTCCGTGTTCTCTTCGCCCTACCGGTTCGATCCCCGCCGCGCGCCCAACCCGCACCTCGCGTTCGGGTTCGGTCCCCACTTCTGCGTCGGCGCGGCGGCGTCACGCACGCTGCTCGCCGCCCTCGTCGACGAGCTCGCCGACAGCGGCGTCCGCTTCGCTCTCGCCGGCCCTCCGCGCCACCTCGTGTCCACCGTGGTGAACGGGATCGCCAGCCTGCCGATAAGGTTCACGCCATGACCGCGACCTGCGGCGAGCACGCGGAGGCCGCCGTGCGAGGGCTGTGCCACGCGACCGGCCTCGACCAACTCGCCGACCAGGTGGCGGCGGACGTCCGGCTCATGGGCGAAACGTGGCGACATCGCCCGCTCGACGCCCCTCCGGCGTGGTCGACGCTCACCGCGGACAGCACACCGCTCGAACTCTCCGTCGTGCTCGGCGACGAGCCACTCGGCCTGCGAGCCTCGGTCGAAGCGCACGCCGAACCCGCGAACCCGGTGTCGTACTGGGAAAGCGCGCGCCGGTTGAACGCGCGCCTGAGCGCCACCCACGGCCTCGACCTGAGCAGGCTGCGGCGGATCGAGCACCTCGTGGCCCCCCGACCGGCCGACCGCCCGCCCATGGCGGCGTTCCACACGATGGGCTGGGTTCCCGGCCGACCGCCGAGTGGCAAGATCCACCTGTGGCTCGGCGGCCCCAACCCCGCCGACACGGCCGCGCGCGTCGACGCGGCACTGTCCGCGCTCGGATTCCCCGGCCAGTGGCAGGTGATCGCCGGCGCGATGCACGACGACGACACGGTGTCCTACCTGTGCCTCGACCTCGCGACAGGACCGTCGGCCAGGACGAAGCTGTACGTGCAGCACCGCGGTGTCCTCACCGCGGAACGCCTCGCCCGCTGGGACCGGTTGGGGCCACGCGCCGACCTCGGAGACGGCCCCACGATGGCCGCGATCGCAGGCCGCGCCTGGGCGCGATCCGCGTGGGCACCGGGGACACCGTCGCGGACCCGGCTCGAATGGCGATCCAACCACCGCCGCTTCTGGTCGTACGGCACCTACGTGTCGCTCGTGCCTGGTGGCACGCGTCCGATCGAGTCGGTGATGCACCAGTTCGGGCTGACCCCGCGCTGCCGATCCGACGCCGAGGCGCAGTGGATGATCCGCGAGGTCCTCGACGCCTACGACGTGTCGGCGCGCAGCCGCGACGCCTACGAGCGCTGCGCGCGGTTCTTCATGGGCGGCGAGGCGGACAAGGAGATGTACGCGCACTCGTTCCTCAGCGCACAGCGCTCCCCCCACGGAGCCGCGCGGATCGCGGTGTACTTCAACCCACGGATGTACTTCCGACGGCACGGCCTCACCAACGGTGATCTCGCGCGGGCGGGGCAGTTCCAGAGCCGCGGCGGGGACGACGATGGCCGCTGACCGGATCGGGACGTTTCGGGGCGACGGCGCGGACTTCTACTACGTCGTGCGCGGTGCCGGCCCACCGCTCATGCTGCTGCCCAGCGGCGGCGGTGACGCGCATTGCGCCGATCTGCTCGCCACCCGGCTCGCCGAGACCTACACCGTTCTGACCTACGACCGGCGGGGCCAGAGCCGCACCGCGGTGGACGACCCGGGGCGCCCGGTGTCACTCGAACGGCATGCCGAGGACGCGGCCGCGCTGGCCGACCACATCTTCGGCGAGGCCCCCGTCAGCGTGTTCGGGTGCAGCACCGGCGCGGTCATCGGCCTGGAAATCGCGTGGCGCCGGCCGCGGCGGGTGAGTGTCCTCGTCGCCCACGAACCCCCGCTGCGGTCGCTCGCCACCGCGTCCGAGCGCGCCAGGTACGACAGGTTGCACCGCGACGCTCGCCGGGTCCACGCGGAGTCGGGCTGGCCGGCGGCGCTCAGAATCATGCGGGCCGGCTTCGGAGACCCCTCCCACGATCCACGCGACCACGAGGACGAGGTGGTGTGGGAGCCAGCCAGCGGCCGGACCGTCGCGAACATCAACGCCTTCCTCACCGGCGAGGCGCGCGCGACATGGGAATACCGGATCGGCGCCGCCGGCTGGGCGGCGCTGCGCGCGGGCGCCACGACGGTCGTGCCCGCCACCGGCCGGACGACCGACACGTTCCCCAGCCGCTGCGCGGCCAGGCTCGCGGCCGTGCTCGGCGAGTACCTGGCCGACCTGCCGGGCGGCCACGAGGGGTACCGGACACACCCCGCGGCGTTCGGCGCGGCGCTGCACGCGCTGCTCACCTCGCGCGGGCCCACCGGGTGACGCACCGACGGCCAGATGATCTCGCAAAGAGAGACGAGAGCCCGACGGCACCCGGTCACGTCGAGCCAAGCCGGCAGCATCCCCGCAGGTCCGGCTGCATGCCGGCCGAGTTGCAGCACAACAGGTCATGGATCACGTGGCCGGTGCCCTCGTCCCGTCACAACGCGAAGTAGTGGTACGTCGCACGCCGCGGGCCCAAACCGGAAACCGACACGCTTCCCACCAGCGGGGCTAACATTGCGCCGATGGTCGTCCTATCGTGTCGGCATGCGTTCACCTGCCTCGGCCATCGTCGGTCGGGACGTCGAGCTGGCGGTCTTGCGAGAGCTGATTGTGGGGGTGGCCGAGGGCCGAGGCGGCATGGTGTGGGTGGACGGCGAACCTGGGATCGGGAAGTCGACACTGCTCTCGGCGGCGATGGACGAGGCAGCCCGGTTGGGGTGCGCGGTGTACGCGGGGGCCGCGCCGGAGTTGCTGCCGCCGTTTCCGTTGCAGGTGTTGCTGGACGCGCTGCGGGTGGGGCGGGATTCGGTGGACCCGTTGCGGGCGCCGTTGGTGGGGTTGTTGCGGGGGGAGGGAAGGTCGGAGCTGGTGACGCCGCGGGATGCGGCGGCGTTGCTGGCCGAGCAGGTCCTGGTGTTGGTGGATCGGTTGTGTTCGGTGTCGCCGGTGGTGCTGGTGCTCGACGACGCGCAGTGGGCGGACGAGGCGAGCCTGTCGGTGTGGTCGCGGTTGGGTCGGGCCGCCGCCCAGGCGCCGTTGTTGCTGGTGGCGGCGTGCCGGCCGGTGCCACGCCGGCCGGAAGTGACCGCAACGCGGCGCGACCTCGTGGAGCGGGGGGCGACGGTGCTGCCGTTGGGGGCTCTGTCGGCACCGCAGGTGATCGAGGTGGTCGGCGAACTGGTGGGCGCGGTGCCGAGCGGGGCGTTGGCGGAGCTGACGGGGCAGGCGGGGGGAAATCCGCTCTATGCCCGCGAGGCGGTCGAGGCGTTGGTCCGGGAGTCGCGGATCACGGTGGCGGCGGGAGTGGCGGAGTTGACGGATGCGGGGGAGTGGCCGGGGTCGTTGCCGGAGGCGATCGGGCGGCGGTTGGGGTTCCTGCCGGAGCGGATCCGGTCGGTGCTGGGGCTGGCGGCGGTGTTGGGTTCCGCGTTCACGGTCGATGACCTGGGGGTGGTCTCCGGTCAGGCGGCGACCGAGTTGATGGTCGTGGTGGATGAGGCGGTGGCGGGCGGGGTGTTGGCGGCGTCGGGGGATCGGCTGGTGTTCCGGCACGGGCTGATCCGGCAGGCGCTGTACGAGGCGATGCCGGCGAGTCTGCGGGCGGCGTTGCATCGGCAGGCCGCTCGGGCGCTGGCCGGCGCGGGGGCGCCGGTGGAGCGGGTGGCCGAGCAGTTGCTCGCCGGCCCGGTGACGGCCGACGAGTGGATGATCGATTGGGTGGCCCGGGAAGCCGCGGCGATGACCTACCGGGCGCCGCGGGTGGCCGTCGACCTGTTGACCCGGGTCCGCGGCGCGGTCGACGACGATCCGCGCCGGGAACGGCTGGATGCCGACCTGACGGTCGCGCTGTCGCAGCTTGGCGACAACAAGCAGGTCGAGCAGTTGGCCCATCCGGTGTTGGCCTTCAGCCGCGATCCCGTGGTGACAGCTCGGGTGGCCTGGACCCTTGTGTACGCGCTGATGCGCATGGGGCGGTACGAGCGGGCCGTCGAGGTCGCCGAGCACACGCTGGAGCGGCCGGGACTTTCGGCGGTCTGGGCCGCCCGGTTGTGCGCCCTGCGCGCCCTTGCGCTCATCGGCGACGGGCGTTTCGACGAGGCTCGGGGGGCCGCCGCACGAGCCGAGGCCGAGGGGCACCAGGCCGGTGACCGGCTGGCGGCCGGATACGCCCTGCACGCCCTGGCCCTCATCGAGCACAACCAGCGGCGGGACGTGGCGGCGCAGGTGGCGCTCATCGATCGCGCGCTGGCGGTGCTGGGGGACGAACCGCCGGTCGCCGACCTGCGGCTGCTGCTGATGATCAACCGCGCGGGTGGCCTGGACAACCTGGGCCGGCCCGCCGAGGCCGACGACGCCTTCGGCCAGGCCATGGTGTTCGCCGAACGTGCCGGCACTCCGCCCCGGCTGGGGCATCTGCGGGCGAAGATCGCCGACTACAGCTTCTACCGGGGGCGGTGGGACGAGGCGCTGGCGGAGCTGCAGGCTTCTGCCGACCTGCCGACCGACATGACGTACCGGCTGGCCGGCCGCGGGGTGCGGGCGTTGATCGCGGTTCACCGCGACGACCTGCCGGCGGCCGAGCGGGAGTTCGTCGGCATCGAGGAGCTGACAAGCCCCGGGAACGGCTTGCGCCTGTACGCCGACCTCCTGCTGGTTGCCTGGGCGTTGGCGGCCGAGCGCGAGGGCCGGCCCGGCGAGGCGCTGGCTCGCCTGCTGGCCGCGTTCGATCCCGAGGGGATGCGCGACTTTCCGCAACTGACTCCGGACACGCCGATGTGGTTGGCCGACGTGGTCCGCCTCGCGCTGGCCAGCGGCGACCGTACCACCGCCACCGCCACCGCCACCGCGACCGCCGCGGCCTGGGCAAACGCCGTCCCCCAGGGGCAGGCGTCTCCCGCCACCACCGCCTCGGCCGGGTACTGCGCGGGCCTGCTGGCCGCCGACCCCACGGGGATTCTCACCGCCGCCGACACCTTCCACCGCATCGGCTACCCCCTGTTCCGCGCGCAGGCACTCGAGGACGCCGCCGTGCTGTACGCCGATCGCGGCGACCAGCTTGCGGCGCGGGCCGCGTACGCGCAGGCGATCGAGGTCTACACGTCGCTCGACGCGGCCTGGGACATCATGCGCGCCGACGCCCGCCTACGGCTGTACGGCATCCGCCGTGGCCGCCGCGGACCACGCCGCCGGCCCACCATCGGCTGGGAAGCCCTCACCACCACGGAACGGAAGATCGCAGACCTCGTCGCCGCGGGACAGTCCAACCCGAACATCGCCGCCCAACTGTTCCTGTCCCGCCGTACCGTGGAAACCCACGTCTCCCACATCCTGGCGAAGCTCGGGGCCCACTCGCGGGTCGACATCGCCCGTGAGCTGGCGAATGCGCAGTAAGACACTTGGAGTGACTTCGAAACGTCAAGCGGGGGGCGACGGGGCCTTGTCTCGTACGGCCGATCGTGGGTCACGATGCGGGACGAGGGCTCACCAGCAGGCGCGGGATCGTCCACGAGATGCCCGCGGTCTCGCGGAGTACCTTCCCGTCGTGGTCGAGGTGAACGTCGTCCGGCAGTTGGGTCAGCATTGCCACCAACACGTCCTCCCCCACGCCGGCTACCCTCGGCGACGATTCGCCGCATGAGTTCGGGATGCGCGATGGCCTGGCGGCGTACCCGTACAGGTCGTGCTCGAGAAGCATGCCGATCAGGCTCGCGGCCGAGGCGGCCTGCGTCTCGTAGCTGACGACCAGCATCCCCAGCTGGCTCATGAGCTGGCTGTCGGTCATGACACCGGAGTCCCGCGCGTCGACCAGGTGACGGGCCAGCCCGTCGGGCAGGTCGTGGTGTTCCTCGATCACGAGCTGCAGGATCGCTTCGCCGGGACGAGATGTAGCGGGTCCAGTCGCCGGCGATCGTACTCATCGTCATGACGCCACCGACGCCGACGGCGAACACCGACAGCAGCCAGGTGCTGGTGAAGCTGCCGAGCGCGTACTGGCCGCCCCGATACCCCACGTCGACGTGGCCGGCGAAGGCCGCCACCAGTAGCAGCGTGGTGACCACGCCGAAGATCATCAGGATCAGCGTGGTCCGGACGAGCAGGTGGTACCCGTATACCGCGATCAGCACAGAAAGGAGGCCGAGAACCGTGTCAGCGCAAGGGAGCCGTTCCCCGTCGGCGTATGGAGGAGCCTGGCCGCGCCCGCGACCAGTACGCCGCCGCTGGACCAGATAGCGATGGCTGTGCCCAGCAACATCATGCCCAGCCCGATGATGGACCCGATCAATCGGCCTCGTACACCGAAATGCGCCCCGCTCGAGGTGGAATTGTTGGTGGCGGTATGTGAGCCGATGACGATGAGCGGCACGAGTGGAACGCGCCACGGCAACAGGTATTCAAATGCCGAATCCCGAACTCCTGCTCGGCGTCCTCGGCTGCTGCACACCGACGCCCGACTGGCCCGCAGCCAGCTTCACCGCTGGCCACGCATCCCCGGTGAGGTCAGGCAGACCCCTCAGCTCCGTGAACGATCGAAATCAGTCCACGGTCGGCTTCCGGCCGACGCCGCCGAGGATCCAGACCTCCTCGGGGCTGATGTCGGTTTCGACGTCGGGCCGCCATTCCGGAACGAACACCAGGCCGGGGTCGATGAGGGGTGCGCCGTCGAAGAAGCGTTCGATTTGATCGCGCGTGCGGTGGGTGGCCGGATACTTGGTGTTCTTGTAGACCTCTGCGGCGCCACCAGCGTTGTCCGGTCTGGGATCGGCGGTGGCGTGATTGATGACAAGGTAGCTACCCGGGGCCATCGCGTCGCGGAGGCGGGCGACGATCCCGTACGGGTCAGCTTCGTCGTCGATGAAGTGAAGGACGGCCACCAACAGGATGGCCATTGGCTGGTCGAAGTCGATCTGCGCCCGGGTCTCGGGGTGGTTGAGGATGACATCAGGATCGCGCAGGTCCGCCGTGATCACGCTCGTGGTCTTGGCTTCGGCGGTCTTCAAGGCACGCGAGCGGGCCAGCACCTGCGGATCGTTGTCGACGTAGACCACGCGCGCGTCCGGCGCCTCGGCTTGGGCGATCTCGTGGACGCTGCCTTGGGTGGGCAGGCCACTGCCGATGTCGAGGAATTGCCGGATGCCCGCGTCGCGGGCCAGGAATCGCACCGCACGTTGGATGAACCCTCGGTTCTCCCGTGCCATGAGGATCACTTCGGGAGCTGCTGCGATCACCTTGTTCGCGGCTCGACGATCGGCTGCGAAATTGTTCCTGCCGCCCAGGTAGTAGTCGTACATGCCCGCAGCAGTGGGGACGGAGGGGTCGATGCCGTCCGACTGGACTGAGCTTTCCGTGCTCATCTGTTTCTGAGTCCTTCCCCAAGGGCGTCCCCATGGTTCGTCCAGATCCGATGTGACCTGACAGCCCCGCGAAGCGGGCCGGTCCGGTGAGCGACGCTCAGCAACCTTGTGACGGAACCATCATCCATTAGCGGTTACGAGCGTGATGTAGCCGGTGGAGTACACGGTTGTCGCCGCGTTCGGTCCGAGCGTGACGCGTCCCGCCGGCACGTTCTTGGCGAACACGACGAAGTGGCGCTGGTCCGGGTCGTTGGTCGGGATGATCATGTCAGTGCGCTTGAAGCCCTGCTGGTTCAGCCACGCCGGCCACCAGTTGCTTACCTCCGGTGCTCCGCGTCTGTCGAAGGCGGCGTACACGGTGGCGTCGCGTGCGACATCGAACACCAGGTAGTCCGCTGGGGAGGTCAGTCGCTTGTCGTCGCTGGCGCCGGGGATCAGCACTGCTCCGGTGAGCGGGCCGGGAAGGCTGGTGAAGACGGGCGGCCGGTCGACGAAATGCTTGGCACCTACCACCGCGGGGCGGACCGTAGACAGCTTCGACGGTTTCTGTACCTGGACGTCCTCCAGTTCGAGCATCGGCCGTTTGCTCGGGGTGTTGGTTTTGGGCGTTGCGCTGGGCGTCTGCGGCCGTTCGCTCGGGGTGTTGGTTTTGGGCGTTGCGCTGGGCGTCTGCGGCCGTTTGCTCGGGGTGCTGGTTCCGGGCGTTGCGCTGGGCGTCTGCGGCCGGTCGCTCGGGATGTCGGCCTCGGACGTCGCGCTGGACACCTGTGGCTGGTGGCTCGGGGCGTTGTTCCCGGACACGAGCGCTACGCCCAGCAGGCCGATGACCGCGACCAGCGCGACGACGAGGCGCGCGTTTGCGAGCCGTGACCACCGCCGCCGCGCCGGGGGCGGCACGGCCGCCGGGCGGGGGTCTGCGGTGGGGCCGCTGACCGGTTGTGTCGGCTTGGCCGGCGGCTGCGCCCGGTGCTTCGCGCCGCGCTTCGCCTTGGGGGCCGGCGCGCCCGCGGGCGCGGCTGCGGGCGCGGGCGTGTCCGAACCGGGTGTTGCGTGTCGACTAACAACGCGCTGCTCGCCGCTGTCGCGTTTGGCCGCCTGGCGTGGGGTGCCGGTTTGGAGTGCCGTGGTGGTTGGTGTGGTGGGTGCGGGGCGTCGGGGTGTCGGGATGCCGCGTGCGGTGTGGGTGTCGGAGCTGAGCATGGCGGCGCCGAGCGCGACGGCGTGTTTCGGGTGGGTGTTGGTCATGATCGGTCGCCGTAGTG
>NZ_JBICUP010000040.1:0-27666 GCF_043198215.1 Micromonospora sp. NPDC048830
AATCGCGTCGTCATCGCCGACTACGGCCCTTTCTACTTCGGCGGGAAAGACGCGGAGAAGAATTTCCCACCCGTCAAACAAGAACCCGACACCACGCCCCCACCGACCTGACAGGGCCCCGGCGTTGTCTCGTTCGGGTGCGGCTCCTCTGCAGGGAAGATCATCGCCGTGTGAGGTTCCCCCGTCAGCGTGGAGGCCAGACCTAAGGGGATAGATGGTCATGGCTGAAACGAGAAGGCGGTTCGATAGGGAGTTCCGCGAGGGCGCGGCGCGGATCGTGCGGAAGACCGGCAAGCCGATCGCGCAGGTCGCTCGGGATCTCGGGATCAACGAGGGCACCCTCGGTAACTGGGTGAACCAGGACAAGCGGGCCCGTGGTGAGGCCGGTGGCCCCGGACCGGGTCCGGCGGCAGTTCACCGCCGTCGACCCGAACCTGTTGTGGCGCGGTGACCTGACCGAGATCACCACGGACGAGGGCAAGCCGTACCTGTCCACGGTGATCGACCTGCACTCCCGCCGGCTGCTCGGCTACGCCACGAGCGACCGGCACGACGCCGATCTGACCACCACATCCTTGTCGATGGCCGACGCGCCCCGCGGCGGCACGGTCGACGGGGTGATCTTCCACAGCGACCACCGGTTGAATCCACCGAATACCGCGGCCAGCAGCTCGTCCGGGTCGGCGCGGGCCGCCAGGTCGGTGGCCGGACACTCCCGCCAGTGGCCCAGGCCGGAGGTGTGGGTGAGCCCCGGAACGGCAGGCCTCGGGGCGGCGGGCCCGGCCGCACGCTGCGGACGCCGAGCGGGCGCGTCAGCCCTTCTCCAGGTACTCCGCGCGCTCCTCGTCGACCAGGGCGGCCACCGAGGCGGCGAGCGCCGGGTGTCGCTCCAGCTCCGGGTCCTCCTCGACCAGCGCGATCGCCTCGGCGCGGGCGTCCCGGATCAGGTCGGAGTCGCGCAGCAGCGACAGCAGCCGCAGGTGCGACCGGCGGCCGGACTGGGTGGCGCCCAGCACGTCGCCCTCGCGACGCTGTTCCAGGTCCAGCTCGGCCAGCTTGAAGCCGTCGGTGGTGGACGCGACCGCGTCGAGGCGTTCCCGGGCCGACGAGCCCTCGACGGCCTCGGTCACCAGCAGGCACAGCCCGGGCGCGGAGCCCCGACCCACCCGGCCGCGCAACTGGTGCAGCTGGGACACGCCGAACCGGTCGGCGTCCAGCACGATCATCACGGTGGCGTTGGGCACGTCGACGCCGACCTCGACGACCGTGGTGGCGACCAGCACGTCCAGGTCGCCGGCGGCGAAGGAGCGCATCACCGCGTCCTTCTCGTCGGCGGGCAGCCGGCCGTGCAGCACGCCGATCCGCAGCCCGTGCAGCGGCCCCTCGGCGAGCAGCGGGGCGACCTCGGTCACCGCGAGCGGGGGCCGCCGGCCGGTGTCGTCCTCGCGCGGGGCCTCCTCCTCGCTCTGCGGCCCCTCTCCGATCCGCGGACAGACCACGTACGCCTGGTGGCCGGCGGCGACCTCCTCGCGCAGCCGGCGCCAGGCCCGGTCGAGGAACGCCGGCTTCTCGGCGGCCGGCACCACGTGCGACGCGATCGGCGAGCGCCCCTGCGGGAGCTGGGTGAGCGAGGAGACCTCCAGGTCGCCGTAGACGGTCATCGCCACCGTGCGCGGGATCGGGGTGGCCGTCATCACCAGCACGTGCGGCGGCTGGTCGGCCTTGGCGCGCAGCGCGTCGCGCTGCTCGACGCCGAACCGGTGCTGCTCGTCGACCACGACGAGGCCGAGGTCGTGGAAGTCGACGCCCTCGTACAGCAGGGCGTGGGTGCCGAGCACGATCCCGGCCCGGCCCTCCGCCACCTCGGCGAGCGCCCGGCGGCGGGCCGCCGCGCCGAGCGAGCCGGTGACCAGCTCGACCCGGGTGGCGCCGTCGGCCGCGCCCAGCTCGCCGGCGCGGGCGAGCGGGCCGAGCAGGTCGAGCATGCCCCGGTGGTGCTGGGCGGCGAGCACCTCGGTCGGGGCGAGCAGCGCGGCCTGCCCGCCGGCGTCGACGACCTGGAGCATCGCCCGCAACGCCACGACCGTCTTGCCGGAGCCGACCTCGCCCTGCAACAACCGGTGCATCGGGTGGGCGGTGGCCAGGTCGGCGGCGATCTCCGCGCCGACCGCCCGCTGGCCGGGGGTCAGCTCGTACGGCAGTCGCGCGTCGAACGCGTCGAGCAGGCCGCCCGGCTGTGCGGGGCGGGCCTGCGCCGGCCAGGCGGCGGCCCGGTGCTTGCGCTGCACCAGGGTGAGCTGCACGGCGAACGCCTCGTCCCACTTGAGCCGGCGGCGGGCCCGGTACAGGTCCTCCTTGCTGGACGGACGGTGGATCTCGCGCAGCGCCCGGCCGATGCCGACCAGTTTGCGGGTGGCCCGGACGGTGGCCGACAGCGGATCGTCCGGCGGGGTGAACGTGTCCAGCACCACCCGGACGCAGCGGGCGATCACCCAGGTCGGCACGGCCGCCGCGGCCGGGTACACCGGGATCAGCGCCCCGGCGAACTCCTCGACCTCCTCGTTGGCCGCCGCCTCGCCGTCGCCGCCCTCCCCGAGCAGCACGTACTCCGGGCCGTTGAGTTGGCGCCTGCCGCGGAACTCGGTGACCTTGCCGGCGAACAGCCCCCACCGGCCGGGGCGCAGCTCCCGCTCCCGCCACGCCTGGTTGCCGAAGAAGGTCAGCGTGAGCACCCCGCCGGAGTCGTCCCCGACGGTCACCTCCAGCAGGTTGCCCCGGCGCTGGCGCATCGGCCGTACGGCGGTGCGCTGCACCTGGGCCAGCACGGTGACCTGCTCGCCGACGTCCAGCGAGCGGATGTCGGTGTGCTCGCCGCGCTCGTCGTACCGGCGCGGGAAGTGGTAGATCAGGTCGCCGGCGGTGTGCAGGTCGAGGTGGGCGGCCAGGGCCTTGGCCGTCTTCTCCCCGACCAGCTTCTTCAGCGGCGTGTCGACCGTCGACGGCTCGGACGTCATTCGACCCCCACCAGGAGCGGATAGTGCGGCTGGCCGCCCGGGAACGCCTGGACCTCCACGAACGGCCAGCGCCGGGCGACGTGCTCGCGTACGGCGTCGGCCAGGCCCTCCGGGGCGTCGACACCGGTGAGCAGGGTGACCAGCTCGCCGCCGCCGCCGAGCATCCGGTCGACCACGGCGACGCAGGTGCCGGCCAGGTCGGCGCCGATCAGGTGCACCTCCCCCTCGACGAGGGCGAGCACGTCGCCGGGCCGGCAGGGGCCGGCGACCGTCAGCGCCTCCCGGCCGGCCCAGCAGACCTCGGCGTACCGGCAGGCCCCGGCTGCCTCGGCCATCGCGATCACGTCGTCGGAGAAGCGCCGCTTCGGGTCGCGCACGGCCAGCGCGGCGAGCGCCTGCACCGGCGAGCGGGTCGGCACCACGCTGACCTTCACCCCCAGCGCGTGCGCCTCCCGCGCGGCGGCGCTCGCCACGGCCTGGGTGTTCGGGTCGTTGGGCAGCACCACCACGCGGGCCGCGGCGGTGGCCCGGATCGCGTCGAGCAGCTCGCCGGTGGACGGGTTGCCCGGCACCACCGTCGCCCCCTCCCCCGTGAACAGCTCCGCGATGCCCGCGCCGGTGGCGACCACGACCGCCGCGCGGCCGTCGCCGGCCGGGGTCGGCGGAGCCGCCGCGGCCTGGTCGGCGAAGCGGGTCACGGAGATCTGGTACGGCCGGCCGGCCACCACCCCCGCCTCGACCGCCGCGCCGACGTCGTTGACGTGCACGTGCACGTTCCAGGTGCCCGGCCCGTCGGCCCTGTCGCCGACCACGACCAGCGAGTCGCCCAGCCCGGCGAGAATCTGCCGCATCCGCTCGACCGCCTCCGGCTCGGCGTCGAGCAGGAACTGCACCTCGTACGCGTACTCGTCGGAGCCGGTCTCCCGCACGGCCACGGCGGGCTGGCGGACCCGGCGGGGCGCGGGGGCCGGCCGGTCCGGGCTCTCCCCCGTGACCACCTCGACCAGCGCGTCGAGCAGCAGGCAGAGCCCCCGGCCACCGGCGTCGACCACCCCGGCGCGGGCCAGCGCCGGCAGCTGCTCGGGGGTGCGGGCCAGGGCGCGGGCCGCCTCGGTGGCCGCCGCCCGGACGACCGCGCGCAGGTCGTCGGTGTCCGCGGCCTCGGCCGCGCGGGCCGCCGCGGCGACCACGCTGAGCAGGGTGCCCTCGACCGGACGGGCGACGGCGGCGTACGCGGCGGTGGCCGCGTCGCGCAGCGCGGCGGCGAGCTGCCGGCCCCGCACCACGGGCGCGGCGGCCAGGGCGTCGGCGAGGCCGCGCAGGATCTGCGACAGGATCACGCCCGAGTTGCCCCGGGCGCCGAGCAGCGCCCCGCGCGCCATGAGCCGCAGCGCGTGCCCGTGCGCGGTGGGCCCGCCCTCGGGGAGGGTGTCCCGGTCCATCGTCAGGGCCTGCTGGGCCGAGGTGAGGGTGAGCACCAGGTTGGTGCCGGTGTCGCCGTCGGGGACCGGGTAGACGTTGAGGTCGTCGATCTCGCCCTGGTGGTCGCGCAGCGCGGCCAGCCCGCCCGCGCACCAGCGGCGCACCGCGGCGGCGTCCAGCGTGTCCAGCACGCCAGAAGCCTACTGGCGCGCACCGACACGCACCGATGCCGACCGGCCCGCCCCGGCGTGTCCCCGCCGGCCGTCGGCGGCGGCGCGGGTGCCCTGCCGGGGCCGGTTGGTCAGGCGCGGGGATCGTCGGGTAACCTGGCCAGGTTGCCCGGGCAGCGCCTGGCGGCGACCTCATGAACGTTTCAAACCCAGGAGTATCCCGTGGCTAGCGTGTGCGACGTCTGTGGCAAGGGACCGGGCTTCGGCCACAACGTGTCCCACTCGCACCGGCGGACCAACCGCCGCTGGAACCCGAACATCCAGTCGGTGCGTACCCCGGCCGGTGGCGGCACCACCCGGAAGGTGCAGGTCTGCACCTCCTGCCTCAAGGCCGGCAAGGTTACCCGCGCCTGACGCGGGTAACGCCGACCTCGTAACCTCGTCCAAGCCGGCGGGCCTCCGGGCCCGCCGGCTTGTCGTGTCCGCGCCACCCGTCGGGTTCACGCAACTTCCCGGAAGATGCCGCCTGCCCGTCGTCAGGAAGGCGCATCTTCCGGGAAGTTGTTCGGATCCTGCTCGGGCGCGGCGCGCCTGGTGGCAGCCGCCCCGGTCGGGGCGG
Source organism: Micromonospora sp. NPDC048830 (assembly GCF_043198215.1). NCBI lineage: Bacteria > Bacillati > Actinomycetota > Actinomycetes > Micromonosporales > Micromonosporaceae > Micromonospora > Micromonospora sp. NPDC048830. The sequence continues at coordinate 5,226 of NZ_JBICUP010000040.1, forward strand.
TCGGTCGGCGGTCAGAGGGTACGGCCGAAGGAGATGCAGCCCGGGGAGTCGCGGTAGTAGCCGAAGTTGGGGATGCGCTCGTAGCCGGCCGAGGTGTACATGGCAACCGCCTCGGGCTGCTTGTCGCCGCACTCCAGCACGATCCGCTTCCGCCCCTGCTCCCGCGCCGACCGCTCGACGGCGGCGAGCACGGCCCGGGCGACGCCCCGGCCCCGGGCCGCCGGGGTCGTGTACATCCGCTTCACCTCGGCGGTGTCCCCGTCGTCGCCGTGGCTGCGCCAGCCGCCGCAGCCGACCGGCTCGCCGTCGACGTGAGCGATCAGGAACGCCCCGTGCGGCGGCTCGAACTCGGTGGCGTCGACGGGCGTGTCGTCGCCGCTGCCGCCGTAGCGCTCGCCCAGGTCCACCAACGCGGCCCGGATCAACCGCTGCGCCTCGGGCGAATCGAAGCGGGCCGCGCGAATCTCGATCTCGCTCACGGGTGAAGGGTACGTCCCTGACCTGCGGATACCCGAGGTGCCCCTTACCGGAAGTGGTCCCAGCCGGCCGGGCCGGCGTACGGTTCGCCGTCCACCGTGACGCCCGCGCCGTCGGACACCCGGCCGACCTCCCGCCACGGCGCCGGCAGCGCCACCGCCGGCGGGAAGGTGGCGGCCAGCGCGTGGTCGTCGCCCCCGCCGAGGATCCAGGCGTACGGGTCGACGCCGAGCGCCTGGGCGGCGTCGCGCATCTGCCGGGGCACCTCGAAGGCGTCCCGCCGCACGTCGATGCCGACCCCGCTGGCCTTGGCGACGTGCCCGAGATCGGCCAGCAGCCCGTCGGAGACGTCGATCATGGCGGTGGCGCCGAGCCGGGCGGCGTGCGGCCCGGCCGCGTACGGCACCTCCGGCCGCCGGTACGCCTCGACCAGCAGTTTCGGTGTACGGAAGCCCCGGGAGAGCACCGTGTAGCCGGCGGCGGCGTACCCGCTGCGGCCGGCGATGGCGACCACGTCCCCGGGCCGGGCGCCCGAGCGGAGCACCGGGGCCCGGCCGCCCAGGTCCCCGAGGGCGGTGACCGCGACGGTCAGCGTCGGGCTGGCCGACATGTCCCCGCCGACCACGCTGGCGCCCACCGTGGCCGCCTCGGCCGTCAGCCCGTCGGCCAGCTCCTCGGCCCACGCCGGGTCCAGGTCCGCCGGCATGCACAGCGCCACCAGCAGGGCGGTCGGGGTCGCCCCCATGGCCACGATGTCCGCCAGGTTGGCCGCCGCCGCCCGGTGCCCCACGTCGCGGGCGCTGGACCAGTCCCGCCGGAAGTGCCGCCCCTCCACCAGCACGTCGGTCGACGCGGCGACCCGCGCGTCCGGCGCGGCCAGCACGGCGGCGTCGTCGCCCGGCCCGAGCAGGACGGCCGGGCCGTGGGTCAGCCGGGCGGTCACCCGGTCGATCAGTCCGAACTCGCCGATCCCGGCCACGCTCATGCCGGCACTCCGCTTCCCAACCCGAGCAACCGCTTCCTGTCCTGCCCGCACCCGCCGTCGCGCCCGCCGCGCTCGCTCACCGCTGCTCCTTGTCCACCGATAGGGATCCGACCTGCTCCGTAAGGTAGTTTCACCCTTCGGGCCGCCCACGGGCGGCGACGGACGGAGGTCGAGTCGTGGTACAGGCGTACATCCTCATCCAGACGGAGGTCGGCCGGGCGCGTGACGTGGCCGGTCTGATCGCGGACCTTGCCGGCGTGGTGCGGGTCGACGCCGTCACCGGCCCGTACGACGTGGTCGTGCTCACCGAGGCGAACACCGTCGACGAGCTCGGCAAACTCATCGTCAGCAAGGTGCAGATGGTGCCCGGCATCACCCGCACCCTCACGTGTTCGGTGGTGCACCTGTAAGTGGACCAGATCACTTCCTCCCCCGACGAGAAGGCCCCGGCACGGCGGAACCGCACGAACCGGGGCGCCGCGCTGCTGGCCACGCTGATCGCGGTGCCGGTGACGGTGGCCGTGGCCGGGTTCACGTTCGCGAAGCTCGCCCCGGACGCCCCGACGTCCCAGCCCAGCCCGTCGGCGAGCGCCGCCCGGCCGCAGTCCACCGCGCCGGTCGAGATGGCCGCGCCGGCGCTGGCGGAGCGGCCGGCGACCGTCTGCCGCGCCCTGACGTCGCAGCTGCCCGACGCGGTTCGCGATCTGCGGCAGCGGCCGGTCACCGCCGGCGCCGAGCAGAACGCCGCGTACGGCGATCCCGCGCTGACCGTCGCCTGCGGCGGCACGGAGCCCACCCCCGGGCAGACCGACGACGTCTGGGTCGTCAACAAGGTCTGCTGGTACGCGGCCGAGGGGCCGGACGCCACCGTGCTCACCACCCTGGACCGGGAGACCGCCGTACGGGTCACCGTGCCCCGCACGTACGGGGCGGCGCTGCAGTGGGTGAGCCCGATCTCCGACACGGTGGTCGCCACGGTGCCCTCCGGCGGCACCGCCCCGGCCGGCTGCTCGGGCTGACCCGGCACCGTTACCGCCGGCCCGCCCGCCGGGCCCGAGGCACCCCCCGACGGCCTGCCCGGATCGCCCGACGTCGTTCCCGACGGTCTGCCCGGCTGATGCGGAGGCCGGGCGGGCTGTCGGGCCCGCCCGGTACGCGACGCGCTCAGCGACGCCTCAGTGCAGGCCGACGCCGCGCCGCTGCGCGGTGCGGATCAGGCGGGTGACCAGCTTCGGGTACTCCAGGCCCGAGGCCGCCCACATCATGGGGAACATCGAGGTCGGGGTGAACCCGGGCATGGTGTTGATCTCGTTGAGGTAGACGTCCAGCTCCGGGGTGACGAAGAAGTCGACCCGGGCGAGCCCGGCGCAGTCCAGCGCGGCGAACGCCCGGACGGCGTACTCCTGGATCTGCCGGGCGACGTGCTCGGGCAGCGCGGCCGGGATGTCGTAGTCGGGCTCGGAGAGGTACTTGGCCTCGAAGTTGTACCAGCCGTGGTCCCCGCCGACCCGGACCTCGGCCAGCAGGGACGCCTCGGCGCCGCCCACGGCCTCGCTCTCCAGCACGCCGCACTCGATCTCGCGGCCGACGATTGCCGCCTCCACCAGCACCTTCGGGTCGATCTCCCGGGCCGCGGCGACGGCGGCGTCCAGGCCGGCCCAGTCGTCGACCTTCGTGATGCCGAACGAGGAGCCGGCCCGCGACGGCTTGACGAAGACCGGCAGGCCGAGGCGCCGCTTGTCCTCCTCCGACAGGGTCATCCCGTTGCGCAGCACCGCGTACGGGCCGACCGGGATGCCGTCGGCGGCGCAGAGTTTCTTGGTGAACTCCTTGTCCATGGCGGCCGCGGAGGCGAAGACGTTCGCCCCGACGTACGGAATGCCGGCCATCTCGAGCATCCCCTGGATGGTGCCGTCCTCGCCGTACGCGCCGTGCAGCACGGGGAAGACCACGTCGACGTCGGCGAGTGCCCGGGGGCCCTCGACCGGGTCGAGCACCAGCAGCCCGTTGCCGGTCGGGTCGGCGCGCAGCACGAGGTCGCTGCCCGCCTCGGCGGTGATCTCCGGCAGCCGCCGGGCGATGATCGCCAGCTCGCCCGGGTCGCCGCTGGTCAGCACCCACTTGCCGGCCCGGGTGATGCCCACGGGGACCACCTCGAACTCGTCCGGGTCGAGGGCGCCCAGCACGCTGCCGGCGGTGACGCAGGAGATGCCGTGCTCGGGGCTGCGGCCGCCGAAGACGAGGGCCACGCGGGTCTTGCCTGGGGTGGTCACTCGGTCACCCTTTCGTTCGCGACTGCGAGGGCTCGTGGTGCTCGCCGGTGGCGGTCACCCGGTTGACCCTACTGTGCGTGGCAGGACGCCGAAGGCATACCCGGGGAGATGCGACAGCACACCGCGATCGGTCAGCCGCGGGTACACGTTACGTGACCGCGCCGGGGCGTACCCGGGAAAGGCGCGAACGGCGAGGGCGGCGCGGACGGCCGGGGCGGCGGGTCAGACGCCGCCGTAGCGGCGGCCCACGGCGACCACCTTGACCCGCTGCCGGCCGGCCCGGACCATGCCCAGCGCCATGAACGCGCCCGCGATCCGGTCGGCGGCCTCCCGGCTGCTCGCCCCGACCACCTGGCGCCGGCGCTCCGGGGCGCGCCGCTCGTCGCGGACGGCACCGTCGAGGAACGGCCGGACGTCGGTGAGCACCACCAGGAACCGGGTCATCGCCGCGCTCCGGCACCGCCCCACCAGCAGGCGTTCCCCGTCATGTGAGCCCCTTCCGTGCGTCGTGGGGCGGCACGCGGCGATCGGGTGGGGGGAGAAATCCCCGATCGCCGCGCGCCCCATCCCTCCCGGTCACTCACCACCACCGTCGCCACGACAACCGGCGGCGAGGAACTGGTGACAGATTGACATGCATGGAGGCGTGACTGCAACTCTCATCCACGTTCTCTCATGTACACCTTCCCGAAAATGTGTGCGAACATCGATGCATGGCTCCGAAGACGGCCCGGGCCCGGCGGCTCGGCATCGCGCTGCGTACGCACCGGGAGGCGGCCGGCCTCACCCTGGAGGCCGCCGCGCACGAGATCAACAGCACCCGGAGCACCCTGTCCCGGTACGAGAACGCCCAGACGCTGGTCAGCCCGGCCACGGTACGCGCCCTGCTCAGCCTGTACGGGGTGGGCGCGGACGAGCTGGCCGCCGCCGTCCAGCTCGCCAAGGACGCCCGCAAGCCGGGCTGGTGGGTGTCCTACTCGTACCTGCTGGACCGGCGGACCATCGACTTCATCGCCCTGGAGGCCGAGGCCACCGGCATCGCCAACTTCGAGCCGTCGGTGGTGCCCGGCCTGCTCCAGACCGCCGACTACATCCGTGGGGTGATGCGGGGCGGCCCGCACACCCTCGGCGACGACCAGGTCGAGCAGCGGGTCCACCTGCGACTCGACCGCCAGCAGCGGCTCACCGAGGCCGACCCGCCGATCCTCGACGCGATCATCGACGAGGCCGCGCTGCTGCGCCCGGTGGGCGGCCAGGCCGTGATGGAGGGGCAGCTGCGCCACCTGCTGAAGATGGCCGAGCTGCCCAACATCACCGTCCAGGTGATCCCGCTGTCCGCCGGCTACCACCGGGGCACCCGGGGCTCCCTGCACATCCTGGAGTTCGCCGACCCGGAGGACCCGCTCATCGCCTCGGTCGAGACGGTGGCCGGGCAGATGGTCCTCGACCGACCCGGTGACCTGCGCACCTGCACCAAGATCATGGAGCACCTGCGGACGGTCGCGCTGACCCCCGCGGCCAGCCGCGACCAGCTCCTGCAACTTCTGAAGGGACGGTAGGACGATGACCCCGACGACGAGCGCGGCGCTGGCCGCGGCGCGGTGGCGCAAGAGCAGCCGCAGCGGCGACGAGGGCGCCTGCGTGGAGATGGCCGTCGTACCCGGGGCGGTCGCCGTCCGCGACTCGAAGGACCCGACCGGGCCGGCCCTGCTCTTCCGGCCGGCCGCGTGGGCCTCGTTCGCCGCGGCCCCGCCCCGTCGCTGACCGCCGCAGGCGCGGCACCTGGCCGTCCGCCACCGGCGGTTCCTGATCGTGGCCCACCCGCCGCCCGGTCCGCACCGCCGGGTCGACGGGTGGGCCACCCGCCGTTCCGCCGCGCCCCGCGCTGCGGGAGGCTCCAAAGTGGAGGTGCGGGGTCCAGGTCGTCAACCCGGACGGCGGCCGAGCACCGCCGTGGCGTCCAGGTCCTCGTCGTGGACGACGGACGGCACCAGCCCCAGGCCGGTCAACACCACGCGGTACGCGTCGACCTGGCGCCCGCTGACCTCGACCGCCAGGTGCCCGCCCGGCGCGAGCCAGTCGACCGCTCCCCGCGCCACCCGGCGCAGCACGGCCAGCCCGTCCCGCCCGCCGTCCAGCGCCACCGGGGCCTCGTGCAGCCGCGCCTCGGGCGGCAGCAGCGGCACCGCCTCCGTCGGCACGTACGGGGCGTTGGCGACCACCAGGTCGAGCCGGCCACGCCGTTCGGGCGGCACGGCGTCGAACAGGTCGCCCTGGTAGACCGGCACGCCGAGGTGGGCGAGGTTGCGCCGGGCGCAGGCGACCGCGGCCGGGTCGAGGTCGGCGGCGGCGAGCCAGCGGGGGCGCAGCCGCCCGGCGAGCACCAGCGCGGCGGCCCCCGACCCGCAGCAGAGGTCGAGCACCGCGGCGCCGGGGCGGGTGGCCGCCGCGGCGGCCGAGACGAGCAGGGCGGTACGGGCCCGCGGGACGAACACGCCGGGATCGACGCCGACCCGCAGGCCGCAGAACTCGGCCCAGCCGAGCAGGTGCTCCAACGGCTGCCCGGCGGCGCGGCGGTCGACGAGGTCGGCGAGGCGCTCGGGCGGGTCGGCGGCGGAGATGAGCAGGTCGGCCTCGTCCTCGGCGAAGACGCAGCCGGCGGCGCGTAGCCGGGTGACGACGGCGGAACGGTCGGGGTGGCGTTTCAAGGATGTCACGGGAAGCTCCGGGGGTCGCTCGGCGGCGCTCCCGTGGGCGGCCTACCGCGCGGGCGGCACGGGCCCGGGGCGGAGCGCCGGTCCTGCTTGCTGGGGGATCGGTCTCACCTCCTCCGGTCGGGGCCCGGTGCGGGCGCGCTCACGATACCCCGCCGCGCCCGGCCACGGCCCGCGCCCCCGGCCGCCGCCGGGCGAGAAGGGGAACCCCGCAGCGTTGACAGAGGCCCTTACCCGAGGGCGGCCGTGACGTCGGCGAGCAGGTCGGCGGTGTCCTCGATCCCGCAGGAGAGCCGGACGAAGCCCGGCGCGGTGTCGTCGCCCCACTGCGCCCGGCGGTCCGCGGTGGTGTGCACGCCGCCGAACGAGGTCGCCGCGCCCACCAGCCGGGCCGCGTCGAGGAACCGGGCCACCCGCTCGGCGCTGCCCAGGTCGAACGAGAGCACCCCGGGCAGCCGCCGCATCTGCGCCGCCGCCACCGCGTACGCGGGGTCGCCGGGCAGGCCCGGCCAGCGCAGCCCGGCGATGTCGGGCCGGTCGGCGAGCAGGTGGGCCAGCGCCTCGGCGTTGGCCGACTGCCGGGCCAGCCGCAGGTCCAGGGTGGCCAGCGAGCGGTGCGCCAGCCAGGCGTCGAAGGCCCCGGGCACCGCGCCGGTGACCGTCCGCCAGGCGGTGACCGGGTCGAGCAGGTCGGGCGTACGGGTCGCCACGTAACCGAGCAGCAGGTCGGAGTGGCCGGTCAGGGCCTTGGTGCCGGAGGCGACCACCAGGTCGGCGCCGAGGTCGAGCGGGCGCTGTCCGAGCGGCGTGGCGGTGGTGTTGTCCACCGCCACGAGGGCACCGGCGGCGTGCGCGTCCCACGCCAGGGCGGCGACGTCGACGACGTCCAGGCCCGGGTTCGCCGGGGTCTCCACCAGCACCAGCCGCACCCCGTCGAACGACGGGTACGGCCCGGCGGTCGGCGCGAGGTGCACCCGCACGCCGATCCCGGCGAGGGTGTCCGCGGCGAACGCCCGCACCGGGAAGTACCCGTCGGCGGGCAGCACCACCGCGTCCCCGGGGCGCAGCAGCGCCAGCAGCAGGCCGGTGATCGCGGCCTGCCCGCTGGCGAAGACGCGGCAGTCGCCGCCCTCCAGCTCCCCGATCGCCGCCTCCAGCAGCCGGCGGGTCGGGTTGTCGGGGCGGCCGTACCCGTTCGCGGCGGCGGCCGGCCCCTGCCACGGGTCGAGGTGGTACGGCGCGGCGAAGACCGGCCCGGGCAGGAACGGCTGACCCGGCACCGGGTCGGGCAGGCCGGCCCGGACGCACCGGGTGCCGTCGCCGTCGCTGATCCCGTCGGTCACGCCGCCCCCTACTCGTACGACTCGGGCTTCGCGGTGCGGCTCATCAGCGCGTCGACGGCCAGCCGCGGGTCCATGCCCTCGTGGCAGATCCGCTCGATCTGCTCGGTGATCGGCATCTCCACCCCGTGCGCCCGGGCCAGGTCCCGGATCGCCAGGCAGCTCTTCACGCCCTCGGCGGTCTGCCGGGTGGCCGCCTGCGCCTGCTCCAGGGTCTCCCCCCGGCCCAGGTGCTCGCCGAAGGTCCGGTTGCGGGCCAGCGGCGACGAGCAGGAGGCCACGAGGTCGCCCATCCCGGCCAGGCCGGCGAATGTGATCGGGTCCGCGCCGAGCGCCACCCCGAGGCGGGCCGTCTCGGCCAGTCCCCTGGTCATCAGCATCGCCCGGGTGTTGTCGCCGAAGCCCATCGCGGTCGCGATCCCGTACGCCAGGGCGATCACGTTCTTGACCGCCCCGCCCAGCTCGCAGCCGATCACGTCGTCGTTCGTGTACGGCCGGAAGTACGGCGTACGGATCGACGCCTGGACGAGCCGGGCCCGGCGGTCGTCGGTGCCGGCGACCACGGTCGCGGCGGGCTGCTCGGCGGCGATCTCGGGGGCCAGGTTGGGGCCGGAGACCACCACCACCCGGCTCGGCGTGACCCCGGCGGTCTCCACGATCACCTCGCTCATCCGCCTGGTGGTGCCCAGCTCGATGCCCTTCATCAGGGAGACCAACGTCGAGTCCGGGTGCAGGTGACCGGCCCACTCGGCGAGGTTGGCGCGCAGCGTCTGCGACGGCACTGCCAGCACCACGAGTTCCGCGCCGGTGATCGCCTCGGCGGCGTCGCCGGTCGCCGTGACCCGCTCGGGAAGCCGCAGGTCCGGCAGGTAGTCCGGGTTGTGCCGGCGCAGCCGGATCGCCTCGGCCACCGGCCGCCGGCGGGCCCAGACCGTCACGTCCCGCCCGGCGTCGGCGAGGATCTTGGCGAACGCCGTACCCCAGGAGCCGGCGCCCAGGACGGCCACCTGCCCGCTCACGCCGCCGCCTCGCTTCGCTCCCCGGCGGCGCGAGACGCCACGCTACTGAGCCCAATGGTTCGCTCGCTACGCTCGCTCATGCGGCGCCTCCCCGCTCCTGTTGCCCACGGGCGGTGGCGGACCGGGACGGGCGCTGCCACAGCGGAGGCGGGGTGCCGCCACGGATCTCGGCGAGCATGTCACGCAGGCGCAGCATGATGGCGTCGGTCATCTCCTCGAGGGTGGCCTTGGTGGGCGCGGCGCCGGCCCACCCGCTCAGGTCCACCGGCGGCCCGGCGACCACGGTCACCGGGATCCGGGGCCGCAGGCTGAGCCGCTTGGTACGCGGGTCGAAGATGCGCTCCGGGCCCCACATGACGACCGGGATCACCGGGGCGCCGGTGGCCAGCGCCAGCCGCGCCGCCCCGGTCTTGCCCCGCATCGGCCACAGGTCCGGCTCACGGGTCGTGGTGCCCTCCGGGTAGATCACCACCGTGCCGCCCGCACCCAGCGCGGCGACCAGGGCGTCCAGCGACTTGGCCGCGTCGACCGTGCCGCGCTCCACCGGAATCTGCCGGCACCAGTGCAGGATCTGGCCCACCACCGGCAGCCGGAACAGGCTGGCCTTGCCGAGGAACTGCGGCCAGCGCCCGGCGTCGTAGATGAAGTGCGCGGAGACCAGCGGGTCCGCGTGCGAGAGGTGGTTCGGCACGAGGATGACGCCGCCGTCGCGGCGCAGGTGCTCCATGCCCCGCCAGGTGCGCCGCGTCCAGACCACCATCACGGGCTTGACCACCACCACGGCGAACCGTTGCCAGAACCCCAGCCTGCGCCGTGTCACCCTGCCTCCTCGTAGCCCCGACCCCGGCCGCGCCCGCCCGCGCCGCCCGCAGCGAAAATCATGCCTGCTCGCCCCGGGTACGGCCAGTGAGGGTACCGCCGCCCGACTGGCAGGATTGTGCCGTGCGGCAGCGGACCTGGACTGTGGTGGTGCCGGTGAAGCGCCTCGGCGCGGCGAAGAGCCGCCTGCGCGGGGCGCTGCCGGGCGTACCGCACGAGGAGTTGGCGCTGGCCTTGGCGGCCGACACGGTCGCCGCGGCGCGGGCGTGCCCGGCGGTTGCCGACGTGGTGGTGGTCACCGACGACCCGCGGGTGGCGGCGGCGGCCGGCGCGGCGGGCGCGCGGGCGGTGCCGGACGCACCGGACGCCGGCCTGAACGCCGCCTTCCGGCACGGCGCCGGGGTCGCGACCGCGAACGGCGGCGCCTGGGTGGTGGGGCTCACCGCAGACCTGCCGGCGCTGCGCCCGGAGGAGCTGGCCGCCGCGCTGGCCGCGGTCGCCGCCGGCCCGCCGGGGGTACGCCGGTTCGTGGCCGACGCCCCGGCCAACGGCACCGTCCTGCTCGCCGCGCCGCCCGGCGTGCCGCTGGACCCCCGGTTCGGGGTGGACTCGGCGGCGGCGCACCTGGCCAGCGGCGCGCTGCCGCTGACCGGCGACTGGCCCACCCTGCGCCGGGACGTGGACACCGCCGCGGACCTGGCGGCGGCCGCCCGGCTCGGGCTCGGGGCCCGCAGCGCCGCCCTGGTCGCCGACCGGCCGGCCTGACCGGCGGGTGTACGGTGCTGGCATGCAGGGCACGGTGGCCACCTACGACGCGGCGACGCGCAGCGGCGTGCTGCTCCTGGACGACGGCACCGAGCTGGCCTTTCCCGCTCGCGCCTTCGACGCCTCCGGGCTGCGGCTGCTGCGGCTCGGCCAGCGCGTCCGCGTCGAGACGGACGCCGCCGGGGAGATCGTTCGGGTGACGTTGCCGACGATGCCCTGACGTACCGGGACGAGTTCATTTTGCGTTAACCCGGTTCGGGTGATTATGAGCAGGTGAGCACCCCTCGCGAGCCCCGCGCCAGCCGGCCCGACGACAGCCGGACCCGCTCCGGCGACCCCGCGTTCGCCCGCAACGGGGCCCGCCCGCGCGACGTCGACGGGCGGTTCCGCAGCCACGAGAACGCCGAGGACGACGCGGTGACCGCCGGGCCCGCCGCCGCGGCCGCCTCCGCCGGCCTGGAGGAGGTCCTCGACCCGGTGTCCGAGGCGCCGCCCGCGGCTCCGGCGGCGGCCGGCCCCGACCAGGTGGCCAGCCCCGACCAGGCGGCCGCTCCCGACCAGGCGGCCGGCCCCGACGACGAGCCGCCGGCGCCCGAGCCGCTGCCCGACGACCGGTTCCTCAACCGGGAGCTGTCCTGGCTCGACTTCAACGCCCGGGTCCTCGCCCTGGCCGAGGAACCGCGCACCCCGCTGCTGGAACGGGCGAAGTTCCTGGCCATCTTCGCCAGCAACCTCGACGAGTTCTACATGGTGCGGGTGGCCGGCCTGAAGCGCCGCCTGTCGGCCGGTCTGCCGGTACGCGGCGGCGACCGGCTGCCGCTGCGCACCCAGCTGGAGCTGGTCGCCGAGAAGAGCGCCATGCTGGCCGCCCGGCACGCCGCCTGCTTCGTGGACGACGTGCTGCCGAGGCTGGCCGCCGAGGACATCCGCATCCTGCGCTGGACCGACCTGGGCGCCCCCGAGCGGGAACGGCTGCGCACGTACTTCCGGGAGCACATCTTCCCGGTGCTCACGCCGCTCGCGGTGGACCCGGCGCACCCGTTCCCGTACATCTCGGGCCGGTCGCTGAACCTGGCCGTCACGGTCCGCGACCCGGACGGCGGCTCGGAGCTGTTCGCCCGGGTCAAGGTGCCGAACAACGTGCCGCGCTTCGTCCGGGTCGACCGGGACGCCCCCGGCGTGCGGGTGCTGCCGGTGGAGGAGCTGATCTCGGTGCACCTGGGGCAGCTCTTCTCCGGGATGCAGGCGGTGGAGTGCCACCTGTTCCGGGTGACCCGCAACGCCGAGGTCGAGGTCGACGAGGACCGCGACGAGGACCTGCTCCAGGCCCTGGAACGGGAGCTGGCCCGCCGCCGGTTCGGCCCCCCGGTACGCCTGGAGGTCGCCGCCTCCATCTCCGACCACATGCTGGAGCTGCTGGTCCGCGAGCTGGACATGGACGCCCAGGACGTGCTGCGGGTGCGCGGCCTGCTCGACCTGTCCGCGCTGTGGCAGCTCTACGGCGAGGCCGACCGCCCCGACCTGACGGACCCGCCGTTCGTGCCGGCCACCCACCCCCGGCTCGCCGAGGGCGAGGTGCCGCGCAGCGTCTTCGCCACGCTGCGGGACGGCGACGTGCTGGTGCACCACCCGTACCACTCGTTCGCGACCAGCGTGCAGCGGTTCATCGAGCAGGCCGCCGCCGACCCGCACGTGCTGGCCATCAAGCAGACCCTGTACCGCACCAGCGGCGACTCCCCGATCGTCGACGCGCTGGTGGACGCCGCCGCCGCCGGCAAGCAGGTGGTGGTGCTGGTCGAGCTGAAGGCCCGCTTCGACGAGGTGGCGAACATCGGCTGGGCGCGCACGCTGGAGCGCGCGGGCTGCCACGTCGTGTACGGGCTGGTGGGCCTCAAGACGCACTGCAAGACGGCCCTGGTGGTCCGCCAGGAGGGCAACCAGATCCGCCGCTACTGCCACATCGGCACCGGCAACTACCACCCGAAGACGGCCCGGCTGTACGAGGACTTCGGCGTGCTCACCGCCGACCCGGAGGTCGGCGCCGACCTGACCGACCTGTTCAATGTGCTCACCGGCTACAGCCGGCAGACCGCGTACCGGCGGCTGCTGGTGGCCCCGCAGGGCATCCGCCGGGGGCTGATCGAGCGGATCGAGCGGGAGATCGCCCACGTCCGGCTGGGCGTGCCCGGGCTGGTGCAGATCAAGGTGAACGCGCTGGTCGACGAGGAGGTCGTCGACGCGCTCTACCGGGCGTCCCGGGCCGGGGTGCACGTCGACCTGCTGATCCGGGGCATGTGCACGCTGCGGCCCGGGGTGCCGGGGCTGTCGGACAACATCCGCGTCCGCTCGATCCTCGGCCGGTTCCTGGAGCACTCCCGGGTCTACCGGTTCGGCAACAACGGGCAGGCGGAGTTCTGGATGGGCTCGGCGGACCTGATGCACCGCAACCTCGACCGGCGGGTGGAGGCGCTGGTGCAGGTGAGCGACCCGGTGGCGCGGGCCGAGCTGGACCAGGTGCTCACCGCCGCGTTCAGCCCGGACGTGGAGGCGTTCGAGCTGGCCGGGGACGGCACCTGGACGCGGCACACCGGGACGCCGGACCCGCCGCCGACCCATCTGCAGGACCTGCTGCTGCGCCGCGTCGGCGGCACGGCCGGTTGACCCTAGGCTGGGCGGATGGCGGAGCAGCAGGACGCGATCCGGGCGGCGGGCGGGGTGGCCTGGCGCCCGGACGGCGACGACGTGCGGGTCTGCCTGGTGCACCGCCCCCGGTACGGCGACTGGTCGCTGCCGAAGGGCAAGCTGGACCCGGGCGAGCACCCGCTGGCGGCGGCGGTGCGGGAGCTGGCCGAGGAGGCCGACGTGCGGGCCGTGCCGCAGGTGCGGCTGCCCAGCGTTCGGTACCGCAGCGAGGGCCGGCCCAAGGTGGTCGACTACTGGTCGATGCGGGTGGTCGGCGAGGGCGGGTTCCAGCCCGACACGGAGGTCGACGAGGTCCGCTGGCTGCCCGTCGACGACGCCGTACGCCTGGTCAGCTATCCGCACGACGGTCAGGTGCTGGCGGCGTTCGCCGCCCTGCCCCCGGTGACCGGGACGGTGGCGCTGGTCCGGCACGGCCACGCCGGCAGGCGCGGCACCTGGACGGGCCCGGACGCCGGCCGCCCGCTCGACGCGACCGGCTGGGCCGAGGCGCACCGCCTGGCGCCCCTGCTCGCCCTGCTGCGGCCGGCCCGGCTGCTCTCGGCGTCCGCCCGGCGGTGCGTGCAGACCCTCGACCCGGCCGCCGCCCTGCTCGACCTGCCCATCGAGGTGACGGGCGACCTCGACGAGCCGGTGGGCGGCCAGGACCCGGACGAGCGGGCCCTCGCAGCCGCGGCGTGCCTCGCCGAGCTGGCCGCCGCCGGGGAGCCGGTCGCGGTGTGCAGCCAGGGCAAGGTGATCCCGGGCGCGCTGGAACACCTCGCCGGCCGCCCCGGCGACTACGTCACGCCGAAGGGCGGCGGCTGGCTGCTCGCCTTCGCCGCCGGCCGCCTCCTCGCCGCCGACCGCCTGTGAGGGACGCGCGACGGCTCAGGGCGGCGGCAGGTGGACGGTCACCGCGACCGGCAGGTGGTCGCTGGCCGTGCTGCGCGGCGCCCCCGGACCGCTGACCGCCGTCCCCGGCGTCACCAGGACGTGGTCGATCTGCGCGCGGGGGTCGTCGGCCGGGCTGGTCGGCAGCGGACGGGCCCCGGCCAGCGCGTCGACGAGCCCGGCGCGGGTGAACTCCGCGTACGCGGGCGCGCCCGGCTCGGTGTTCAGGTCGCCGGCGACCACCAGCGGGCGGCCGTGCGCGTACCCGAGGGCGAAGTCGGCCACCGCCCGGGCCTGCGCCACCGGCTCCCGCCCGGGCGGCGGTTGCAGGTGGGTGGCGACCACCGCGAGGCCCGCGCCGCCGCCAGCCAGAGCTGCGTACGGCCGCCCGGGGCGGCGGTCAGCGCGAGCCGGGCGGCGGCCAGCGCCACGGCGGCCACAGCCGCGACCGGGCGGGCGCCGATCCGGCGGACCAGCGCCGGGGCGGCCAGGAACCAGCCGAGCGCGTACGCGCCCAGCAGCGCGGCGGGGGTGGCGGCGGCCTGCCCGAAGACGGTGATGACGGACGGGAGGAAGACGCGCAGCACGTCCGTCAGGACGACGACGCCGAGGGCGAGCGTGGCGGTGTCCAGGTGGCGGTGGCGCACGGAATGCCTTTCGCCGACCGGTGGTGGTGCGGCGATTCTGCGTGCGCGGGGCGGTCCCGGTCAACGGCTGGCGAGCACGCCCGCGACGCGCCCGCTCCGTACGCGAAAAAGGGCGCCCACCGCGCTGGTGGCCGCCCTTTCGCTCGTTGATTCTCTCCGTCTCCGGCCGCTCAGCGAGTGGTGGTCGCCTTCCTGGCCGCGGACTTCCTCGCCGGTGCCTTCTTGGCCGCCGCGCTCTTGGTCGTCGCGCTCTTGGTCGCGGTGCTCTTGGTCGCCGCGCTCTTGGTCGCCTTGGTGGTGGTCTTCTTCGCGGGGGCGGCCTTCTTGGTGGCCGCCGTGGTCTTCTTCGCCGGCGCGGCCTTCTTCGCCGGTGCCGCCTTCTTGGCGGCGGTGGTCTTGGCCGCCTTCGCCGCAGTGGTCTTCTTGGCCGCGGTCGTCTTCTTCGCCGCGGTCGTGGCCTTGGCTCCGGCGGCCTTCGCGCCGGCCGCCTTGGCACCCGCCGCCTTGGCACCGGCCGCCTTGGCGCCAGCGGCCTTCCCGGCGGTGGCGGTCTTCTTCGCCGCCACCGTGTTCTTCGGCACCTTGCCGCTGGCCACCATCTCCTTGAATCCGGCGCCGGGCCGGAAGGTCGGGACCGATGTCTTCTTGACCTTCACCGCCTCGCCTGTTCGCGGGTTGCGCGCTGTTCGGGCGCCCCGGACGCGCTTCTCGAACGCTCCGAATCCGGTGATCGCCACCTTCTCGCCCTTGGTGACCGCCGCCTGGACCTCAGCGAGGACCGCGTCGAGCGCGGCCGTCGCCGTCTTCCGGTCCCCCAGGCGAACGGCGAGCGCCTCGATGAGCTCGGCCTTGTTCACGACTTCCTCCCGATTGTGCAACTGACTCGACGCGAGCCATTCTGCGCGCACGGTATGCCCTGTGCTGCCTGGACACAAACATTCGGTGGAAAAAGGGCCTTGTGTCGCAACGGATTCGCCCCCACCGGCCGGGCCGGTGGGGGCGGAAACCGATGCCGGATCGGGCGTCCGGCTATGCCACGGAGGGCATGAACGGGGGTCGGGTGCGCTCGTACGCGCCGATCTCGGCCTCGTGCCGGAGGGTGAGTCCAATGTCGTCCAGCCCCTCCATCAGCCGCCAGCGGCTGAAGTCGTCAAGCGGGAACGACCAGGTGGCGTCCCCGGCCCGGACCTGCCGGGAGGTGAGGTCGACGGTCACCGGGGTGGTCGGGTCGGACTCGACGAGGTTCCAGAGTTCCTCGACGGCTTTCAATTCCAACTCGACCGGCAGGAGACCCTCCTTCAGCGCGTTGCCGCGGAAGATGTCGCCGAAACGAGGCGAGACGACCGCCTGGAAGCCCCAGTCCCGAAGCGCCCACACGGCGTGCTCCCGGGAGGACCCGGTGCCGAACTCCGGACCGGCCACGAGAATCGACGCACCCGAATACGCGGGGTCGTTCAAAACGAAGGCGGGATCTTCCCGCCAGGCGCTGAAGAGCCCGTCGGCGAATCCGGTACGGGTCACCCGCTTGAGGTACACGGCGGGGATGATCTGATCGGTGTCCACGTTGGAACGACGCAGCGGCACGGCGGTGCCGGTGTGCACGGTGAACTTGTCCATCTGTCGCGGCTGCCCTTCTACAGGTCGGCGGGGGCGGCCAGCCGGCCGACCACGGCGGTGGCGGCGGCGACCGGCGGCGAGACCAGGTGGGTGCGTCCGCCCCGGCCCTGGCGGCCCTCGAAGTTGCGGTTGGAGGTCGAGGCGGAGCGCTCACCGGGGGCGAGCGTGTCCGGGTTCATGCCCAGACACATGGAGCAGCCGGCGAAGCGCCACTCGGCGCCGGCGTCGGTGAAGACCTTGTCCAGCCCCTCGGCCTCGGCGGCCTCCCGGACGGCGGCGGAGCCGGGCACCACGAGCATCCGTACGCCGTCGGCGACCTTGTGCCCGCGCAGCACGTCGGCCGCGGCGCGCAGGTCCTCCAGCCGGCCGTTGGTGCAGGAACCGACGAAGACCACGTCGACGGCCAGGTCCCGCAGCGGGGTGCCCGGGGTGAGGTCCATGTACTCCAGGGCCCGGCGCGCGGCGGTCCGCTCGGCGTCGGTGCCGAACTCCTCCGGGTCGGGCACGGCCGAGCCGAGCGGCGCGCCCTGCCCGGGGTTGGTGCCCCAGGTGACGAACGGCGTGATGGTGCTCGCGTCCAGGGTCACCTCGGCGTCGAAGGTCGCGCCCTCGTCGGTGACCAGCGTCCGCCAGTACGCCACGGCGGCGTCCCAGTCGGCCCCGCGCGGGGCGTTGGGCCGTCCCTTCAGGTACGCGAAGGTGGTCTCGTCCGGCGCGATCATCCCGGCCTTGGCGCCCCACTCGATGGACATGTTGGCGACCGTCATCCGCCCCTCCATGGACAGCGACCGGATCGCCTCGCCGCGGTACTCCACGATGTGGCCGCGCCCGCCGCCGGTGCCCACCTGGGCGATCAGGGCGAGCACGAGGTCCTTGGCGGTGACGCCGGGACGGAGCTGGCCGGTGACGTTCACGGCCATCGTCTTCGGCCGGATCTGCGGCAGAGTCTGGGTGGCCAGGACGTGTTCGACCTCACTGGTGCCGATGCCGAAGGCCAGGGCGCCGAAAGCCCCGTGGGTGGCGGTGTGCGAATCGCCACAGACGATGGTCATGCCAGGCTGGGTGACACCGAGCTGCGGGCCGATGACGTGCACGATCCCCTGGTTCTCGTCGCCGAGGGGGTGCAGCCGGACGCCGAACTCGGCGCAGTTGCGGCGCAGCGTCTCGATCTGCGTACGCGAGGTCGGGTCGGCGATCGTCAACAGGTCGCCGCGCCGCTGCTGGAACGACGGATCCGCGTACCCGGTCGGGGTGTTGTGGTCCTCGGTCGCGAGCGTGAGGTCGGTACGCCGCACCCGGCGGCCGGCGAGCCGCAGCCCGTCGAACGCCTGCGGGCTGGTCACCTCGTGCAGCAGGTGCAGGTCGATGTAGAGCAGATCCGGCTCGCCCGCGGCGGACCGGACGACGTGCGCGTCCCAAACCTTCTCGGCCAGGGTCCTCGACTCAGGAGTGACTCCCACCATCTGGACATCCTAAATTCTGGGAGGTAAATTTCGGCTTGTGGGACACAGTATGAGCGGTGTCGGCGTTCTCGACAAGGCGGTGGTCATCCTGGCCGCCTGCGTCGACGGCGCCAGCCTGGCCGAACTCGTTGAACGCACCAAGCTGCCCCGGGCGACCGCGCACCGGCTGGCACAGGCGCTGGAGATCCACCGGATGCTGGTCCGGGACACCCAGGGCCGCTGGCGCCCGGGCCCCCGGCTCGGCGAGCTGGCCAACGCCGCGCCGGACGTGTTGCTGACCGCGGCGGAGCCGCTGCTGTCCGCGCTGCGCGACGCCACCGGCGAGAGCGCCCAGCTCTACCTGCGCCGGGCGGACGAGCGGATCTGCGTGGCCGCCGCCGAGCGGGCCAGCGGCCTGCGGGACACCGTGCCCGTCGGCTCGGTGCTGCCGATGACCGCCGGCTCGGGGGCGCAGATCCTGCTGGCCTGGGAGCCCCCGGAGGCGGTGATGCCGTTGCTGCCCAGGTCGAAGTTCACCGGTCGCACCCTGGCCGAGGTACGCCGCCGCGGCTGGGCGCAGAGCGTCGCCGAACGCGAGGCGGGTGTGGCGAGCGTCTCCGCCCCGATCCGCGACCGCACGGGCCGGGTGATCGCCGCCATCAGCATCTCCGGGCCGATCGAGCGTCTCGGCCGCCGCCCCGGTGAACGGCACGCCATGGCCGTCGTCCGGGCCGGCCAACGCCTCTCGGGCCTCTGACCACCCCGACCCCTCCCCGGGCCCTCCCCGACCCCTCCCCGGGCCCTCCCGGACCCCTCCGCGATGATCATGAAGTTGGCGGCAGCAAGAGAGATCAAAAACGCCGCCGACCCCATGATCGTCGCGGAGGTACAGGGCCGGTGCGGAGTGGCGGGATACCCCCACGTCGCCGACATCGCGCGGTCGGAGCGGCGGGATACCCCCATGTCGCCGACATCGCGCCAGCCGACGCACCCGGACCCCGCCAGGTCGCCGACATCGCGCCAGGCCGCAGCGCCGGGGACACCCCCAGGTCGCCGACATCGCGCCAGCCGACGCACCCGGACCCCGCCATGTCGCCGACATCGCGCCAGGCCGCAGCGCCGGGGACACCCCCAGGTCGCCGACATCGCGCGGGCCGACGCGCCCGGCCACGGGCGCGGCGGTACGGAAACGGCCCGCCTCACCGGAGTGAGGCGGGCCGTACGTGTGTTGTAGCCCCGACCGGATTCGAACCGGCGCTACCGCCTTGAGAGGGCGGCGTCCTGGGCCGCTAGACGACGGGGCCAGAACTTTCCCTACTTGGCCGCTCTTCCGAGCGGCACCGCTGTAGTCTAGCGACGTGTCCCCGGGCGCCCACGCCGGGGGTGGGGCAAACCGCGCTCGGACACCCGCCGCGTCCGGACACCCGCCGCGTCCGGACACCCGCCGCGTCCGGACGGCGCGAACGCCGAACGTGGAACGGCCCGCCTCACCGAAGATGAGACGGGCCGCACAACTGTAGCCCCGACCGGATTCGAACCGGCGCTACCGCCTTGAGAGGGCGGCGTCCTGGGCCGCTAGACGACGGGGCCAGAACTTTATCTGCTTGGCCGCCCCCGGGGCGGCGCCGCTGAAATCTACCAGAGACAACCTTCGACCCTGTCGGGCCGATCGGAGGGCTCTCCAGCTGATCCAGCGACCGATGCTCTCACGACCATCGGTTGCTGGGGTACCAGGACTCGAACCTAGACTAACTGAACCAGAATCAGTCGGGCTGCCAATTACCCCATACCCCACCGGCACCTCTCGGTGCCGTTCGGCGCCTTGCGGCACCGGAGGGAAACTTTACCCTCCCGGTGCCAGCAGGCCAAATCGGGTTCCCGAAACGACCCCTGACCTGCTCTTTCGCCGCTTCGACGGGTCAGCTGACCGGCACGACCGGATTCGTCAGCTCCCCGATCCCCTCGATACTCACGGTGACCGTATCCCCCTCCACGAGCGGGCTAACCCCCGCGGGCGTACCGGTCAGCACGACGTCGCCGGGGAGCAGCGTCATCACGTGCGAGACGTACGACACCAGGGCCGGGACGTCGAAGACCATGTCCCGGGTACGACCCAGCTGCCGCACCTCCATCTCCTCCGGATCGCGACCCACCTCACACCGGATCTCCAGGTCGGTCACGTCGAGGCCGGTGGTGATCCAGGGGCCGATGGGGCAGAACGAGTCGAAGCCCTTGGCCCGCGTCCACTGGCCGTCCGAGCGCTGGAGATCCCGCGCGGTGACGTCGTTGGCGCAGGTGTAGCCGACGATGGCCCGCTCGGCGGCGGCCCGGTCGGCCCGGCGCGCCCCCGGCGCCCCGATCACCACGGCCAACTCCGCCTCATGCTCGACGCGCTTCGAGAAGATCGGCAGCCGGATGGCGTCCCGCGGCCCGATGACCGAGGTGGACGGCTTGAGAAAGAGCAGAGGCTCCTTGGGTACCTCGCTGCCGTGCTCGGCGGCGTGCTCGGCGTAGTTGCGGCCGACGCAGACGACCTTGCTGGGCAGGATCGGGGAGAGCAGCCGGACGTCCGACACCGCCCACCGCGCACCGGTGAACTGGATCTGCCCGAACGGGTGGCCCTCGATCTCCGCGATGGTCAGGCCCTGGAGGCCCGCCCCCGGCTCCCCCTCGACGACCCCGAACGACATTCCCTTGGCATGAGCGAAACGAGCGATACGCACCAGGCCAATCTAAGCCCTCCGAGGGACGCGGAGTCGCGCCGGTGGCCAGCCCCGACCCGGCGACATTGATGGCGGGCAGCAGCCCGACGACCTCAGGGACGGATACGGCGGGCGCGGCGTCGCCCCGCACGAGGAGGGGATGCACCCGGCCGGCTGGGTGTTCGTCGCCCACCGGGAGCGGCATGGCGGCCCACCCTACGCCGGTGGCCGTCGCCGGGGGCCGACTTCGCGACTTCGTACCCGCACGACGTGCCCGCGCACCTAGCGTCGGGCTCCGGAGGTGCGTTCGTATGCCTGCATCGACACGACACCACAGGGCTCTCGCGGTGTTCGTACACTGCCTCGGCGTGCTCGCCGCCGTGCCGGCGCTGCCGGCGACGGCCCCGAAGACGACGGTCCCGAAGGCTGCGGCCGCGGCGGCTACGGCCGCGGAAACGACGGCGGCGCAGCCCGTGCGGACGGCGGTGGCCACAGCGGTGGCCGCGGCGACGCCGACAGCGGCGGTCGCGCCGACCACGCCGGGGGCGGCGACAGTGCCGACCACCCCGGGGACGGCATCAGTGCCGACCACGCCGGGGACGGCATCAGTGCCGACCACGCCGGGGACGGCATCAGTGCCGACGGGGGCGCCGTCGGCCCGCCCGGCGGCGGCCACCGAGGAACCCACCGACACCCCGTCGCCATCGGACTCGGCGGTGCCGACGCCGGCGGCGCCGCCACCGTTGGTCTCGCCGTCGGTGGTGGTGCCCACCCAGGGCGCGCCGCCGCCGGTGACCGTGGCGGTCGCGCCCGCCGGCACGCCGGCGCCCGGGTACCGGATCGAGGTCCGCAACCAGGGCAGCCTGCCGGTGACCACCACGGTGCGCCAGGAACTGCCGGCCGGCACGCGGGCGACCTGGATCACGCCCGGCGGCCGGGCCAGCCGCGCAGCCGGACAGGCCGCCACCACGGAGGTGACCTGGCAGCTCAAGCTGCCCGCCCGAGGCAGCACCACGCTGCACACCGCGCTCGCCGCCGTCGCGCCCGGCCGGCCGCTGAGCGCGCCGGCCTGCGCCTTCACCAACGACGGCAACCGGGCGTACGACTGCGCCACGGCGACCTGGAACCGCCCGATGATGCCGGCGGCGGCCAAGGTGACCGAGGCGGCCGTGTGGCGCCGGCCCCCGGTCCTGCTCGGCGCGCTGGCCGGGGTGTTGCTGCTCACAATGGGCGGGCTCTGGTGGTGGCAGCGGCGCCGCCGCCGACGGGCCGAGATCCGCGCCGGGATCGGGGCCGGGGCCGGAACCGGGGTCGCGGCCGGAACCGCCGGAACCGCCGGGGCCGGGGCCGGAACCGGGGTCGCGGCCGGAACCGCCGGAACCGCCGGGGCCGAGGTCGGGGCGGGTGCCGCGGCGACGGCCGGGGCCGAGGTCGGGGCGGGTGCCCCGGGGACGGCCGGGGCCGAGGTCGGGGCGGGTGCCCCGGGGACGGCCGGCCGGGGCGTGGTCTACTCCCGTCCGGTGGCGGCGGCCCGCCACCGGCCTCCCGTGTGGCTGGTGGTGGCGGGCGCCGCCACGCTCCTGGCCGGGGTGGTGTTCGCGGCGGCGTTGACCGCAAGCCAGCGGGTCGCCGCGATCGACACCAACAAGCAGCCGACCAGCGGCGCATGGCTGGGGCAGAGTGCCACCGGGGCGATCGGCGTGCCGCTGCGCGAGTCCGCGTTCGAGTTCACCGTGTACCGGCTGACCTGCCCGCCCGACGGCGGCGGCGGCGGGCGACGGTGTCTGGCCACGGTCGGGGTGCGCAACGTCACGCCGCAGCAGCAGACCTGGCACGGCCAGATGCAGCGGGCGTACCTGCCGGGGGGCAACTGGGTGAGCACCGACGAGCAGGCCACCCGGCAGGCCAACCAGGGACGGGACGTCTTCGCCCAGCCGCTCGCCGCCGGCGCCCGGATGGTGTTGCCGCTGGTGTTCACCGTCGGCGGGACGGCCCAGCCGAAGCAACTGGAGCTGCGCAGCGGGGTGTTCTCGGCCGGCGTACGGGTGGACGTGCCCTAAAGCAGCGC
>NZ_JBICUP010000040.1:27763-32788 GCF_043198215.1 Micromonospora sp. NPDC048830
CGCCGGATGTGCCGGGTCGGCGCCGGATGTGCCGGGTCGGCGCCGGATGTGCCGGGTCGGCGCCGGATGTGCCGGGTCGGCGCCGGATGTGCCGGGTCGGCGCCGGATGTGCCGGGCAGCCAGCGAGGCAGGACGCCGAGGGGCCGCCCGGCCGCACCGGAGCCGGCACGACGAGGGGCGGGTGGGCGGCGGTCGTACGCTGGGTGCGTGACCGCCGCCCTCGCCTCCGCCGCGCCGCTCGACGTGGCCGACTGGCAGGCCCGACGGCGGGCCCACGAGGAGCGGGTCGACGCCTGGCTGGCGGCGCACCTGGCGCGCCGGCGGGCCGGCGAGAGGCACCCGGTGGAGGACTTCCTCTTCACCTACTACTCGCACCGCCCCGCCCAACTGCGCCGCTGGCATCCGGGCGCCGGCGTCGTGCTGCGCGGGGCGGACCCCGCCGAGTTCGGCCGGGACTACCAGACCACCGCCGCCGGGCTCACGCTCGACACCGCGGCGGTACGCGCCCGGCGGGCCGAGTCGGTCGGCTGGATCCGGACGCTGCTGGCGGCCACGGCCGGCCGCCCGGCGCACCTCGGCTGCTTCGGGATGCACGAGTGGGCGATGGTCTACCGGCAGACCC
Organism: Micromonospora sp. NPDC048830; assembly: GCF_043198215.1. Taxonomy (NCBI): domain Bacteria; kingdom Bacillati; phylum Actinomycetota; class Actinomycetes; order Micromonosporales; family Micromonosporaceae; genus Micromonospora; species Micromonospora sp. NPDC048830. Next base: position 28,386 of record NZ_JBICUP010000040.1, read on the forward strand.
AGGAGGAGGTACGCCACAACGCGTGGCCGCTGCGGCTGAGCCCGGCCGAGACGGCGGCCGTCGTCGAGGAGCGGGGCGTGCGGTGCAGCCACTTCGACGCGTACCGGTTCTTCACGGCGCCGGCCCGGCCGCTGAACCTGCTCAACCCGACGCGGGAGCGCCAGCACGAGCTGGAGCAGCCGGGCTGTCTGCACGCCAACATGGACCTGTACAAGTGGGCGTACAAGCTGTCTCCGCTGGTGCCGAGCGAGCTCGTCGCGGACGCGTTCGCGCTGGCCCGGGAGATCCGCGCGCTGGACATGCGGGCCAGCCCGTACGACCTGGCGGCGCTCGGGTACCCGCCGGTGCGGGTAGAGACGCCGGAGGGACGCGCGGAGTACGCCGCCGCCCAACGCGGCTTCGCGGAGCGGGGCGGGGTGCTCCGGGCCCGCCTGCTGGCCGCGCTCGGGGACGACTGAACGCCCTACTCACGCGTGCGTGAGGCGGTGCCTGACCCGCCTTCGGCCGTGCGCGGCGGCGCCCGGCACGGCCGGCCGGATCAGTGACGTTTCGTACTCTTCATCACCTTTTCGGGGTGCGGTTCGTTGGCTCGGCTGTACGTCGGCGCCGAGGAGGAGGACCCAATGACCAGGACACCGCTCACCGCCCGGGCACGCGGGCTGTTCACGCGGGTCGTGCTGCGCATTCCGCAGTCCCGCCGGGCCCACACGTCGCTCCTGGCGCTGACCACGCTGCGTCAGGAAGGCTGGCAGCGTTCCGTGGGCGGGGCGCCCGTCGACGCCCAGGGCAGGCCGATCCCCTGGCTCAGTTACCCGGCGGTGCGCTGGCTGGAGGCGGTGCTGCACCCCGCGGCCCGGGTGTTCGAGTACGGCTCGGGGTCGTCGACGTCCTGGTTCGCGCGGCCCGGCCGGGTGGGGGAGATCGTCTCGGTCGAACACGACGCCGCCTGGTACGCCCGGCTTCCCCAGCCGGCCAACGGGGAGATCCGGCACGTGCCCTGCGCCGACGGCTGGTGGGACGGCTCCGAGGACTCCCCGTACGTGCGGGCGATCGTGAACGGCGCGCCGTGGGACGTCGTCGTGATCGACGGCAGTTCCCGCACCGTCTGCGCCCGGGTCGCGCCGAAGTACCTCAGCCCGTCCGGCCTGGTCGTGCTCGACGACACGGACCTCTCGACGACGGACCCAGCCGCCGAGGAGCTGGCCGCCTACGGTCTCGGCCGGCTCGACTTCTGGGGCTTCAAGGCCGGGGTGCACCGGATGACCTGCACCTCGATCTTCAGCTGGGACTTCAACCACTGGCTGCTGCCGCGCCCGGCCGTCTGGGCGGACACGGTGCCGTCGGCGCGGACGGGCGGCAAAGGGTAGCCCGCACCCGGCCGTGCCGTCGCTCAGGGGCGGCCCCGGTGCGCCGCCCACTCGGGGGCGAGGATCGACATCACGGTGGCGTCCACCCAGTCGTCGCCGTCGCGCAGCACCTGGCGCAGCACCCCGTCGGCGACGAAGCCGACCTTCTCGCGGGCCGGGCTCAACCGAATTCGTGCGCGTCAGTCGCCGTCGACCCGGCGGTCGCGCTTGCGCTGGGCCTGGCGTTTCTTGTCGGCGAGGCGGCGTTCCTTCGCGCCCTTCGACGGGCGGGTGGGGCGGCGCGGCGGGGCCGGCGGCGCGACGGCCTCGCGCAGCAGCGCCGCCATCCGCTCGCGGGCGGCCTCCCGGTTGGCGAGTTGGGCCCGATGCTCGCTCGCCGCGACCGTGAGCACCCCGTCGACCAGCCGGTTGGCCAGGCGGTCCAGCGCGCGGGCCCGCAGCGGCTCCGGCAGACTCGGCGAGCCGGCCAGGTCGAAGCTCAGCTCCACCCGGGAGTCGGCGGTGTTGACGCCCTGCCCGCCGGGGCCCGACGAGCGGGAGAAGCGCTCCCGCAGCTCGGTGCCCGGCACGACCAGCCGGTCGGTCACCCGCAGTCCGTCCACGCCCCGAAGGCTATCGCCCGACCCGGGCCTCCCGGGTGGCGCTCGGGGTGACCGACGGCCCGGGCGTCGGGCCCGCGCGATCGTCGTCCGGGCCGGCGGCGGCGTACGCGACCGCGCCCAGGAGCAGCAGCGCCACCACGCCGACCCTGGTGCCGACCGCCCGGATCAGGCCCCAGGCCACGCGCCGCGCCGTCGGCACGGTGCGCCGCGCGGCTTGGTAGTCCTTCCACCCGCGCCGCGCGCGGGCGTACGCGGCGCCCACTCCCCACCCGATGAACAGGCCCGCCAACAGCAGGGCCGCAATGACCGGTCGCTCCATCCTCGTCAGTATGCATACTCAGAGTAGTAGTTCCATGACGCGCCATTTTCGCGCCGCGCGTCTGACAATTTTCCCATTTCGACCGGCCGGGTTGGGCGTGATCCGCGTTCAGCCACCCTTGCCGATGATGGTGTCGGCGGCCTGCTGCACCTGGTCGATCGGGATGGCGAAGCCGATGCCGATCGAGCCGCTGCCGTCGATGGTGGCGATGGCCGTGTTCACCCCGACCACCTCGCCCCGGGCGTTGACCAACGGGCCGCCGGAGTTGCCCGGGTTGATCGAGGCGTCGGTCTGCACCGCGCGGTGCCGGCTCGTGCCCAGTCGTACCTGCCGGTCGAGCGCGCTGACGATACCCGCCGTGACCGTGCCGGCCAGCCCGAGCGGACAGCCGACCGCGAGCACCGGCTCGCCGACCCGGGTCGAGCCGGGCTTGGCCAGCGGCAGCGCGGCCAGCCGGGCCGCCGGGGGCACCTTGAGCACGGCCAGGTCGCTGTCCGGCTCCCGGCCGACCACCTCCGCCGGAAACCGCCGGCCGTCCGGCAGTTCCACCGTCACCCCGCCCCCGCCGCCCTTGGCCAGGATGTGGTCGTTGGTGATCAGGTGCTGCTGGTCGTCGATCGCGAACCCCGAGCCGGTCGCCGAGGTGCCGGCGCCGCCCCCGACCATGACCGACACGACGCCGGGCACGGTCCGCTCCGCGGCGGTCACCAGCTCCGCGGGCACCGGCGCCGCCGACGCCGGCGCCGGCCCCGCCGTACCGGTCTGGTCGGCGACCCAGGCGCCGGCCGCCGCGCCCGAGAGGGTGGAGAGGGCGACCACCGCGGCGCCGGCCAGCAACCGCCCCCGCCAGCTCCGCGGCGGGCCGCCCCCACGCCCACCGGGTACGTCCCAACGCACCCGCCCGTCCGGGTCCAGCTCCGGTGAGACGAACCACGGCCCGCGCGGCTCGCCCAGTCCGGTCTGCACTGCCATCCGTCGCTCCTCACGTCCTCGTCACCGCCGGATGTCCGGTCGTACCGGGGCGGGCCCGACGGCCCGCCGGGGCGGCTCGTTCGCCGGCCGTTCAGGGCAGCCGGGAGAACCACCGCATCGATCCCGCCGCGGCACCCATGGCCAGGACCAGCCCGAGGCCGATGAACCGGGCGGAGACGTCCTGCCGTTCCCTGCGGTAGCCCACCGAGGTGCCGATGTCGTCGTAGACGGCGCGCAGCTCCTCGCTGTTGGTGGCCTCGTGGAAGCCGCCCCCGGTCTCCTCGGCGACGGCCTTGAGCGTCTGTCCGTCCACCGGCACCTGGATGGGCCGGCCGCCCCGGTCGACGGAGCCGGAGAGGGTGCCGAAGGAGATGGTGTGCACCTGCACCTTCGCGGCGACCGCCTCCGCCGCGGCCTCCATCGGGTCCATGCCGGAGGTGTTGGCACCGTCGGAGAGCAGGATGATCCGGGCCGGCGGAGGCTCCTTCGCCGCCTCGCCGTCCAGCCCCTTCACCGCCCCGAGGGAGGTGCTGATGGCCTCGCCGATGGCGGTGCCCTGCACGCCGGTGCTGCCCTCCGCGAGGCGCTCTATCCCCTCGTGCAGCGGTTCGCGGTCCGTGCCCGGCGGCACCACCACCGCGGCGCTGCCGGCGAACGCGACCAGCCCCACGTTGAACTCGTCCGGCAGGCCGTCGACGAAGCGCCGGGCCGCCGCCTTGGCCGCGGTGAGCCGGTCCGGCGCCACGTCGGTGGCGAGCATGGAGGTCGACACGTCCACCGCCACCATCACCGTGGCCCGCTCCCGAGGCACCCGCACCTCGGCGCTGGGCCGGGCGAAGCCCACCACCAGCAGTGCCAGCATGGCCAGGAAGAGACCCGCCGGTACGTGCCGCCGCCAGGCGGGACGGTCCGGGGCGACCCGGTCGAGCAGCCGCAGGTTGGTGAAGCGGACGGCGTACCGGCTGCGTCGGCGCTGCGCCAGCAGGTAGCCGACGGCGACGGCGAGGACGCCGAGCAGCAGCCAGAGCCGGGCGGGTGACTGCCAGGTCACGCGGCGCCTCCCGGGAGCGCGTCGGCGCGCGGCGCCGAGCCCGACCCGGAGGTCCCGGCGCGCGGCCCAGGGCCCGGCCGGCCTGCGCCGGC
>NZ_JBICUP010000040.1:32886-62012 GCF_043198215.1 Micromonospora sp. NPDC048830
GCGGGCGGCGCCGAGCCCGACCCGGAGGTCCCGGCGCGCGGCCCAGGGCCCGGCCGGCCTGCGCCGGCGGGCGGCGCCGAACCCGACCCGGAGGTCCCGGCGCGCGGCCCAGGGCCCGGCCGGCCTGCGCCGGCGGGCGGCGCCGAACCCGACCCGGAGGTCGGGGCCAGGGCCAGCCGGCGCTGGGCGTGCACGTGCCGCACCACGTCGGCGCACCAGTCCCGGTCGGTGCGCAGCGGCAGGTGCGTCGCCCCGCACCGGCGCAGCACCTGCCGGACCTGCCCGCGCTGGGCGGCGGCGGCGGCCGCGTACCGCTCGCGCAGCCGGCGGTCGCCCGTCCAGACCTCCCGCCGCCTGCCGGACTCGGGGTCGACGAGGGTGATCAGGCCGACGTCCGGCAGTTCCAGCTCGCGCGGGTCGGTCACCTCCACGGTGAGCACCTGGTGCCGGACGGCGAGCCGGCGCAGCGTCGGCTCCCACGGGGGCGGCTCCGCCGGATCGTCCGGCAGCGCGTCGAGGAAGTCGGAGACCACCACGACCAGGCCCCGCCGGGTGGCGACCCGCCCGACCGCGGCCAGCCCGTCGGCCAGCGGCGCGCCGGGCTCGGCGGCCTCCGGACCGGTCCGGCCGGCGCGCGGCGCGGCCAGCAGCGTACGGAGCAGGCCGAGCAGGTGGGTCCGGCCGCTGCGGGGCGGGAACCGACGCAGCCTCTCCGGGCCGAGCAGCAGCGCGCCGAGCCGGTTGCCGACGCCGGCGGTGAGGAAGCCGACCGCCGCCACGGCGGCCACCGCGAGCTCGCGCTTGTCCAGCTCGGCGGTGCCGAACTCCATGCTCGGGCTGGCGTCCACGAGCAGCCACGTGGTCAGCTCCCGGTCGGCGTCCACCTCGCGGACGTGCGGGACGGTGGTGCGGGCGGTCACGGCCCAGTCCATCCGGCGCACCTCGTCCTCGCCCGGCCGGTACTCGCGGCTGCCGGCGAACTCGCTGCCCGGGCCGGGCAGCAGGCCATGGTGCTGGCCGTGCAGCAACCCGTCCAGGCGGCGGGTCACAGTCAGCTCCAGCCGGCGCAGCCGCTGGTCGGGGGCCAGGTCGGCCAGGGTCGGCTCGGCGGCCACCGCCTGCGGCGCGGGAAGGGGCCCCTCCTTGACGCCCCCGGTGGAGAAGGGTTCCCTTCTCACCGCCGCGCGCCTCACGCCGCCGCCAGGTCGGGGGCGGGCTCGGGCCGGCCGGCGGCGACCCGGGGCGGCGGCACCGCGTCGACGAGCCGGCGGACCACCGCGTCGGCGGACACCCCGTCGGCGACCGCGTCGAAGGAGAGCACCAGCCGGTGGGCGAGGACGTCCACGGCCAGGTCCCGTACGTCCTCCGGCACCACGTACTCCCGGCCGCGCAGCAGCGCCTGGGCCCGGGCGGCGGCGACCAGGCCGAGGGTGGCGCGGGGGCTCGCCCCGTACGCCAGCAGCGGGGCGACCTCGGGCAGCCCGAACCGGCCCGGGTCGCGGGTGGCGAGGATCAGCCGGACGACGTACTCGGCGACGGCGTGGTGCACGAAGACGTGGCCGGCGCGCCGCTGGAGCCCGCGCAGCCGGACGGGGTCGAGGACCTGGTGCGCGACGGGCCGGTCGGCGCTCATCCGGTAGAGGATCGCCAGCTCGTCGTCGTCGCCCGGGTAGTCGACGACGATCTTCATCAGGAAGCGGTCCCGCTGGGCCTCGGGAAGCTGGTAGACCCCCTCGGACTCGATCGGGTTCTGCGTGGCGAGCACCAGGAACGGCTCGGGGACCGGCCAGCTGCGGCCGCCGATCGAGACCTGGCGCTCGGCCATGGCCTCCAGCAGCGCCGACTGCACCTTGGCCGGCGCCCGGTTGATCTCGTCGGCGAGCACCAGGTTCGCCATGACCGGCCCGAGCTCGACGTCGAAGGTCTCCTTCGCGGCCCGGTAGATGCGGGTGCCGACGATGTCGGAGGGCACCAGGTCCGGGGTGAACTGGATCCGGGAGAAGGTGCCGCCGACCACGGTGGCGAGGGTCTGCGCGGCCAGCGTCTTGGCCACGCCGGGTACGCCCTCCAGCAGGCAGTGCCCCTCGGCGAGCAGCGCGGTGAGCAGGCGGTCGACGAGCCGGTCCTGCCCGACGATCACGCGTTTGACCTCGAAGAGGGTCTGTTCCAGCTCGGCGCCCGCCGCGTCGGGTTCGACCGGGCCGGGCAGGCTGGCCAGGGTGTCCGAGATGTCCGTCACGGTGCTTGCTTCCCGCGCCGCCGCCCGGACAAACGTCGGATTATCCGCCCCTGGCGGGCCCTGCGGGCGGGTCGGCACCCCATTCCACCCCGAACGGGACGAGCGGGCGGGGCGCGGCCGGCCGGGACGAAACGGCGCGGCACCGGCCCCCGAGGCGGTCGGGGGCCGGTGCCGGCATCGCCGGCAGGCCGGGTCAGGGGGTGTGCACGACCAGGTGGAAGGGCAGGTTGGCCGGGGCGCCCGCCGAGTTGCGCGTCTGGACGAACACGCCGTTGGGGGTCTGGAGCCGGGGCGCGACCGACGCCTCGCCGCCGGGCGGGATGCAGCAGTCGTCCGGCCGGCCGATCGAGGCGACGTAGACGCCCCGGCTGACGACGTGACCGAACTGCACCTCGTACTCGCCGACGCCGTACTTGATCACGAAGCCCACGCCCCGGGCCTTGGTCCCGTTCGCGTTCACCACGACGATGTCGACGGTGGTGGCGATGTCGGCGGAGGGCTTCGCCAACAGCGAGCGGGACAGCCGCGCGGACTCCGCGCTCACCGCAGGCTGCGAGTCGACCTTGCGGGCGACGGGCTGCGCGAGGTCGACGGACTTCGCCGAGGGCTGGGCGGCGGCGATGCCACCGCCCGCCAGGGTGAGCGCCAGCACGCCGAGCGTGACCGCCGCCTTGCGTCGCAGGAATGTGGGCATGACAGGTCTCCCTCAGTTGACCGGGGTGATGGGGCCGACCCGCATCCGACGGGCCGGCCTTGATTCCGTGGCTCCAAGGCCGGGCAGGCGCGAAACAATTGCGGCAACAATTGCCCAACTGCGCCGAGAATTGCCCGCCGCGAGTAATTTACACGAGGCCTGAGCTGGAATTACTACGGATAGTTGCGGGGCCTGGAACCAGGTGGAACGTAGCACTGACAGAAGCCGGCCGTCAATGACGACATCGCGTGTCGCCATTCGTCGTACGAGCCGGACAATTGCGAGACATGAATGGTCGACCATTCATGAAAGGCCGCCGGAAAAGGCGGGCGGACCACACCGGCGCCGCCCGGGGGCTACCCTGGCGCCGTGATCATCCGCACCCGCGCCGCGTCGCCGCCCGGCCGCCGGGACCGGGTACGCACCTGGCTCTGCTGGCTCGCCGTGGCGCCCGGGCTGCTCTGGGCGGCCGTCCGACTGCCCGGCCTGGAACGGGGGCCCCTCGTGCAGGCGGTCGCCTTCACCCCGTACGTCGCCGCCTGGACGCCGGCCCCGCTGCTGCTGGCCCTCGCCCTGCGGCGCCGGTGGCCGGCGGCGGTCGCGGCCCTGGTCGCCGCCGCACTGCTCGGCGTGGTGGCGCCCCGGGCGCTGCCGTCGCCGCGACCGCCCGCGACTGGGCCCACGCTGCGCCTGCTCACCGCCAACCTGCTGGCCGGGGCCGCCGACACCCGCGCCCTGGTCGACCTGGTCCGCGCGCACCGGGTCGACGTGCTGGCCGTGCAGGAGTTCACGCCGGGCGCGGCGGCGGAGCTGGACCGGCTCGGCCTGGCCGCGCTGCTGCCCCACCGGCAGCTCAACCCGCAGGTGGGCACCCCGGGCTCCGGCCTGTACGCCCGCTTTCCGATCAGCGGAGGCGGCGTCCGGCTCAACCGGGGCGGGTGGGGGTTCAGCCAGGCGTACGGGACGGTGACGCCGCCGGGCGGGCCGCCGGTGCGGGTCGAGTCGGCCCACCCGGCGGCCCCGTACGCGATCGACCAGGTCGGTTACTGGCGTACCGACCTGACGGCCCAGCCGCCGGCCACCCCGGACGCCGGGTTGCGCGTGCTCGCCGGGGACTTCAACGCCACCCTCGACCACGCCCCGCTGCGCGCGCTGCTGGCGACCGGGTACGTCGACGCGGCGGACGCCGTCGGCGTCGGGCTGGTCGGCACCTGGGGCCCGTACGACGGCGATCCCATTCCGCCGGTGACGATCGACCACGTGCTGGTGGACCGGCGGATCGCGGTGCACGCGGTGGCGGTGCGGCCGGTGCCGGGCAGCGACCACCGGGCGGTGTTCGCCGAGCTACGCCTGCCCACCGCCTAGCCCCTACACGCGGGCCCGGTCCAGGCCGTACGTGAGGGCGTCGACCAGGGCGTGCCAGGACGCCTCGACGACGTTGGGGTGCACGCCGACCGTCGTCCAGTCGCGGCCCGCGTCGTCGGCGGTCTCCACGAGCACCCGGGTCACCGCGCCGGTGCCGCTGCTGCCCTCCAGGATGCGCACCTTGTAGTCGGCCAGCTCGAAGCCGCGCAGCTCCGGGTAGCGCCGGGACAGGCCGGTCCGCAGCGCCTCGTCCAGGGCGTTGACCGGGCCGTTGCCCTCGGCGGTGGCGATCACCCGCTCGCCGCGTACCCGGATCTTCACCGTGGCCTCGGAGACCACGGCGCCGTCCTCCCGGTGCTCGACCAGCACCCGGTACGACTCGAGCGCGAACGGCCGGGCCGGCGCGGCGCCCGGCAGCTCGGAGCGGACCAACAGCTCGAACGACGCGTCCGCGGCCTCGAACGACCAGCCGCCGGCCTCCAGCTCCTTGACCCGCTTGGTGACCGTGGACAGCGCCTCCGGATGGCCGGCCAGGTCCAGGCCAAGCTCGCGGCTCTTCAGCTCGACGCTGGCCCGGCCGGCCATCTCGGTGACCAGGATCCGCATGTCGTTGCCCACCACGGCTGGGTCGACGTGGTTGTACAGCAGCGGATCCACCTTGATCGCGCTCGCGTGCAGCCCCGCCTTGTGGGCGAAGGCGGCGGCCCCGACGTAGGCCTGGTGGGTGTCGGGGGCGATGTTGGCGATCTCGGCGATGGCGTGGGAGACCCGCACCATCTGCTCCAGGCAGCCGTCCGGTAGGACGGGCATCCCGAGCTTGAGCTGGAGGTTGGCGACGACGGCGAAGATGTCCGCGTTGCCGGGGCGCTCGCCGTACCCGTTGGCGGTGCCCTGAGCGTGGCGGACGCCGGCCTCGACGGCGGCGATGGTGTTGGCCACCGCGCAGGCCGTGTCGTTCTGGCAGTGGATGCCGAGCCGCCCCGGGTCGACGCCGGTGCGCGCGGTCAGGTCGGCGATCGCGGCGGTGACCTGGGAGGGCAGCATCCCGCCGTTGGTGTCGCAGAGCACGAACCGCTCGGCACCGGCGGCCAGCGCCGTCTCGACCACCTGGGCCCCGTACGCCGGGTCGTGCCGGTAGCCGTCGAAGAAGTGCTCCCCGTCGACGAAGACCCGCCGGCCCTCGGCGACCAGGAACGTCACGGTGTCGTGGATCATCGCCAGGTTCTCGGCGGGGGTGGTGCGCAGCGCCCGCTCGACGTGCCGCAGGTCGGCCTTGGCGACCAGCGCGACGGCCGGGGTCTGCGCGTCGAGCAGCCCGCGGACCTGCGGGTCGTCGGCCACCGCCACGCCGGCCTTGCGGGTGGCGCCGAACGCCACCAGCACGGCGTGCTTCAGGTTCAACTCCGTGCGGGCGCGCCGGAAGAACTCGGTGTCCTTGGGCACCGCCCCCGGCCAGCCGCCCTCGATGAAGCCGACGCCGAACTCGTCCAGCAGTTGGGCCACGGCCAGCTTGTCGACCACCGAGTAGCTGAGCCCCTCACGCTGTGCGCCGTCGCGCAGCGTCGTGTCGTAGACCTGGAACGTCATGGGAGTCCTTTCAGGCGCGGGTTGGGCAGGGGGCAGCGGCGACCGGACCAACAAAAAGACCCCCCGCGGTTGCGGGAGGTCTGCGCGCTCGGCGGGGTGGGCCGGGCGCGCTAGTTGCCGATAATGACGAGGGTGCTGGTCACGCTCCCCACTCTGCCACCCCTCCCCCACTTCTGGGAGAACCAGTCCATATGACGAGACGGTCACGGAGGGTCGCCGGGCCCGATCCGACCCCTCACCGGGGCAAAATCCGGCACAGGTGATCGACTTCACAAGTCACCTGGGCGCCATCAAGGCGAAACATCACTGCGGCAGTATCTGGAACTGATCCAGTTTCCGGCCTTGTGCCACTGTCAAGGAGGACCCGTGCTCACTGTCGGTGACCGCTTCCCCGAGTACGAGCTCACCGCCTGCGTGTCGTTGGACGCCGAGAAGGCGTTCGAGTCGATCAACCACAAGTCCCACGAGGGCATGTGGCGGGTGGTCTTCTTCTGGCCGAAGGACTTCACCTTCATCTGTCCGACCGAGATCGCCGAGTTCGGCCGCCTGAACGGCGAGTTCGCCGACCGGGACGCCCAGGTGCTCGGGGTGTCCGTGGACAGCGAGTTCGTCCACTACGCCTGGCGCAAGGACCACCCGGACCTGCGCGAGCTGCCCTTCCCGATGCTCAGCGACATCAAGCGCGAGCTGACCGACGCCTGCGGCGTGCTCGGCGAGGACGGCGTGGCCCAGCGCGCCACCTTCATCGTGGACCCGAACAACGAGATCCAGTTCGCCATGGTGACCGCCGGCTCGGTCGGCCGGAACGTCTCCGAGGTGCTGCGGGTGCTCGACGCCCTGCAGACCGACGAGCTGTGCCCGTGCAACTGGAACAAGGGCGGCGAGACCCTGGACGCCACCAGGCTGCTCGCCGGCGCCGGGGCCTGACGATGGGTCTGGACGCGGTCAAGGCGGCCCTGCCCGAGTACGCCAAGGACATCAAGCTCAACCTCGGCTCCACCGTCGCCACCTCCACGCTGAAGCCGGAGCAGGCCTGGGGCACCGCCCTGGCCTGCGCGGTCGCGGCGCGCAACCCGCAGGTGCTGCGGGAGATCGCCGCCGAGGCGGCCGGGCACCTCACGCCGGAGGCGGTCGAGGCGGCCAAGGGCGCCGCCACGATCATGGCGATGAACAACGTCTACTACCGGGCCAAGCACCTCATCGGCGACGAGCAGTACGCGTCGATGCCGGCCCGGCTGCGGATGCAGATCATCGCCAGGCCGGGCGTGGAGAAGGCGGACTTCGAGCTGTGGTGCCTCGCCGTCTCGGCCATCACCGGCTGCGGCGTCTGCCTGGAGTCGCACGAGAAGACGCTGCGCGCCGCCGGGTTCACCCGGGAGCAGGTGCACGAGGGGCTGCGCATCGCCGCCGTCGTGCACGCGGCCGCGGTGGCCCTCGACGCGCAGGCCGCGCTGGCCTGAGCCGTACGCCCCGACGGGCCGGCGCCGCACGCACGGCGCCGGCCCGTCGCCGTCTCCATCGACGCCCGGCGGCGGCCGGTCCGGCGGCGGCGTGTAGGGGCGAACGCCCCCGGGTACGGGTGTGCACGGACATCCGCTCTCTCCGAGGCGACCCAGGAGTCACCCATGGACAGGCTCGACCCGCGCGCCGTGCACGCCAGCCCCGATCCCATCGTCGACGGCGGTCAGGGGGCCGTCGCCGGCGGCGCCCCCGCCGGCTCCTTCGACCCCTGGAGCTACCGCGACCGGTCCTCGGTCACCGACGTCGACCTGGTCGGCTACCGGGTCGAGGCCACCGACGGCGGCATCGGCAGGATCGACAGCGCGAGCCACGAGGTCGGCGGAAGCTACCTGGTGGTCGACACCGGGCGGTGGATCTTCGGCAAGAAGGTCATGCTGCCGGCCGGCACGGTCAGCCACGTCGACCACGACGCGCGCGAGGTCCACGTCGACCGGACGCGGGACCAGATCAAGGCCGCGCCGGAGTACGACGAGAACAGCCACGGCGACCCGGCGTACCGGGACCGGCTCGGCGGCTACTACGACGTCAGCTACACCGACGTGCCGCCGGGCACGACGCGCTGACCGTCCGGGCCGGCGGGGCGGTCCGACGTCACGGCCGGCGGGTACGTCCCCGCCGGCCGTTACCGTGTCAGCGTGGGCCGAGGCCATGGCGCTCTTCCTGACCGAGCTGCGGCAGGGGCACGGCTCGGTGGAGGGCTACCTGCGGCACGCCGGGGTCACCGACGCCCAGCTCGCCGCGCTCCGCGCCCACCTGCTGGAGTGAACTTCGGAGGCGGTCGGGCGGGCGACCGGTGCCGCCTCGTGTCGCGCAAGCCTGTGGAGCTGCCCCATCCGTGCGCCCAGGCCTGGCTCCGCGCCCACCCGGGCAGGGCGTTGCCGCACGGCTCCTCGCCCGGCCAGCCGGGGCGTTGCCGCGAACGCGTGCCCCGTCTGCGCGGGCAGCTCCACAGGCCGCGGAAAGCTACCGGCCAGACCGCGAACCCGCGACACCGGCCACAGGTAGCTACAGGCCGCGAACCCGCGACACCGGCACCTGCCGGCGCGTGCCGGGCAGGGCCCGGTGACGCATGCGCCGGCAGGTGCCCGCGGTCAGAGGACCCGGACGACCCAGCCGTGCGGGTCGGCGGCCCGGCCGCGCTGGATGTCGACCAACTGCTGGCGCAGCTCCATCGTGACCCGGCCCGGCTCCCCGCCGCCGATGAGGAACTCGCCGTCCGGGAAGCGGACCCCGCCGATCGGCGTGACCACGGCCGCGGTGCCGCAGGCGAAGACCTCCCGCAGCCGGCCGCTGACCGCGTCGGCCTGCCAGTCGGCGAAGCTGACCGGCCGCTCCTGCACGTCGAGCCCGGCGTCACCGGCCAGCGTGAGGACGGCGTCCCGGGTGATGCCGGGCAGGATCGTGCCGGTCAGCGGCGGGGTGACCAGGGTGCCGTCGTCGTAGACGAAGAAGACGTTCATCCCGCCCAGCTCGTCGACGTAGCGCCGCTCCACCGCGTCCAGGAACACCACCTGGTCGCAGCCCGCCTCGATCGCCTCGGCCTGCGCCGCGAGCGAGGCGGCGTAGTTGCCGCCGCACTTCGCCGCGCCCGTGCCGCCGGGGGCCGCGCGGGTGTAGTCCGGCGACGCCCAGACCGTCACCGGCTTGACCCCACCGGTGAAGTACGCCCCGGCCGGCGAGGCGATGACCACGTAGAGATACTCGTTGGCCGGCCGGACGCCGAGGAAGACCTCGCTGGCGAACATGAACGGCCGCAGGTACAGGCTGCCGTCCTCACCCTCCGGGACCCAGTCATGGTCGATCTCGACGATTCGGCGCAGCGACTCGACGAACGTCTCCACCGGCAGCTCCGGCATCGCCATCCGGCGGGCGGAGGCGGCGAACCGCGTGGCGTTGGCCTCGGGCCGGAACAAGGTCACCCCGCCGTCGGCCGTCCGGTACGCCTTGAGCCCCTCGAAGATCTCCTGCGCGTAGTGCAGCACGGCGGCGGCCGGGTCCAGCGGGATGGCCGCCCGCGCCTCGACCCGGGGGTCGTACCAGCCCTTGCCCTCGGCGTAGTGGATCGTGACCATGTGGTCGGTGAAGACCCGTCCGAAGCCCGGGTTGGCGAGCAGGGCGGCCCGGTCGGCGACCGATACCGGCGCGGGATTCGGACGGATCTCGAAGTCGAGCATGTCACCACCGCTCATCGCGCGGACCTCCCTGCGGGACAACGGCATGCGGGACCGCATGCCGATTCAGCTGTTGCCAGAAACTTACCCCCACCGCCCCTGAGCAGGTAGGTCGGTGGTCGCGACCAGGCGCGCCGGACGCAGGTTCGGGCAGATCGGACGCCCCGTCGGGCGCCTGGTGGTCGGATACCGGTCAGGCCGCCGCGTACGCAGCGGCTGGGCACCTGGACAGATCCCCCGCCCAGGCGGCCACCGGACACCGGTCGGATCGCCGCATTCGCGGCGACGGGACACCTGGTCGGATCGCCGCATTCGCGGCGACGGGACACCTGGTCAGGCCACCGCGTACGCGGCGAGCCGGTCGCCTACCTCGGCGGTGCGCAGCGGTACGTCCGGGGCCCGGTTGGCCAGCTCCGTGCCGACGGCGGCGGTCACCCGCGCGGCGGCCTCGGCGTGCCCGAGCTGGTCCAGCAGCAGGGCGGCGGAGAGGACCGCGGCGACCGGGTCGGCGACGCCCTGGCCGGCGATGTCCGGCGCGGAGCCGTGCACCGGCTCGAACATGGACGGGTAGCGCCCCTCGGGGTTGATGCAGCCGCTGGCGGCGAGCCCGATGCCGCCGGTCACCGCGGCGGCGATGTCGGTGAGGATGTCGCCGAAGAGGTTGTCGGTGACCACGACGTCGTACCGCTGGGGCTGGGTGACCAGGAACATGGCGGCGGCGTCGACGTGCTGGTACTCGGTGGTGACGTCGGGGTGCTCGGCGGCCACGGCCTCGAACGCACGGGCCCAGAGCGACCCGGCGTGGGTCAGCACGTTGGTCTTGTGCACGAGGGTGACCTTGCGCCGCTCGCGGCGTTCCGCCCGGGCGAAGGCGTCCCGGATCACCCGCTCCACGCCGTGCCGGGTGTTCAGGCTCTCCTCCGTGGCCACCTCGGCCGGGGTGTCCCGGTGCAGCGAGCCGCCCGCGCCGGTGTACAGCCCCTCGGTGCCCTCGCGCACCACGACCAGGTCGACCTCGCCGGGCTTGACGGTCGCCAGCGGGCCGGCGACGCCCGGCCACAGCCGCGACGGCCGCAGGTTGACGTACTGGTCGAAGGCGAAGCGGAGCTTGAGCAGCAGGCCCCGCTCCAGCACACCCGGCGGGACGCTCGGGTCGCCGACCGCGCCCAGCAGGATCGCGTCGTGCCCGGCCAGCTCGGTCAGGACGGAGTCGGGCAGCACCTCGCCCGTACGGTGGTACCGGGCGGCGCCGAGGTCGTACTCGGTGGCCTCCACCCCGGGGAGCACGGCGTCGAGGACCTTCCGGGCCTGCGCGACCACCTCGGGCCCGATCCCGTCCCCGGCCACCACCGCGATGCGTGCCACGTCCTGCGCTCCCTCGCCTCGTCGTTCTTTGCAACCGTACGACTCCGTCCCGCCTCCCGGTACAACCCTTCCATGATTTGGGAAATGCGGATGCACAGCAGGTTCCCAGACGGCTTTCATGGGGCGGCCATCTTCGCGGCCTAGGGTCAGTGCCGAGCGGGTCACGGGCCCGTGACGGAATTCGCCGCAGCGCCGCGGCGCCGTCAGCGAAGGAGCAGGCCATGCGCATCGACGAGCAGCCCCGCCCCCGCTGGGCCCACGAGCAGCCGCAGCCGCGGTGGGTTGACCAGGGCCTCCGCAGCCGGCGCCCCGACCTGCGGCTCGGCGCCCGCAGCCACCGCCTCGACCGGTCCGCCGCCACCCCCGTCGACCGCATCGTCGTACGGCACACCGTCCGTACCGGCCCCGCCGAGTACTCGCTGCTGCTCAACGCCCCGCAGTGGCTGGGCCGGCGCGGCGTCGGCGAGGCGCTGGCGGACGCCGTCGGCGAGCTGCGCGCCATCGACCTCACGTACGGCCCGACCCGGCCCAAAAGCCTCGTGTCCCGGCTGCGCCGGGGGGAGATCAGCCCCGAGTCGTACCCCCCGCTGGCCGACCTGGTGGACCGCTGCGCCGCGATGCGGGCGGCGACCGACGGGTGGTTCGACGCCTGGGCGGTGCCCGGCGGCTTCGACCCGGGCGGCCTGCTCGGCGGCTGGGCGGTGGAGCGGGCCGCGACCCGGCTGCGCGCCGCCGGCATCCACGACTACGCCGTGCTCACGGGGGCCGACCTCGTGGTACGCGGCCACGCCCCGCACGGCGGCCCGTGGCGCGTCGCGGTGCACCACCCCACCGACGCCCGCCGGACCCCGCTGGTGCTGGAGATGACGGCCGGCGCGGTGGGCACCTCCGGCGTGACCGGGCGGCGGGGGCACGTCGTCGACCCGCACACCGGGGAGCCCGCCGACCAGCTCGCCTCCGCCACCGTGATCGGCCCGGACCTCGCGGTGGCCGATGCGTACGCCACCGCGCTCTACGCCGCCGGCCCGACCGGGCTCGTCTGGTTCCGCGGCGGCTCGGACTACCGGGCGCTGTTCGCCCACCGCTGACCGATCCTCCGGCCGGATCTCGCATCCCGGCTGTGGGCGGCCCGCGATCGGCCCCCAGGGTCTCGGCAACGACCGTGGGGGCCGGTCAGCGACGAGTGCGCGTGGCTCGCGCAATCGAGGGGCGCGGACTGGTCGGGCCGGACGTCCGACCACGTCACCCGAAGACGGGCCGACGACCGAACTCAGCCAGTGACCGCACGAGTACGCTATCGAATTGACGTAACTCGTCGCAAGAGTCTCCACAGCGGACCGTCCCGACGGGACGATGTGGAATGTTCCCGGCTGACCTGCGGCGGGGTCGCGGTGACTTCCCGGGCGCAAGATGGCACGCTGTCCGCCGTGAGTTTCGATCTGAGCGTATGGGCTCTCCCGGACGGAGCCACGCCCGCGGACGTGCGGGCAGCGGTGCAACGGTGCCATCAGGGGCAGCACGGCGAACGTTACCCGGACCCGCGGGTGGTCGCCTTCTACCGGGCGATCACGGCCAACTACCCCGACCGGACAGGCGAGGGGTCGCCGTGGGAGGTGTCGCCGCTGCACGCGACCGCCGACCACATCGTCATGAACCTCAACCCGGCCTGCGAGGACCAGGTGCTGCTCGACATCGAGCGGCTCGCCGGAGAACACAACCTGATGCTCTTCGACTACCAGGACGGCTCCGTCTACCCGCCGCCCGCCTCCGTGCGGCGCTGATCCGGCGACGTTTCCCCGACACGGCGAGGGGCCCGGCCGTGCGGCCGGGCCCCCGGGGGTCACACGCGGGCGGAACCTCCGCACGGCCTGCCCGCCGGGCAGGCCGTGGGCGGCGCCTACTCGTCGCGCAGGTCCGCGGCGCTGGCCGAGACCGCGCCGATCGAGTCGGCCGCCGAGGTGAGCAGGTCCGCGCCGAGCGCCTGGTCGACGGTGAGGGTCATCAGCGTCTCGCCGCCGGCCTCCCGACGGGCGACCTGCATCGCCGCGATGTTGATGCCGGCCGCGCCGAGCAGCGTGCCGACCGTGCCGACCACGCCCGGCCGGTCGACGTAGCGCAGGAAGAGCAGGATGCCCTCCGCGCCGATCTCCACGTCGAAGCCGTCCACCTGGGTCAGCTTGATGACCTCCCGCGCGCCGGCGTGCGTCACGGTGCCCGAGACGCTGACCGTGCGGCCGTCCGGCAGGGCGCCGCGGACGGTCACCAGGTTCGGGTGGTCCGTCGTCTCGGCCTGGGTGACCAGGGTGACCTCGACGCCGCGCTCGGTGGCCAGGTGCGGCGCGTTGACGTAGGTGACCTGCTCCTCCACCACCGAGCTGAACAGCCCCTTGGTGGCGGCGAGCTTGAGCACCGACACGTCGTGGTTGACGATCTCGCCACGCACCTCGACGGTGACGCTGGCGGCCACCCCGCCCGCGAGGGCGGTGAACGCCCGGCCCAGCTTCTCCGCCAGCGGCAGCAGCGGCCGGACGTCCTCGGCGACGACGCCGCCGGCCTGCACGTTGACCGCGTCCGGCACGAACTCGCCCTGCAGGGCCAGCTTCACGCTCCTGGCCACGGCCAGGCCGGCCTTGTCCTGCGCCTCGTGCGTGGAGGCGCCCAGGTGCGGGGTGGCCACCACGTTGTCGAAGGCGAACAGCGGCGAGGAGGTGCAGGGCTCCTTGGCGTACACGTCCACGCCGGCGCCGGCCACCCGGCCCTCGGCGATCGCGTCCGCCAGGGCCTGCTCGTCGACCAGCCCGCCCCGGGCGGCGTTGACGATCCGCACGCCCGGCTTGACGATCGCCAGCTCCTTCTCGCCGATCAGGCCCACGGTCTCCGGGGTCTTCGGCAGGTGGATCGAGATGAAGTCGCTCTCCCGGAGCAGCTCCTCCAGCCCGACCAGGCGCACCCCGAGCTGGGCCGCGCGGGCCGGCTGGATGTAGGGGTCGTACGCGATCAGCCGGGTGCCGAAGGCGGCGATCCGCTGCGCGAAGAGCACGCCGATGCGGCCGAGGCCGACCACGCCGACCGTCTTGCCCTGCACCTCGACGCCGGTGTACTTGGACCGCTTCCACTCGCCGGCCTTCAGGGCGGCGCTGGCGCTGGCGGTGTTGCGGGCCACGGCGAGCAGCAGCGCGACGGCCTGCTCGGCGGCGGAGACGATGTTGGAGGTGGGCGCGTTGACGACCATCACGCCCCGGGCGGTGGCGGCCGGCACCTCGACGTTGTCCAGGCCCACGCCGGCCCGGGCGACCACCTTCAGCCGGGGCGCCGCGGCGATCGCCTCGGCGTCGATCTGCGTGGCGCTGCGCACGATCACCGCGTCGGCCTCGGAGAGGGCGGAGAGCAGGGCCGGGCGGTCGGTGCCGTCAACGTGCCGGACATCGAAGTCGTGGGCGAGCACCTCGATGGCGGCGGGGGCGAGTTCTTCGGCGATCAGTACGACAGGAGTCATCGGTCCTCGTAGAGGTCGGGTGGCGGCGGCCGGGATGCCCGGGACGCCGTACTGCGCCCCGCGCTCAGTCGTGCCATGGCCGTCTGGTGCGCCGCTACGCACCTACCGCGATCGTAGGGTGCAGCCCGGCCGACATGGCACGGGCGGAGGGGTGAGCGCCCTCACAAACCCGACATGGGCGGGGGTTCCGGGCGCAGAAGTGGACAGCGGTGGCCGCCCGACGCCGGAAGAGCGTCGGGCGGCCACCGCGTGCCTCGGGCGATGCCGGTCGAAGCGGTCTCGGTCTGTCCGGCGGCGCCGGTTCAGGCGGTCTCGGTGATGGGCTGGTCCACCCAGCTCATCATGTCCCGCAGCTTCCGGCCCGTCTCCTCGATCGGGTGCGCCGCGCCCTCGGCCCGCCACTTGCTGAAGTTCGGCCGGCCCGCCTCGTCCTCGGCGACCCACTCGCGGGCGAACTCGCCGGACTGGATCTCGGACAGGATCTTGCGCATCTCCTCCTTGACCCGCGAGTCGACCACGCGGGGGCCGCGGGAGAGGTCGCCGTACTCGGCGGTGTCGGAGATGCTGTAGCGCATCCGGGCGATGCCGCCCTCGTACATGAGGTCGACGATCAGCTTCAGCTCGTGCAGGCACTCGAAGTACGCCACCTCGGGGGCGTAGCCGGCCTCGGTGAGCACCTCGAACCCGGTCTGGACCAGGGCCGCCGCGCCGCCGCAGAGCACCGCCTGCTCGCCGAACAGGTCGGTCTCGGTCTCCTCCTTGAAGGAGGTCCGGATCGCGCCGGCCCGGGTGCCGCCGATGGCCTTCGCGTACGACAGGGCGAGGGCTAACGCGGAGCCCGAGGCGTCCTGCTCGACGGCGACCAGGCAGGGCACGCCCTTGCCGTCGACGTACTGGCGGCGGACCAGGTGACCCGGGCCCTTCGGGGCGACCATGGCGACGTCCACGTCGGCCGGCGGCTTGATCAGGTCGTACCGGATGTTGAAGCCGTGTCCGAAGAAGATCGCCTTGCCCGGGGCCAGGTTGGGCGCGATCGACTCGGCGTACAGGGCCCGCTGGGCGGTGTCCGGGGCGAGAATCATGATGACGTCGGCCTCGGCCGCCGCCTCGGCCGGAGTGAGCACCCGCAGGCCCTGCTCCTCCGCCTTCGGGCGGCTCTTCGAGCCCGCCGGCAGGCCGATCACCACGTCGACGCCGGAGTCGCGCAGCGACAGCGCGTGGGCGTGGCCCTGGCTGCCGTACCCGATCACCGCCACCTTGCGGCCCTGGATCAGGCCCAGGTCCGCGTCGTCGTCGTAGTACACCTCAACGCTCATTGACTTCCCTTTCGTACGGCGGCCCGGGTGGCCCGTCGTTGTTTCCTGTGGCTGATGGGGCTTGTTCCCGGGCGGCCCGACAGGCCGGCCGGCGGAGGGAGTTCAGGCGGCCCGCAGGGCGGGGCCGACGGTGATCGAGCGCGAGCCGCGCCCGATGGCGACCGTGCCCGACTGGACCATCTCCTTGATCCCGTACGGTTCGAGGTCGCGCAGCAGCGCGTCCAGCTTGTCGGGGGTGCCGGTGGCCTCGATGGTCAACGTGTCCGGCGCGACGTCGACCACCCGGGCGCGGAACAGGTTGACCGTCTCCAACACCTGCGCCCGGGCGCTGCGGTCGGCGCGGACCTTGACCAGGAGCAGCTCCCGGGCCACCGAGACCTGCGGGTCCAGCTCGACGATCTTGAGCACGTTGACCAGCTTGTTGAGCTGCTTGGTGACCTGCTCCAGCGGGGACGACTCGGCGTTGACCACGATGGTGATCCGGGAGACGTCCGGGTTCTCGGTCTCGCCGACGGCGAGGCTGTCGATGTTGAAGCCGCGCCGGGAGAACAGCCCAGAGACCCGGGCCAGGACGCCCGGCTTGTTCTCCACCAGTACGGACAGCGTGTGCAGACTCTGCGTCGTCATGATTAGAGTTCGTCCTCGTCGAACGCGGGGCGGACACCCCGGGCGAACATGATCTCGTCGTTGCTGGTGCCGGCGGCCACCATCGGCCACACCATCGCGTCCTTGCCGACCACGAAGTCGATCACGACGGGCACGTCGTTGATCTCCATGGCCGCCTTGATGGTCTTGTCGACGTCGGCGGCGCTCTCGCAGCGCAGGCCGACGCAGCCGAGCGCCTCGGCGAGCTTGACGAAGTCCGGGATGCGGTGCTTGTGGGTGCCCAGCTCGGTGTTGGAGTACCGCTCGTTGTAGAACAGCGTCTGCCACTGCCGGACCATCCCGAGGTTGCCGTTGTTGATCACGGCGATCTTGACCGGGATGCCCTCCAGGGCGCAGGTGGCCAGCTCCTGGTTGGTCATCTGGAAGCAGCCGTCGCCGTCCACCCCCCAGACCACCGTGTCCGGCCGGCCGACCTTGGCGCCCATCGCGGCCGGGACCGCGTACCCCATCGTGCCGAGGCCGCCGGAGTTGAGCCAGGTGTACGGCTTCTCGTACGAGATGAACTGGGAGGCCCACATCTGGTGCTGGCCGACCCCGGCGACGTAGATCGCGTCCGGCCCGGCGATCTTGCCCAGCCGCTCGATCACGTACTGCGGGGACAGGGTGCCGTCTGCCGGCTCCTCGTACCCCAGCGGGTAGCGCCGGCGCAGGTCGTCCAGCTGGTTCCACCAGTCGGCGAGGTCGGCCGGCTCATGGGCGGCCCGCTCGGCCGTGACCGCCGCGATCAGCTCGTCGATCACGTGCCGGGCGTCGCCGACGATCGGCACGTCCGCGTGCCGGTTCTTGCCGATCTCGGCCGGGTCGATGTCGGCGTGCACGACGGCGGCGTCCGGGGCGAAGGTGTCCAGCCGGCCGGTGACCCGGTCGTCGAACCGCGCGCCCAGCGCCACGATCAGGTCCGCCTTCTGCAGGCCGTAGACCGCCGCGACCGTGCCGTGCATGCCGGGCATGCCCAGGTGCTGCCGGTGCGAGTCGGGGAACGCGCCGAGCGCCATCAGGGTGGTGACCACCGGAATGCCGGTCAGCTCGGCCAGCCGGCGCAGCCCCTCGTTGGCCCCGGCCTTGAGCACCCCGCCGCCGACGTAGAGCACCGGGCGGCGGGCCGAGGTCATCAGCCGGGCGGCCTCCCGGATCTGCTTGCCGTGCGGGTGCAGGGTGGGCCGGTAGCCGGGCAGGTCCAGCGTCGGCGGCCAGGTGAACGTGGTCTGCGCCTGCAGGACGTCCTTGGGGATGTCCACCAGGACCGGGCCGGGGCGCCCGGTCGCGGCCAGGTGGAACGCCTCGGCGAGCACCTGCGGGATCTCCTCGGGCGTCTGCACCAGGAAGTTGTGCTTGGTGATCGGCAGGGTGATGCCCTGGATGTCGGCCTCCTGGAAGGCGTCCGAGCCGATCGCCGGCCGGGGGACCTGGCCGGTGATCGCCACCATCGGCACCGAGTCCATGTACGCGTCGGCGATCGGGGTGACCAGGTTGGTCGCGCCGGGGCCGGAGGTCGCCATGCAGACGCCGACCCTGCCGGTGGCCTGGGCGTACCCGGTGGCCGCGTGGCCCGCGCCCTGCTCGTGCCGGACCAGGATGTGCCGGACGGTGGAGTCGTAGAGGGGGTCGTACGCCGGGAGGATCGCCCCGCCCGGGATGCCGAAGACGACGTCCACGCCGAGCGCCTCGAGGGACCGCACGAGGGAGCCGGCCCCGGAGACCTGGACGGGCTCGGACTGCCGTACCGCCGGGGCGGTGGCGCGGGCGGCCGGTGCGGCCCGGTCGGCGTCGGTCGCCGGCTCACCGGCGGGTCGGGATCGGCGGGCGGAGTGGGCGAGTGTCTCTGGCGTTGGTCGCGTCATGGCGGTTCAGGCCTTCGGCTTCGAGTGGCTGGGGCTCTTCAAGCGGTGCGCCGCGGGCGGGGCCCGCCGGCGCTGGGTCCGACGGCAACAAAAACGGCCCTCGTGCAGATGCACGGGGCCAGCGCACTCTCGACGGCGGAGAGTGCGCTCAGGTAAGTACTCGCGGGAACCGGTTCGACGGCATGTGGTCAAGCCTGACGCATCTCACGCGATGAGTCAACTGATCCCACATTTTGATTCACGGACGTCGGCGCGCCGCCCGGCGACGCGCCGTCGACCCCCGCTCCGAGCTGCGCGGACGACTCCTCGGCGGGGCGCTGCGCGGGCGCCGGGGACAGCCGCCCAGACGCGGCGGACGGCGCGGTGGCGGAGGTCACGGCGGAGCCGGCCGGAGAGGTGGTGGGGGTCACGGCGGAGCCGGCCGGAGAGGTGGTGGGGGTCACGGCCGAACCGGCCGGCGAGGTGGCGGAGGTCACGGCCGAGCCGGGCGGAGAGGTGGTGGAGGTCACGGCGGAGCCGGGCGGGGTCACGGCCGGAGCGGGGCGCGCGCCGGCCGAGGTCGCCGCCTCCAGCATCGCCTCCAGATGCTCGGCCGGCACCCCCCAGCCGAAGAGTGCGCCCTGGCCGAACCGGCAGCCGGCGGCGACCACCGCGGCCAGCTCCGCCGGGGTGGTGACCCCCTCGGCGATCACCTGCAGGCCGAGCTGGTGGCCCAGCCGCATCACGATGTCGACCATCGGGGCGAAGGCCGGCCCCTCGGTGTCCGCCGGGCGGACCGGCTCGTGCTCGGCGACGAGGCTGTGGTCGATCTTGAGGATGTCGATCGGGAGGCGGCGCAGCTGACCCAGGGACGAGTAGCCCGCGCCGAAGTCGTCCAGCGCGATCCGGACGCCGGTGCGCCGCAGCGCGGTCAGCCGCCGGATCAGCTCGTCCAGGTCGGTGGCGACGGCGTGCTCGGTGACCTCCAGCACCAGCCGCTGCGGGGGCACGTGGTGGGCGCGCAGCGCGTCGGCGACCTGGACGACGTACTCCGGCGCGTGCAGCTCGCGGGGCGAGACGTTCACCGAGACCCAGACGTCGTGCCCGTCGGCCAGCCAGCGGGACAACTGCCAGCACGCCTGGTGCAGCACCCAGGCGCCGAGCTTGGCGATCATCCCGCACTCCTCCGCCAGCGGGATGAACTCGTCCGGGCGGACGTTGCCCAGCTCCGGGTGGTGCCAGCGCAGCAGCGCCTCCGCGCCGACCGGGCGCACCGACGGCAGCGAGGCCACCGGCTGGAACGCCAGCCGCAGCTCGTCGCGCTCGATCGCGCCGCGCAGTTCGTGCTCCAGCGTCGTGCGGCGGCGCAGCCGCTGGTCGTACGCGGCGTCGTAGTGCTCGATCCGGTCCTTGCCGCGCTGCTTGGCGTAGCGCAGGGCCAGGTCGGCGTTGCGCAGCAGCAGTTCCACGTCCGGGTCGTCGGACTGGGCGGCCACCCCGATGCTGGCCGAGAGGAAGACCGGCCCGTCCGGCTGCTGGTACGGCTCGCCGAGCACCCCGAGCAGGCGCTGCGCGACCCGGCCCGCGTCGGCCTCCCAGCCGGGCATGAGCACCGCGAACTCGTCCCCGCCCAGGCGGGCGGCCAGGTCCCCGGGCCGCAGGTTGCCACGCAGCCGCCGCCCCACCTCCGCCAGCACGTTGTCGCCGACGTCGTGCCCGCGCATGTCGTTGACGTTCTTGAAGCCGTCCAGGTCGAGGCCGAGCAGCACGCGCGGGGCGCCCGAGGCGGCGGCCCGGTGCAGGGCGCGCAACAGGCCCCGCCGGTTGGCCAGGCCGGTCAGCGGGTCGGTGTGCGCCAACTCCCGGAAGTGCGCCTCCCGCGCGGCCAGCCGGCCCGCGTACCCGCGCACGTCGTTGAGCGTCAACTGCTGCCGGGCCACCAGCGCGAAGCCCTCGACGCTGCCGGCGACGATGCCCAGGGCGTCGAACCGGCCGCCCTGGAACAGGTGGTACATCGCCGACGCCGCCATCGCGAGCATCGGCACGAAGGCGTACGCGCCGTCCCGGCCGATCAGGTCGACCTCGATCTCGCCGGTCGGCGCGGCCCGGTGCACGGCGAACGCGGCGGCCAGCAGCCCGCCCGCGAGCAGTCCGGCGCCGGCCACCACCATCGCCGGCAGGGCCTGCAGGAGCCCCACCGCGATGCCGAGCCCGCCGCAGGTGGCCGCGGTGATCCCGGCGCCGAGCCAGACCAGCCGGCGCCGGGGCGGGGTGGCCCGCGTGAGCACGACCACGGCGAGCCCCACGGCGAGCGCGGCGCCGACGGTGGCCAGCAGGATCGGTACGCACGCCAGCGGCGTCGCGACGCCCAGCAGCCGGGTGGGCTCGGAGACGAGCACCCAGCCGACGAACCACAGCGCGGTCGCCATGATCAGGCCGTCCAGGAACAGCCGCGCCCGGGCCGCCGGGGT
Organism: Micromonospora sp. NPDC048830; assembly: GCF_043198215.1. Taxonomy (NCBI): domain Bacteria; kingdom Bacillati; phylum Actinomycetota; class Actinomycetes; order Micromonosporales; family Micromonosporaceae; genus Micromonospora; species Micromonospora sp. NPDC048830. Next base: position 53,598 of record NZ_JBICUP010000040.1, read on the forward strand.
GTTCGGGGCGCCGGGCAGCCGCAGCAGTCCCGCGCCGAACGCGAGCGCGCTCGCGGCGGTGCCGGCCGAGGCCAGGGTCGCCCAGCCCACGCGCTGCCCCCGCTGGTCCGCGTCGTACCCGACGCCGAACGCCGCGGTGAGCCCGACCAGGAGGCTGGCCAGCGCGAACCCCGCCGCGACGGCGACCAGGACGGCGCCCTGCCTGCACGGCCGACCGAGCCGCCGGACGATCGTGGCCAGCAGCCCGGTGGCGACGACGGCGACGAGCCCACTCAGCACCGCGACCGCGACCATGCCCGGGGGGAAGTGCACGCCTCAACTCTGCCGGATGACCGCACGCCGTGGGGTACCGGGTGTGCATCTGTTGGGACGCGGTGTGCGCGGCTGGGAGCGGCCCGGCCGGTGGTGTCAGACTGGTAGGCATGCCTGAGCTGCGGTCGAAGACCTCCACGCACGGTCGGACGATGGCCGGCGCCCGGGCCCTGTGGCGGGCCACCGGGATGACCGACGACGACTTCGGCAAGCCGATCGTCGCCATCGCCAACAGTTTCACCCAGTTCGTCCCCGGCCACGTACACCTCAAGGACCTCGGCGGCCTGGTCGCCGACGCGGTGGCCGAGGCCGGCGGGGTGGGCCGGGAGTTCAACACGATCGCCGTCGACGACGGCATCGCCATGGGCCACGGCGGGATGCTCTACTCGCTGCCCAGCCGCGAGCTGATCGCCGACGCGGTGGAGTACATGGTCAACGCGCACTGCGCGGACGCCCTGGTCTGCATCTCCAACTGCGACAAGATCACTCCGGGCATGCTGCTGGCCGCGCTGCGGCTCAACATCCCCACCGTGTTCGTCTCCGGCGGCCCCATGGAGGCCGGCAAGACCGTCGCGATCGAGGGCGTGGTCCACTCCAAGATCGACCTGATCGACGCGATGATCGCCGCGTCGAACGAGTCGGTCACCGAGGACCAGCTCGGCGCCATCGAGCGCTCCGCCTGCCCGACCTGCGGCTCCTGCTCCGGCATGTTCACCGCCAACTCGATGAACTGCCTGACCGAGGCGATCGGCCTGGCGCTGCCCGGCAACGGCTCGACGCTGGCCACCCACGCCGCGCGCCGGTCGCTCTTCGTCGAGGCCGGCCGCACCGTCGTGGAGATCGCCAAGCGCTGGTACGACGGCGACGACGCCTCGGTGCTGCCCCGCGCGATCGCCGGCCGGGCCGCGTTCGAGAACGCGGTCGCCCTGGACGTGGCGATGGGCGGCTCGACCAACACGATCCTGCACCTGCTCGCCGCCGCCCGCGAGGCCGAGCTGGACTTCGGCGTCGCCGACATCGACGCGATCTCCCGCCGGGTGCCCTGCCTGGCCAAGGTCGCCCCGAACTCGCCGCAGTACCACATGGAGGACGTGCACCGGGCCGGCGGCATCCCCGCCATCCTCGGCGAACTGGACCGCGCCGGCCTGCTCAACCGGGACGTGCACGCCGTCCACTCCCCCACGCTGGAGCGCTGGCTCGCCGACTGGGACGTCCGCGGCGGCTCCGCCACGCGGGAGGCGGTCGAGCTGTTCCACGCCGCCCCGGGCGGGGTGCGCACCACCGAGCCGTTCTCCACCACCAACCGCTGGTCGTCGCTGGACACGGACGCGGCCGGCGGCTGCGTGCGGGACCGGGAGCACGCGTACTCGGCCGACGGCGGGCTGGCCATCCTGCACGGCAACCTCGCGCCGGACGGCTGCGTGGTGAAGACCGCCGGGGTGCCCGACGAGTGCCTCACCTTCCGCGGGCCGGCGCGGGTCTTCGAGTCCCAGGACGCCGCCGTCGAGGGCATCCTGAACAAGTCGGTGGCCGCCGGGGACGTGGTGGTCATCCGGTACGAGGGCCCGAAGGGCGGCCCCGGCATGCAGGAGATGCTCTATCCCACCTCGTTCCTCAAGGGCCGCGGGCTGGGCCGGTCCTGCGCGCTGCTCACCGACGGCCGGTTCTCCGGCGGCACGTCCGGCCTGTCGATCGGGCACGTCTCCCCCGAGGCGGCCTCCGGCGGGCTGATCGCCTTGGTCGAGGAGGGCGACGAGATCGCCATCGACATCCCGAACCGGTCGATCGAGCTGAACGTGCCGGCCGACGTCCTGGACGCCCGGCGCGTCGCGCAGGAGAAGCGCGACCGCCCGTACACCCCGGTGGACAGGGAGCGGCCGGTGTCGGCGGCCCTGCGCGCGTACGCCTCGATGGCCACCTCGGCCAGCGACGGCGCCTACCGCCGCGTCCCGGACTAGCCGCCGTGGCGCGGTTGGCGGACGCCAGGCTCATTACTAGAGTGCGCTGAGCGCCCCTCCACGTGACACACCGTGATCTGGTGAACAGCTTCTTCAGACTGGCAGAAGCAGCAGGCTCAGCCAGCGAAGAAGCTTCTCATCTGATCAGCTTCTACTCGGTGGAATGCGGCATGAAGGCTGCCGCGCTCCTACGAGCAAAGCTGCAGACCACGGATCAACTGCCTCGGGATCTTCTCAGCCACGACCTTCGACGGCTGGCCAGTCACCTTCGCCTCTCCCCTGCTGAGTACCAGATGCTCGCGCCCTGCCGGCGGCGTGCTCCGGCCACGGCACAGCGCTCGGCGCGCTGCACCTTGATCGTCCTCAGGAGTCCGCCGCATATGCGAACGTTTGGATGAGCATCGATGCTCTCGCTCTCGACCAGGCACAATCGAGGCGACTCATCGACAAGATCATTGGAGAGGTTCATCATCAACGGCCTTGCCTGTTCCCGCAGCCCCGCCAGAATCACTCGCCTTGAGGGGGCGGGAAGTTCGATTCCTGGTACCCGCCGCGATACCGTCTCGCTGCGACCGGCGGTGTAGCGGGTTGTTTGAGGACGAACCGAGCGAGCGCCTGCTGAAAGTCGCTACCGGCGAAGTCCCGGAAGATGGTGGTGAGCTCAGCTCGCGATGTCGCGGCTTCGGCCTCGGCGCTTGGGGCGTCTCTCACCTTCATGACGCGCCGATCGACCTGGGCGCCGTAGTTCCTGCTGAACTCCACGATCCATTCGGTGAGCGCGGGCCCGGTGAGTCCAGCAGGAGCGAGGTAGTCCACCAAGCCCTGTCGGTGGGCCTGGTAGGCACTCAGGGGCAGGCACTCATTGAGAAGGGCATGCCGGTCTGCTGGGTCTGGCATGCGCCCGGGCAGCGTCAACGTGTGGTACTCGGAGCCGGTAAGCCCGCCCATGCTCTTGTAGTGGTAGTTGAGGACCCGCCCCTCCTCGGCGACCACCACGCTTCCGCACAGGGAAAGGAAAGCCCCACCCGCACCAGCATCCCCGTCCGCGACCACGATGACGTGCCGCCCCGCACGGCGCAGGCGGAACAGCATCTCAGCGACCTCGTTGATCGCCGAGATGTTGCGCCGCGCCTCGGCCTGCATGGGGGAGCCACAGCCCGGATCCGCAGCGTAGATGTGGTTTAGGTGGATTCCGTTACCGAACGGGTCGGCGCCACCTCCGCGCAGTACGACTCGACGGATGTCCGGCAGCCGCTCGACGTACGCAAGCGCCCTGGTGACACGTTGACAGAACTCCGTAGACCACGCGCCGTTGTACGCGGCGGCGGTGACGATAGCCAGGGTGCTGTCGGGGAAGGATATCCGTATCGGACGGTACCCTGGCCCCGGTCCCTGCCCGGTCCACCGCAAGGGCAGGTACCGCCCTTGCTGACCGATCCATGCGGCAGCGGGAAGCTTGAACGCGGGACCGTGCTGGGCAGGAGGCTTGGGCTTGACGTAGCCGACCCACACACTCTCCCGGTACCCGTCCCCAGTGCGCATGCCCACGGCCACCCGGATGGCCCCGTTCGGCTGCCACTCCACCACGTCACCTGGGTCCGCATCCCCGTTGACCGGCCCGCCCAGGTGGACGTCATACACGTACACCTGGTGGCCGGCCAACTCGGTGAGCACCCCAGGGCTGCCGTCCCGGGCAGCGGCGTTCCAGACGATGTCCTCTGCCGACATAGTCCAGTGAATCTCGCAGTCTCGCTGGCGCATCGGGTCGTTCCACCGGCCCAGCACGTCCGGCTGGGACTCGTCGAGCGGCATCGGGGCCCCGAGCCCGGCCAGCACGTGGTCGATGCCGGCGAGGAACGCAGCCCGGTTGAGGTGGGAGTACAGCCAACTCTTGGTCGCCGGCCAGGACGGATAGGGAAAACTCGTGGTGTAGACCACCGGACCGGTGTCCCACCCCTCCTCGGCGAGGAGGACGGTGTTCCCACCGAGCGGATCCCGGCGGACCCGTCCCCAGTCGATGGAGGACGGCCCCCGGTCGCCCAAGCGCCCCGGATGGTTGATGAGGACCCGATCGTAGAGCTCCGCAGGGACCCGTTTGGTCAAGGTGGGAGCTATCACGATGTCCGGGGCATGCTGACCTACCGCTGCGATCATGTCCTCGGAGGTCGATGCCGGATGAAACGCGGTTTGGACACGCCGGTCCCGTAGGTGACAGTACGCGGCCATCGTGGCTCCGCCGAACCCGTCGGACAGCAAGAGAACCTTGCGGTTCCCATACGGCACGTTCAAGAATGCTCACCTCACCCGGGTCCGCTGCACCAGTAGGCGACAGGGGTAGCCACGTGGCCTGAGTGGCCGGTCAGTGCATGATGGTCTCAAATTCAACGGGGGTCAACCGAGACAGCGACCGCTGCCGTCTGCGGCGGTGGTAGCCGGTTCATCATGGCTGACCTGACCAGCGCCCGGTGGCGCAAGAGCACCCGCAGCGGCAGCAACGGCGGCGAGTGCGTCGAGGTTGCCGACAACCTGCCTGGCCTCGTCGCCGTACGCGACAGCAAGGACCCGGCCCCCGTGAACCGCACCGCCCGGACGACCTCGTCGACCTCGTCGACGACCTTCTCAGCGATGATCGGGGTTCCGTTGTCCATGAGGGACTGGAACAACTCCGTCAGCGCCGCCTTGCCGCGCTCCTCGCGGGGGATCTCGGCGGCGGCCTTCTCCGCGGCCACCACGTCACCGGCGAGGGCGAACAGCTCCTTGAGGAAGTCCGCTGGCCTGCTTGGCGTCGGGCAGCTTGTCCTTGTTCGTCCAGGCGGCGTTGCCGAAGATGCCGTACAGCACGTCCGGGTTGGCCTTCCCGATCGCGCGGAAGGCGGTCACCAGGGCCTGCCCGACGTTCTCGGTGCGGGCGCGCATGTCCTCCCACAGGCAGCCGGACGGGATGCCGAAGCGGTGGTTCTCGGGGACCGACGCGTACTCGTGGTCGCCGTCCGACTCCGCCAGCGCCCGCTCGTACTCCTCGGTGTAAACGTCGCTGATCCGCTTGAAGAACATCAGCGGGAAGATGTACGCCTTGAAGTCCGCTTGGTCGATGCTGAGCAATGCTCGAAACCTGTGGATGAGCGCCGTGGGGGCGTACCCTCCCGGCCAGTTCCAAGTCCAAGGAATCGAGTAGAGCCCGCGCGCGAACGCGGGTCGGGAAGGTACGCCCGTGCTTACCGTAGTCAACCCGGAAGAGCCCACGCCATCGGCGGTGCCGCAACTGGCCGCGCCCGGCGGGTCGTTGATCGACGAGATCGTGCGTGATGGTGCGCGACGGATGCTGGCCGCGGCGTTGGAGGCCGAGGTCGCCGCGTACATCGCCGCGCACGCCGACGAGCTCGACGCCGACGGCCGCAGGATGGTGGTACGCAACGGCCACGCCCGGCCGCGGCAGGTGCTCACCTCGGCCGGGGCGGTCGAGGTCGTGGCGCCGCGGGTCAACGACAAACGCGTCGACGAGACGGGTGAGCGGCGGCGGTTCGCCTCGGCGGTCCTGCCCGCGTGATGCCGCAGGTCCCCGCAAATCAGCGAGGTGCTGCCACTGCTGTATCTGCACGGCCTGTCCTCGCAGGACTTCGTGCCCGCCCTGGAGCAGTTCCTGGGCACCAGCGCCGGGCTGTCCGCGGCCACGATCACCCGGCTGACCGTGCAGTGGCAGGACGAGGCCCGCGCCTTCAACGCCCGGGACCTGTCGGCGGCCGACTACGTGTACGTGTGGGCCGACGGCGTGCATCTGAACGTGCGCCTCGACGAGGCAAAACTGTGCCTGCTGGTGATCGTCGGAGTGCGCGTCGACGGCCGTAAGGAACTCGTCGCCCTCGCGGAGGGCTACCGCGAGTCGCCCCGGGTCGTGGGCCGACCTGCTACGCGACTGCAAGCGGCGGGGCATGCGCGCCCCGATCCTGGCCGTCGGCGACGGCGCGCTCGGGTTCTGGAACGCGCTGCGTGAGGTGTTCCCCGAGACACGGGAGCAGCGCTGCTGGTTCCACAAGATCGGCAACGTCCTCGCCGCCATGCCGAAATCCGCTCATCCCGGGGTGAAGAAGGCCCTCGCCGAGATCTGGAACGCCGAGGACCGTGACCACGCCCGCCGCGGCGTGGCCGCGTTCAAGCTCGCCTACGGCGCGAAGTTCGGCAAAGCCGTCGCCAAGGTCGTCGACGATCTGGACGAGCTCCTCGCGTTCTACGACTTCCCCGCCGAGCACTGGGTACACCTGCGCACCACGAACCCGATCGAGTCGACCTTCGCCACGGTGCGACACCGCACCAAGGTCACCAAGGGGCCCGGCTCCAAGGCCGCCGGCCTCGCCATGGCATTCAAACTCATCGAAGCCGCCCAGCAGCGGTGGCGGGCGGTCAACGCACCGCACCTCGTCGCTCTGGTACGCGCCGGCGCCCGCTTCGAACGCGGCAAACTCGTCGAACGACCCGCAGCCGAGCCCGTCACCAGCACGGCCACGGCTGCCTAATCAAGATTTCTCATCCACAAGTCTTGACTATTGCTCGTCGATGCTTCCGCGCAGCAGATCAGCGGCTTTGGCCAGATACTGCTCCAGCTCCGACAGACTCAGCGGAATGGCGAGTGTGTCATGGGTCGTCGCGGAGACCCGCGCGTATCGATCGGTCACGTCGGGCACCGGTCCACGGCCATGTTTGTTGCTGTCTCCTCGGGGGTTGCCGGCATACCGCCATGCCGGTCTCCTACCGTAACGGGCAGGCAGACAGCGAGGAATCCTCCGGGCCGGTGGCAAGAGCGTGTCGCTGGTTGCGCGGTCAGTCCAACCGGCCGGGTCCGGCATGCTGATGGCCTACGCGGTGACCAACTCACTGGCCCTGATCGCCTGGTTCATCAGCCCCGACGGGCTCGCGGAGATCGTCCCGGCCAAAGCACCGCCGTGAGCGCGCAGCCAAGGGTGACTGCGGTGAGGGCCACGGGTCAACCGGCCGCTGTGGGCTAGCCATCCTGACCAGCAGCAAGGGCCCTCACCGCGGGTGGGCCCCTTCGCCATGTCCTGGCAATTCCGCCCACCTCTGAAGTAGTGTTGATGTCATGTCGATGCCGTTGGAGTCCGTGCCGTTCTCGGAACTGCTGCGCCAGCCGGCGGAAACCACCGAGCGGCTGGCCCGCGCTCGCGCGGTGCGGCTGCGCCGCCGCGACGCCGCCGACCTGGTACTGATGTCCGCCGACCGGGCGGAAGCCGAGGGCGAGGTGGTGGACCTGACTGCCCGGCTGCTGGCCAGCGTGGTGCGCCGGGACCCGGCCCTGGTGCGTGAGGCGCTGCCCACCGTGCTGCCCTGGGTGCGATTCCTGCCGCCCGGAGACCTCGAGCAGATGGCCAGCGAGTTCGTCGACACGGCGGAGGCGGCCGCGGCGGTGGGCAACACCGCAGCAGTATCGCAGTTGCTCACCGAGTGGCGGCACACCGCCGAGATCCACGCGGACCCCGACCTGCACCGGGTCCTGGCCGCGTCGAGCGCCGGCGACTTCGGGCCGGTGGCGCGCCCTGCCGGCGAGTGAGCGCGAAGCGAGGCGACCGGGCGGCGCCGCCACCACGCCCCGGCGGCTACACCCTGCGGTTCGCCACGAACGACGCGGCCAAGGGCTGGGAGGAACTGTGCCGCCAGGCCGCGGCCAACACCCGCGCCGCGTTCGACGCCATCGAGGCCAACCCCTGCCCGTCCCCGCCGACCAGCCGCCAGCACCCCCTCAAAGGCTCCCTCGCCACCACGGGGCACAACGGAAAGACGCTGCCGCAGTGGCAGTACGAGGTCACCGCCGGCGGCCGCATCTGGTACCTGGTCGACCACGACACCCGCACCTGCTGGATCAAGCACGCCGGCACCGGACACCCCAAGGCCACCGACTAACAACCTCCAGAAGTCACCCTCCAGGGAGCGCGCAAGGGCGGCGTCGGATACCGGCTATGTCTCGATCGAAGCGAAGTCAAACCAGCTGAGATGAGAACACCTCGGGGGCCACCGACTCCTGCGGGTGAGCCCGGACTAGGCGCAACGCCGCTCGGTTAAGGTCCGGCGGGTGTTTCGCAATGGTTTGTGATGATGTCGATCGCGATGGTGGCTTTGTAGCTATGCCGGTCTACGT
>NZ_JBICUP010000041.1:0-60491 GCF_043198215.1 Micromonospora sp. NPDC048830
CGGCCAGCGGCACCATGTCCAGGGCCCAGGCGGAGGCGGTCGCTGCGGCGGTGAAGCTGGTACCCAGGTCAATACCCACCCCATACATAACCAGATTCCCCTCGCCGAGCCCGCGGCCGTTACCATGCAACAACGTTGTAGCTGGTTAACGGCGCCATCACGATACGCCGCAGTATCCGGGGTCACAAGATCGTCGGTGCTGGACTTGCTGGACCGTACCCCAGTCGACGTGGCCATCATGGACATTCGGATGCCGCCAGGCGCGGACGGCGGACTGCAGACCGCCCAGCGCGTACGCGCAATGTACCCCGACGTCGGGCTGCTGACCGGCTCGGCGGCGTCGGCTAGCCATTCGGCGATAAGCCAGCCCTGCGGCAGCGTGCCGTCGGCGGCGCGGGGGATGTCATGGTTTGGTGGGGCGGATGCGCAGGCGTAGGGACCGGGAGCGCATCGCCGCGGTCGGGTTGCCGGGGGTGCATCGGCTGCCGGTTGCCAGGTCACACGCCGTGCCTCCTCCCGCGCCATCCTGACCGCGGATCGGACGAGGGTGAAGCGGCGCGCGCCGACCACCCAACCGCAGCGGCTGCGGCAGGGCCTGGACCTGAGCGCCGACGGCGCCTGGCGAGTGCCGGGCGTGCACGGGGCAGCGATCTCGACCGCCTGATGGCGCACCACGCGTCCGAGATGATGCTGCGATCGCGTCTCGAGCCGCTGCTCGAACACCGCTACCAGGTTCCGGGCGCCGGCATCACTCTCGGGCTGGGACATCCGGCGGGCGGAGATCTACGTCGACAAGGACGGCCGGCCGCTGGCCTTCGAGCAGAAGGCCCGGCGGTACCAGCAGAACGAGTCGGGCCCGATCAACAAGGGCGACTCGTCCTCCGGCTGGGAGTTCTCGTTCGGCGTGCAGGGTGGCGCTCCCGCCGGCGGCATCAAGAAGCGCGGCTGGAACGGCGACGGCCTCGGTGCCGGTCGCGAGGGCGGCGAAGCCCACGCGGCCGAGATGAGCGAGGTCAACGAGCGCAACGTGGAGGCGAAGCGGACGTTCCACCAGTACCGCTACGACGTCACGGCGGTCATCTACGGTCCACACGGCATCCTGCTCGATGACGTGGAGAGGGGCCTCTACGTCATGCGCGAACAGCCGTCGGCGGTTCCGGTGGCCGGGCCGCTGCCCGGCGCCGACGTGGTCGCCGAGTGAGTTGTCGCAGGTCGAGGTGTCGGGCCGGTTCGCGTGGCTGGGTCAGGCCGCCAACCGGTAGCCGCGCTTCATCACGGTCTGGATCAGGTCGACGCCGTCCAGCGGTGTGTCGTCGAAGGTCCGCCGCAGCCGCGACACCGCCATCTCGACGGCGTGGTCGTCGACGTCGGCCCAGCTCGGCGTGGCTGCCCGGATCTCGGCCGGGGACAGCACCCGGCCCGGACGGCGGGCCAGCGCCCGTAACACCGAGATCGGGCCGGGCTGGACCGGAATCACCTGGTGGCCGATCACCATCGCCTGGCTGCGGATCTCCATCCGGTGGCCCTGCACGTCGAGCTGGAGCGACCGTCCCGGAAGCTGGTCCGCCAGGACCTTGACCAGGTCGGGCAGGGCGGGACTGTTCGCCACGTACGCGCTGAGGCCGAACGCCCGGAGCGGCTCCGCCGCCAGGTGGCCCAGGCAGGCCGGCACGATGTCGGCGGTCAGCGCGTTGAGCACCTCGCCGAGCACGCCGTCGGCCTCGGCCTGGCGCAACAGGTTCTCGGTGGCGGTCGCCCCGGTCAGCGCGACGGCGTCGACCTGCCGCCGGATGATGACTCCGCACAGCCGGCGCAGGACGTCGCTCCGCAGCGGCGGGAGAAACCGGTTGGTGACGACCTCGACAACGGTCGCCCCGTTGCGGCGTAGGGCCTCGCAGTACTCCCGGTGTGGCTCCGACTCGATCTGCGCCACCACCCGGCGGCCGATCATCGGCTGGGCGAGGAGATAGCGGAACAGGTCCTCGGTGGTCGTGGACGTGGTTGCCCATATCTGGCTCAGGCCGAGGTCACGCAGCGTGTCGGCGGCGTGCCCGTCGCGGGCCAGCAGGCGGGCGTGCGTCAGCCGGTCGATGAGCGCGTCGAGATGGCCGGTCTGCCGGACCACGCGCAGCCAGGCCCGCAGGCCCAGGCCCGACGACACGATGACCTCGTGCACCGGTCTCGTCACGCAGCTACGGGTGGCGACGGCGACGGTCTCCGCCACCGGTTGGGCCACCGAGCGGACCGCCTGGACGTTGATCGTCCGTGCCGAGGTGGCTTCCAGCAGGGTGGCGAGGTCGTGTCGACGCCGCTCCGACAGGACGGCGACCGTGTACCCCGCCAGGTTCTCCACGCTGTCCTCCTGTCACATCGGGCCTACCTCACAGGTTGAACGGTTCCGGACGTCGCTCGGCTCACCCGGTGGGACGTTTTCGTCAGGTAGAAGTGTCGCGGTAACAGCGCAGATACAGCAGTGATGCCCAATCTCAACACCGCGACGGTTCGTTCACCGGTCGGTGCTACCGGAATTTGGGACCGCGCGTCGATGTGGACGATGTTTTGCCAGCTCAAGCCGGGTTGCCGGATGGTTACCGGTGAGTCGGGCCGGATTTTCGCAAGTTGATCTTGTGAGGTGTTCGTCGGTCCCGTCACGTAACACCCAGGTGACTTCCGGGAAACGCGGTGGTGTTGAAGACTCGGCGCAATCACCGATCGGTTAATGCGATGTGATTGATTAGCACCGACCACAAGGGACGGATTAGGCGGTCCGACCGCCGATCCGGAACCTGGGTCGGCGTCTGCCCGTCGACCGCGGCTGAGCTGCCACTCAACCGCGGTCGACTCCGAACACGGGGCGAGCGGCGGCTCGTCGCCCGCCCCGGTCCAGTCCCGATCCGCAGACCAGATTCAGGAGGGTCCATGATACGACGATGGGTACCGCTCGCCGTGGCGACGGCGGTCCTCGCCACCGCCGCAGGGTGCGGTAGCGATGCCGGCCCGGCGTCCAGCTCGCCGGACGCGAACCTCGCCGGCAAGACGGTCGAGGTGGCGGCCACCTGGTCCGGCACCGAGCAGGCGAACTTCCAGGCTCTGCTGGATGCCTTCGCCGCGAAGACCGGCGCGACGGTGAAGTACACCTCCGGCGGCAACGATCTGCCGGTGCTGCTCAACAGCCGGATCGCCGGGGGTTCGCCGCCGGACGTCGCGTTGATCTCGCAGCCCGGGGTGGTGGCCGAGTTCGTCAAGCGAGGCGCGATCAAGCCGCTGACCGGTGACGCCGCCGCCGCGATCAAGGCCAACTACAGCTCTGCCTGGCAGGAACTGGGCACCGTGAACGGGCAGCTCTACGGCGTCTACTTCAAGGTGGCCAACAAGTCGGTGATCTGGTACCGGGTCGACAGCTTCACCGACGCCGGTGTGCAGCCGCCGAAGACCTGGGACGAGCTCAAGACCGTGTCCACCGCGCTCGCCGACTCCGGGGTGACGCCCATGGTCGCCGCCGGTGGCGACGGGTGGGTGCTGACCGACTGGTTCGAGAACACCTACCTCCGGGTCGCCGGCCCGGAAATGTACGACAAGCTGGCCAAGCACGAGATCCCCTGGACCGACCCGAGCGTGGTCAAGACGCTGACCCTGCTGGCCGACTACTGGCGTACGCCGCGCTTCCTGGCCGGCAGTCCGACGCAGACCGCCTTCACCCAGGCGATCGCCGACGTGTTCGGCAAGTCGCCGAAGGGGGCGATGCTGTTCGAGGGCGACTTCGTCGCCTCGGAGATCAACAAACTGGGCGAGTTGAAGGTCGGCGAGTCGGCGAAGTTCTTCAACTGGCCGTCGGTCGACGGCTCGAAGCCGGCGGTGGTGACGGCGGGCGACCAGGCGGTCGCCTTCAAGGACACGCCGGAGGCGAACGCACTGATGGCCTTCCTCGCCTCGCCCGAGGCGGCGAAGATCATGGCGGCCAAGGGCGGGTTCATCTCGGCGAACTCGGGACTGGACATCGCGACGTACCCGGACGACACGACCCGGGAACTCGCCGAGGCGGTGGTGAAGGCCGAATCGCTGCGCTTCGACCTGTCGGACCTCACGCCGCAGACGTTCGGCGGTGGGACCAGCGCCCACCTCTGGGTGCTGCTGCAGGACTTCCTCGCCAAGCCCATCGCCCCGGAGGCATTGGCCCAGCAGCTTGAGGCCGCCGCGAAGAAGGACTTCGGAGGCAACTGATGACGATCACGCCCGACCCGGCCCAGGGCATCCGTCCGCTCCCTGCCCAGACAACCACCGGCCGGGCGAGCGTGGCCGACGGCCCCGGCGGCCCGTTGCGCGCCGCCGGTGGCCCGGGCCACCGGGACGCCCCCGGTGGCCCAGGGACCACCGCCGAGACCGCGGCCCGCCGACGGTCGCGGGAGGCCCGCCTGATGGCCGCGCTCTTCCTCGGCCCCGCCCTGGTGCTGCTGCTGGTACTGGTCTGCTATCCCATCGTCTACACGCTGTGGCTCAGCTTCCGCAGCGGTGACGGATCGAAGTTCGTCGGCTTCGACAACTACGTCGCGATGTTCACCTCGTCGAACACCCGGCGAGCCATCCTGAACAACCTCGTCTGGGTGATCGTGGCGCCTGCCGTCGCCACCACCCTCGGGCTGATCTTCGCGGTGTTGACCGAGCGGCTGCGCCGGGCGGCCGTGCTCAAGGCGGTCCTGTTCATGCCGATGGCCATCTCGTTCCTGGCCGCCGGCGTCACCTTCCGGCTGGTCTACGACGAGAACCCCGACCGCGGTGTGCTCAACGCGGCCGTCGTGTCGGTGCACGACGCCTTCGTGTCACCGTCGCGTTACTACGGCGTCGACGCTCGGGAGCAGGGCGAACTGGTGCCGACGGACGGTGGCTTCCAGTCCAGAGGGCCGGTGAACCCGGGCGAACCCGTCCGCCTCGCCCTCGTGGGTCTGCCGCCGGACCGGATCCCGACCGACGCCAAGCCGGCCACGGCACCCGCCGGCGGCCCCGGACTGCAGGGGGTGGTGTGGCTCGACTTCACCCGCGGCGGCGGCGGCCAGGCGGGGATCGTCGACGCCGGCGAGGTGGGGTTGCCCCAGATGACCGTCGAGGCGGTGACCGACGGGGGCACGGTGGTCGCCACCGCCCGGACCGACGCCGCCGGACGGTTCGCGTTCCCCGACCTCGCCTCCGGCCCGTACGTCATCCGGCTGCCCGCCGACAACTTCACCGAGCCGTTCAACGGCGTCACCTGGCTCGGGCCTTCGTTCATCACTCCCGCGGTCATCGGGGTGTACATCTGGATCTGGGCCGGCTTCGCCATGGTGCTGGTGTCGGCCGGTCTGGCCGCCCTGCCCCGGGAGGCACTCGAAGCGGCCCGGATGGACGGCGCGAACGAGTGGCAGACCTTCCGGCACGTGACCGTGCCGCTGGTCCGGCCCGTGCTCGTCGTCGTGCTGGTCACCCTGACCATCAACGTCCTGAAGATCTTCGACCTGGTCTACGTGCTCGCACCCGAGGCGTCCCAGAACGACGCGACCGTGGTCGCCCTGGAAATGTACCGGGTCTCCTTCGGCGGCGGCCTGGACTACGGGCTCGGCAGCGCCCTCGCGGTCCTGCTGTTCGCCCTGGTGCTCCCCGCGATGCTGTTCAACATCCGGCGCCTGAGGAGGAATAGCTGATGAGCCACGCCACCACCGACACGGTGCTGGAACTGGTACCCGCCGGTACCGCGCGGGGCGGCCGGCCGCGACCGGGGCCCTGGACCCGGTTCATGATGCGGTTCGGCAAGGCGCTGCTGCGGCTGCTGGTGGTCCTGATCGGCGCCTTCTGGCTACTGCCGACCTTCGGCCTGGCCGTGGCGAGCCTGCGTAGCAGCGCCGACAACAGCGCCACCGGCTGGTGGACGGTCTTCACCGCACCGGCCCAACTGACCCTCGACAACTACGCTCAGGTGCTGCAGAACGAGCGGATCGTCGAGTCGCTGTGGAACACGGTACTGATCACCGTACCGTCGACCCTGCTCGTGGTGCTGCTCGGCGCACTCGGCGCGTACGCCCTGGCCTGGTTGGACTTCCCCGGCCGGGACTGGCTGTTCGTGCTGGTCGTTGCGTTGATCGTCGTGCCGGTCCAGGTGGCGATCGTGCCGGACGCGCGGATCTTCCGGGTCCTCGGCATCTACGGCGAGATCTCGGCGGTGGTCGCCTTCCACGTGGCCTTCGGGTTGCCGTTCGCGATCTTCCTGTTGCGGAACTTCTTCCTGAACATCCCGCGCGACATGCTTGAGGCGGCCCGCATGGACGGTGCCCGGGAGGTGCTCATCTTCGCCCGTGTGGTGCTGCCGATCGGCTGGCCGGCCATCGCCTCGCTGGCCATCTTCCAGTTCCTGTGGGTCTGGAACGACCTGCTGGTCTCGCTCGTCTTCGCCACCTCCGACAACGCCCCGATCACCTATGCCCTGCGGGAGCAGATGCGGTCGTTCTCGTCCAACCTCGACACGATCGGTCCCGGCGCGTTCCTGTCCATGCTCGTGCCGCTGGTGGTCTTCTTCGCCTTCCAGCGCTACTTCGTGCAGGGCGTCCTCGCCGGGTCAGGAAAGTAGCGAGAAATGGATCATGGGGTGCGCGCCTGGCACGACGCAGAGGGGGGCGCGCATCCCGACGCCCGGAACCGGGGCCGGGTCTGGGTCCGGGACCGGGACCGGGGTGGGGTCGGGCTTCGCCGACCCCACCCCGGGCACCGTCCGAGCGGCGTGCCAGCCGGTCGGATCGCCGGCCTGACCGGAGATGTCCGGCGCCCACGCCACACCTCCGACGACCTCCCGGCAGTCAGGAAGCAGCCTGGACGTTCGCCTGTGGCGTGCCCACGGAAGCGGCATGGGCCGGGGAAAAGGCCGTCCCGGCCGCCGCCGTCGGCTCCTCCACCGCCACAGCCCTGTGGCAGGACGGCAACGAGGGCGCGCCTCGGTAGCTACGGACATGTGCGGACCCTCACCGCGGCACCGGGCATCCCGCCGCCCAAGGGCCTGGTTCAGAAGTACGGACTGAGGTTCGGGCTGGCCGGCTGGGGTAGTGGCCGCCGGTCAGCCAGATGGGGAGGTTCTTGATGATGGTTGATCAAGCCGTGGTCGGCTGGTCGGCCGGCTGGCTCCCGGCTGGGAATGCCTCTCCGGCGGCAGGCGCTGCGCTGTTGGCAATCTCGCAGTGCCGTCAAGGACGGCGCCCACGGACCAACACCGGTCGGCACCTGTCCATACCGGTGCTGGATGTCCCACTGTGCTACGCCGGGGTGGAGTTGCAGACGTCCACCGGCATGGTCCGACTGCACGCCGAGTCGAGGGCGGTCATGCTCAGTGGCCAGCAGGTCGCCGTGCTGGCCGTCCTCATCACGGCGCGGGGAACACCCCTCAGTCGGGAGGCGATCTGGGCCGCCATGCCGCGAGGGTACCGGCCGCCAACGGCTGCCCAGATCGGCGTGGTGATCGCCAACATCCGTAAGAAGATCGGTGCCGCACGCATTCTCACCGGGGCGGACGGCTGGTGGATGCGGGACCCGATCGCGCCGGAACCGGTCGACGGCACCGACGTGCTGGCGTTCGGCGGCCTGCGACTCGATGTCGAGCATCGGTACGTCCTCGACGGGCCGGCTCGGCCCATCCGGCTCGGCCCGCAGGAGTTCGCCGTGCTGCGGTTACTCGTCGAGGCGCGGGGAGCGCCGCGCAGCAGGAGTTGGATCTGGTCGTCGTTGCCACCGCACGACCGGCCCGCCACGATCGCCGCGGTGAGCGTGGTCATCCATCGCGTCCGGGAACGCCTCGGGTGTAACCGGATCATCACAGGCGGAGGTGGTTGGCGGCTGGCTGGCCCGGTGAAGCCCCGGCCGCGCACGGCGGAGTGGGCCGGCGCGCGACTGGAGCAGAGGAGTAGATGCGGTGATACCTCGCTGTCTCATTGAGACCCGCAGGGCTCCGGCAAGGTTGCCATATGGCCGTTTTTAGGCGCTTCTGAGTAGGTGTAGTGGCCGGTAAGGGTCTCGGCTGTTGTGGCGTAGGGCTTGCGCGATCGTGGTGGTGCCGGTCAGCCGGGTCAGGCAGCGGAAGGACAAAAGTCGATCATGGATTGGGGGCAACTTCCGCTAGTTTCAGAACCGCAGCAAGCTGCCGGAGGTCGGTCACACCGTCTTCACCGGCGCCGGACCTGTTGACCCACACACCAAGGAGACCGGCTGTGTCGGCGGCCGCCGCGTCTCCAAGCTTGTTGTCGCCCACGTATGCGGTTACCGCCGGTGGGTATCCCAATGCCGCGCAGCCCGTGTGGAAGATTCGGGGGTGCGGTTTCGACGCTCCCGCCGTGTCGACGCCGACAACACACTTGAACCGGGAGAGCAGGCCGACCCGCTGGAGCTTGACCCGGGAGAAGGCGGTGTCGCTGTTGGTCACAATTCCCAGGGGCACGTTGCCTAACGAGGCGAGCCCGTCGAGGACATCGGGGAAAAGCCGCAGCGACGCCTCGTAACGCTCACGATAGCCCAGGAACCAGCGGTATGGATCGCGCACCGAGGAGGGCGCTTTCATCCAGGCCATCATGTCCACTGCGAGCGCGCGCGCCTGCCCCACGTAGTCGATCCGGCCGGCGAGGAATCGGTTGAAGTGGAACGCTTGTAGCTCCCCGAACCTGGCCGCCGCCGCATCGAGATCGCCCTCTACGCCAAGAGAGCGGAGGTAGCTGACGATCCCGTCGTACTCCGCACTTGCGTAGTCGATGAGAGTGTCGTCGACATCGAACAGCACTGCTTGGACCGTACGCCGCACGAGCCCTCCTCGTAGCGCGATGGCGTTGCTCTGTGGAGCGGACCTCAGGCCCGTGAAAAGGTCTTCGTCGGGGTTATGCGGACCAGGACTCGCGTCTCGTCCGGCTGGGGGGTCCAGTGTGTGCCGCGGTAAGCGAGCGACAGTTCGTCGATCAGTTCCATCGCACCCTCGGACGACATCGAGGCAGTCCCGCGTACTTCGATGTAGCTACCCGGGACATCCGGATCCCACGCCAGAATGCTGACCCGGGGGTTAATCAACAGGTAGCGGACTTTCAGCCGGTTCGCCGCCGTGGAGAACAGGACCTCTCCATCGTCGAATTTGACCCACAACGGACTGGACTGCGGCTGCCCGAGCGGACTCGTCGTAGACAGTGACGCGATGATAGGCGCCCGGAAGAGTCGCGCCATCTTTTCCAGGTGTGTTGGACATATTGCACCGCGGTTGGTTTCGAGGCTGCTGTTACACATGAAACTCCCATCCTTGGGCGCACAAGGTACCTAGTGCCTGTGTGGCCGTCAAGCAATGTCGCGGCCGCCCCCTCGCGAGGCCTCACTGTCGGCGCCAGTTGCCACTTGTAAGGGCCCGATGCATTTCTTTCCGTCCGATTTGGTGATGGCTTGCCAGCCTAGATACCTAAAGATCGGCAGAAGTCTGCTTGCCGATTCCGTGACGTAGCCGGACAATGCGACGAGACACCTGGCCCTCGCGTGTCTATATCTGCCCATTCGAATAGAGTGCCGGGCTTGTTTCTTTATGTCCGGGGTTGGTGATGGTTGAGGAGGCAAGTGCCCGTTGCGAGTGCCCAGGGCCCGCTGGTTCGTGCGCAGCAGGCCGGAGACGTAGCCGCCCGATTCCCGAGGGACGTCGAGCATACACGATAGGTGATCAGACGCGGACTCTGCGCGTTGATCTTGTAGTGAGAATTTGGTCAGAGCCCGGCGGAAGGCCCGCTCGCTGGGCGCCACATATCGGCCGGTCAACGCACGCCACCGGGGTTCTGCCCATTTGGCGCCTGCCTTATCGTGTCTGGGCGTACTGACCAAACGCGCGTGTTCGGTCACCGTCGTTACAGTCCTGAGCGTTGCCGTCGTGTATCGCGATGGGCTTGTGCAGCGGCGAAACCGCGAACGCGTCGCGGACCGACAAAGGATGGCCCATGGCGCAGGTTCCCAGCGATTACTTCGACGCAGAGCGCGCATGGCTGATTCTGCGCGAAGCATGTTCAACGATTCACGTGAGCCCCTCCGGCGGAGAACTGATCCGTCTCGGTGAGAACGCGGTGTTCTGGCTCTCGTCGCGAACTGTCGTGGCGCGAGTCGGGCGGGGGGACGCCCGCGCCGCTGAGGCCGAGCGGGAGATCAAGGTCGCCAGGTGGCTGGCAGGGTCGTCGGTTCCCGCGGTTCGTCCGCTCGAGATAGCTCAGCCACTGCGCGTCGGCGACCATTTCGTGACGCTGTGGGAATCGGTGGGAGACGAGATCAGCTACGGCACCCCGGCAGAGTTGGCGTCGCTCCTTCGGCAGTTGCACGCCCTGGAGCCGCCCGCCGACATCGCATTGCCGCGCGCGGACCCGTTTCGCCGAGCGCGTTGCTGTCTCGCAAACGCGACGGTGCTGGCCGACGAGGACAAGCTGTTTATCAGCGATCTGCTGGACCGTCTGGCGGCCAGGTACGCACGGCTGGAGTTCTCACTCCGGCCCGGCGTCGTCCACGGCGACGCAAATGTGTGCAACGTCTTCCGGGACCGCCGTGGCAGGCCGGTGCTGGGCGATCTGGACACCGTGGCGGTGGGGCCGCGCGAGTTGGATCTCGTGCCCGCTGCCGTGTACTACGACCGGCTCGGATGGCACTCGGCCGGCGAGTATCGGGAATTCGCGGAAAGCTACGGCTTCGATGTGCTCGACTGGCCTGGATATGGTCTGCTGGCGAACGCTCTCGAGATTGAGATGGTCACCTGGCTTGCGCAGAATGCAGATCAGGACGACAAAGCGGGACAGGAGCTTGCCAAAAGAGTCAGAACGTTGCGCACGGGCGCCTCGCGAGCGGCGTGGGCACCATTTCTCTGGCACCAGCATGATTGACAGCCGGCGGGACCGCATGATCGACTGGCCAGCAGTGACGTGGGGGGGCGACGGAAGGGCCAAACGCGCCCAATTGTCCGGATATGCCTGCACTTGAGCCATTGGCATGCATCTGAAGCCGCCCAGAGAGAACAGATATCCGCGAGCGTTGAGCCCTCCACTGCGGAGTGCTCCGTCTGAGGAGGACCCGATGGGTGTCGCACCGCAGGACAACTCACCATCCGGGCGGCTGGAGCCCGACAGTGCCTGGGCGGAGGAGATCCGCGCCTTGACGCGTGAACGTGACGCGGTGCTACTGGCACACAACTACCAGCTGCCAGCAATCCAGGACGTGGCCGATTACGTCGGCGACTCCCTTGCCCTGTCGCGGATCGCGGCTACGAGCGATGCAGCCACCATCGTCTTCTGTGGTGTGCATTTCATGGCCGAGACCGCCAAGATCTTGGCACCGGAAAAGACGGTGCTCATCCCCGACGCAGGCGCGGGATGCTCGCTGGCCGACTCGATCACCGCCGACCAACTGCGTGCGTGGAAACGCGAGCACCCCGGGGCGGCTGTCGTGTCTTATGTGAACACCACCGCTGCCGTGAAGGCCGAGACCGACATCTGCTGCACGTCGTCCAATGCAGTGGATGTGGTCGCTTCCATTCCACCGGATCGGGAGGTGCTGTTCTGCCCGGATCAATTCCTCGGCGCTCACGTCAAACGGGAGACGGGCCGGGCAAACTTGCACGTCTGGGCCGGTGAGTGTCACGTCCATGCCGGCATCAACGGTCCGGAACTCGCCGCGCGTGCGGCTGCGCACCCGGCTGCCGACCTGTACATCCATCCGGAGTGTGGATGCGCGACATCGGCGTTGTACCTCGCCGGAGAGGGCGTGGTGCCGCGGGAGAAGGTCCATATCCTGTCCACCAGCGGCATGGTCGAGGCAGCGCGTACGGCCGGCACCGGCACTGTGCTGGTCGCTACAGAGGTCGGCATGCTGCACCAACTACGCAAGGCCGCCCCAGCCATCGAGTTCCGCGCGGTGAACGACCGTGCGTCATGCCGGTTCATGAAGATGATCACGCCGGCTGCTCTGCTGCGGTCGTTACGCGAAGGCACCGACGAAGTCAAAGTTGATCATAATATCGCGGTACGGGCACGGGCCTCGGTGCAGCGGATGATCGAGATCGGCGCATCAGGCGGCGGCGAGTGAGCGGCGCTTCCCACGCGGGACGACAAGAAGCGGCAGTTAAGGCTGAAGTGGATGGCGGAGTTCATGTCAATGCCTGACCCTGATGCGCTGCTGCCGGTCGCGCACGACGTTATCGACAAGGCCGTCGACTATGTGCTGACGAATCCCGTCACCGGCGTCCGACAGAAGGACGCCCACGAGATCGTCACGGATGCCGACGTCGCCGTCGAGTGCCTCGTCCGCGCCGCATTGTCCCAGGTCGACACAACGGTCGGCTTCCTCGGTGAGGAGACCGGCGCGGTGGGTGACCCCAATACCTACTGGGTGCTCGACCCCATCGACGGCACCACCAACTTCAGCCATGGCTTGCCGCTGAGCTCGATCTCGCTTGGCCTGGTGCACGACGGTTCCCCGATTCTCGGCGTGATCGCAGTCCCGTTCCTCGGGCGTCGGTACTGGGCCACGCACGCCGGCGGCGCCTATCGCGACGGTGCCCGCATACAAGTTTCCAAAACGGCCGACCTGTCCAAGGCGTTGGTCGCTCTCACCGATTACGGCGGGCCCCAACCGGGAATCGATGATCTGCTGTGCCGGGAACTGGATCGCGAGTTGACCACGCGCGCCCAGGGGCTGCGCCGGTTAGGCTCCACAGCCGTCGAACTGGCCTTCGTCGCAGAAGGTTCCCTCGATGCCAGCATCAGCATCTGGAACGGAACGTGGGACACCGCCGCTGGCGCCGTCATCGCGCGAGAGGCAGGCGCGGTCGTTATGGATGCCGATGGGAGCCCACACTCAACACAATCACGGTGTGCCATCGCGGTTACCCCGGCGCTGCGTGACGCCATCCTGTCGGTTCTCGAGATCGCGCGCGGCACCCGCTACTGGCCTGCCGAAGCCGGGAACACTCCGGTTCGGAGCTCCGCCCCCAGATCATAACTACTCATACTGGGGAAGTTCCATCCTGCGTGGCGGTTCGCTTCGACGCGGTGCAGGGTGAAAATGGTCTACACGATTGCGGTGGCGCGGCGCAGGCCCGCCGGTGAGGCCCACACGAGTCGACCGGCGCCGGCCACGGCCGGCATGCTCAGGCCCCCCACCACGCGGCCATGCCTCTTGTGTTTGCCGGAGTGGTACGGCTTCTGGTCTCCACGTGGTCCATCGGCAGCAGCGTGCCGTCCAGGATCGCGTACGCCAGTTGCCGGATGCGCCGCAGCACCGGCGGTTAAGCGGTTCAGGGGCCGGCTGGACAGCGAGATCGTGGAGGGAGGCACGGGCGAGGCTCCCGGTCGGGGCCCTCGCAGATTTTGGTCTGCTTGTGTCTCACCTGGAGCCTCGCCCTCATTGATCTCCGGGCTCGCCGGACCCGTACCGAGCTGCAAGATCAGCCTGAAAGCGCCCGGTCGGCTGGTCGTGGTTCAGCCTGGTTAGCACCCGTCGCTGCAGGTCAGCCGGGAAGTTGACGGAAAAGGCGGTGCTGCGCGGCACGTTCTGTCCGATGGGCAGCAGGCAGTCCAACACTTCGACCGGACCGCGTGCCGCGCTACGTTCTGCCTCCGAGTAGAACACGACGCCCGCCGGGATCCGCTGGTCCATGACGGTCTCCCGGCCGGTGACCGGATGGCACCGGGTCGACCAGGCCCAAAGCAGGTCGCGCATATCGGTGGGGTCGATGTCGTGGTTGACGACCATCAGCCTGTTGATCCACCAGCCAGCGTGAGCGGCGTCGGGAGCTTTACAGACATCAAGGATGCGGCGCGCGAGGTCGGCCGAGGTCAACCCCGTAAGCTGCGCCCAGTCCGGAGAGACGCAGACGGCCAGCAGGGTGCAGGCGCTTTCTGGGACGACCCAGGCCGAAATGACTGGCAGGTCGGCGCGACGCAACTCCTCCAGCAGGACAGCTGCGATCCCGGGGCCGCAGATCGTATGGTCCTCGTCGACCGGTTTGCCCGCGCAGACGACCGGGATGATCGGCTCCGCCCGATGGGTGATCGCGGTAACGTGGTACACGGGACGGTGTTTGCGGACGGTGGGTAGGTAGCCGTGGTATTCGCCGGTAGGCCCCTCGAGCCACGTCTCGTCGTCGGCCAAGTAGCCCTCGATGACCAGCTCAGCCGATGCCGGGACCTCAAGGTCCACAGTCTTGCAGCGCACGGTCTCCATCGGCTCGCCGAACAGTCCACCGAGAAAGCCTGCTTCGTTCACCCCGTCGGGCAGGGGCATGCCGCCGACGAACAATGCGCTTGGCTCGGGGCCCTGAACGAGCGCGAACGGCATCGGTTCACCGCGTTGCTGCCACATCTGGCGGATCACGTTGTTGTGCTGGCTGGCACTGACGATGCCGGTCATCCGTTTGCCGTCGATCAGCATCGCTCGGGCGATCGACCAGTTCGTCCATTTTCGGTCCGGGCTGGCGACTACGAAGATACCTATTGTGTTGATATAGCGGCCGCCGTCTCCGACATGTAACAGCGGAGTCGGCAGGCTCATCAGATCCGCCGCGTCGCCGACCAGCACTTTCTCATGGCACGGCGCGTCCTCCACGACAACTGGGGCGATGGGCTCGCGGTGCATCGCCGCGGCGAGTTCTTCGACGATCCGTCCGCCAGGGGTCGTCGGAGCCAGCCCCAGTGCGATCGCTACCCGGGCCATCCGGGCTTCGGCGGAGGAACTGTAGGCGAGAGGTGCCCCGACCACGCGATAGCCACTGTGTCCACGAATATTGGTGAACAGCGGAACCGGGGCGCACACCTCACTGCTGTGACGTGTGATTGCGCCGATTTCGAACGCGGTGTCTACCTCCCAATCGATCCGCCGAAGGTCTCCGAGCTCGTCCAGACGGCTCAGGTACTCGCGAAAGCTCCTGGGACGGCCACTCTGGGAAGATCTGGGTTGCATGGCGAGTTCTCCGATCGCGTGATGAGATCCTGGCCGCACACTCGATGGCCTGTTGCCTGGTGACCGCATAACCCTGGTTGCCCGGGCTCACCTCGGTCGCGGTGATGATCTTCGGATCCGGGCCCGGCCTTACCCCACCTCCGTCGTCCGACCGGAGACCCGCTCCGGATCCGACGAGGCGGCCAACCGCGTCCGGCAATCGGTCAACACGGCATAGACGAACCCCGGATAGTCAGAGCTCAGGCCGCCCGCGGCGTACTTTCGGCGGACACCGGAAGTGAGCCCGTCCACCGCATCACGGTCCGACAGCCCTTTTCCATCGCTGCACGATAATCACCACGGGCATGATCATCGGCGGTATCGGTATCCGGCCGTCCTCAGCGGACAGGTTCGCGGACATCGGATCCGGGAATCACCCCGCGCGCTCATGATGTAGCACCGTGTGCACCGAGTCTGGTGCCAGGCCATCCGCAAAGAAACCCGCATTGAGGAGAGCAACCCCGCCTGTGTCCGGTCAGAGCCACCGTCATCGCACGCCCACTCCTCGCTCCGCTGGTCAACGTGAGTCAGCCTGACACACCCAACACCACAACGGAAGATCACTCGCGTACGGATGCGGCCGCCACATCCAAGTCCGATCCGTTCGGTACCGTTTTGGAGCAGCGGGCACTAGCCTGGGTGGACCCGCGTTGCCCGGGATGGACGCGGACCGGTTCGGGCGGACGGAGCCACGGGCGGTGGCGCGGTTCGTGGCAGGACTGCTGTCGGGCGTGGAACGCAAGACCTGCTGGTCGTTGGCGGAGCGGGCGGGTCACGGCGATCCGCAGGCGATGCGGCGGTGTCCGCCCAGCTCGAACAGATCGCTGTGGACGCCCGCGACCGCCTCGTCGGCCTGGTGTGGACGACATCAGCGTGAACGGCCGCATCACCCAGGCCCCGGCGGCGGTGACTGCGCGGCGGGCGTTGTGTTCTTGGCCCTCGGCTCGGGTGCGGTCATCGTAGGAACTACGGATGGGGGAGGCCGGTCATCGCGCACCGTCGGGACTGGCCGGCACCTACCCCGGTGCCGGCCAGTCCCGACGTGGCCTCCGCCGCCCACCACGGGCGGCTCAAGGAACAGTTGGTCCGCGCGGAGGTTCACCTCTCCAGTTGTCGGTGGGGCGCTCGCTCCCAAGGCGAGGATCCGCAACCACCACCGGCCACCTGGCGAACGTGGTGGAGACGCACTGCGCGCGCGCTGACTAGCGCCCGTCCGTCGACGCCCTTCTGCGGCGAACGAAGATGACCAGGGCCGCCCCGAAGGCGACCATCAGGACTCCGATGAGGCCGATCCGGGCGGTCATCGCACCTGTCGTCGGCAGCTTCTCGCAGGTGCCCGGGTCCTCGTACTCACCGATCAGCTTGTAGTCGTAGCCGGGAAACACCACGCTGACGACGCGCTTTCGTCCGGCGGCGAAGACGACCGTCTCCGATCCCCCGTCGGAGGTCGTGACCTTCCTGTCCTGCGTTCCATAGCTGGCGACCGCCTCCATCGGCGGCATCCCCTGACCCGGATGGGTGATGGTCACCTTCAGCTCGGTGCAGGTCGACTCGGTGGACATCGTGGGCAGCCCGCAGGTCGACGGCCGCGACCAGAGATAACGAGCCACTTCCTTGCCCCGCTCGGCTACGACGATCGGGCCCGTGCCCGCCGGCAGCTGCAACTTCACCGACTTTCCCGCGGGCACCTCGACGGCACGGTCCACACCGGTCGCGGTGACCCGGAACTTCACCGGATAGTGGCCGCCGCTGAGATGGACGGTGACCGACCCGTCGCAGGCCGGCACGAAGGTGGCCTTCGGCTGTGCGCAGGACACGGCGCCGCCGTTGTAGGCGCCGAGCGGGCCGGCGGAGCGGTTGCCGGGCTTGCCCTTGCTGCCCAGCTTCTTGTCGCCGTAGCGCTTGCCCTTCGCCACCATCGGCGTGATCAGCTCGTTCTTGCCGCCCCAGACGAGGTCGACTTGGGTGTAGCACTTCGGCACGTCGACCTTCAGCTCGACCTTACGGTGCTTGGCGTCGATCGCTGCGACGTGGTGGTCGTGCGCGTATTGCGGCCAACTCGCCTTGGCGCTCGGCGCGAAGTAGGAGACAAGGAGGAACTCCTGCTTCTGATCCTTGCACAGGGGCAGGTCACCGGCGAGCTCGATCGTCGCCCGGCCCTTCGCACCGTCGAACGTATGTTTGTATGTGGCCTGTGCCATGCCGACGCATTGCGGTGTCTCCCTGCACGTCCCCCTGAGGCCTACGGCGGTGCCGGAGTCGGTGCTGGAGATGCCGGTGCGGTCGCCGTTGCGCTCGAACCAGGTCGCCGACACCGTCAGGGTGGCACTCGTCGTCGTGCCCGGCACCCGCTGCACACCGGTTACGACACCTTTCGGACCGTTGCCGTCGGTCTCGGCGCTGATCGCGCTGCCCACCTTGATGCCGTCGATCGGCTGCTGCGGTCGCGCGACGAGCTTGGTGATCTGAGCGTATCTGTTCTCCCAACTGCCGTTGTTTACCTGCCAGGTGATCTCATAGCTGCCGTCCGGCTGGCACACCGCGGCCCCGCTGACCCGGGTGTGATGCGCTGCAGCGGGGCTCGCCGCCACCAGCGCCGCGAGCATGCCGAGCAGCATGCCGCCCGCCAGGGCGAGCAGCCTTCGAAGGGATCTGTTCACGTCAGTCACTCCACTGATGGAAGGGATTGTTTCGGGGTCCGGCATCTCGGCGCGCCGCCGCGCCCCTTCGCGTCCCTGTGTGCACGTACCGCAGGGCGTGCATGGATCAATCCGTGGCGAAGTTGATATGAAAGGTTTCTGTCGATGATCGGCGGCGCGGTCCACGGCCGCGGAGCACCGCCAGCCGGGCATAGCCCCAGTCACCGCAGTCGGCAACCGTCCGCAGCGCCCACCGCATGCGCTCTGCGGCTTCTTCCGGATGCTCACCGAACTCGTACGCGACCTCGCGTACGCGGCCGGAGACCCGGCGATGCACGAGCTCGCCAGCGATCGCCCGGCGCACCTGCTGGCGATCGGGATGCTGCGACGGCTGTAGCGCCGACGCGAACAGAGCTTCGGCGAGCAGCACGGTCCGGTACCTCGGCATTGCGCTATCTCCTCGCCGCCGGCCACGTACCGCGATCCGCCGTGACCCCACCGAACCGTCCCGTCACGGCAGATCGCGGCCGAGGATGGCGAACGCCCGCGGATCGCCGGGACAGCGCAGCCCGCGGCGCACGTCACGGAATCCCATCCGCCGATACAGCCGCCACGCCCGCGACCGCGCCTCG
Source organism: Micromonospora sp. NPDC048830 (assembly GCF_043198215.1). Lineage (NCBI taxonomy): Bacteria > Bacillati > Actinomycetota > Actinomycetes > Micromonosporales > Micromonosporaceae > Micromonospora > Micromonospora sp. NPDC048830. The sequence goes on from NZ_JBICUP010000041.1 coordinate 18,266, forward strand.
GCCGTCTCCGCCGTCGACAGCACTGCCGTCCGCGTCCCGGCCGATGACAGCATGCCGCGCAGCATTGCCTCACCCAGCCCTCTGCCCTGGCAGGCCGGGCGGACCTGTAGCTCGGTTACGGTGCAGGCGTCGTCGAGCCACCGCCTGCGATCGGCGACGACCGGCATCGCACCGGCCGCCCAGTCCCGCCACCGCTGGCCAGGCCGACACAGATAGCCGTAGCCGAACCCGACGATGTCGGCCAGCGGCCCCAGAATGGCCACCGCTCGGAACCCGGGCATGGTCAGGTGCTCGACCAGCTGCCGACGGCTGCCTTCCCGCATCGCCGGGCCGTAGCCTGTCGCCTCGGCAAGGACATCGATCGCCTCGTCCGCCCGGGTGGCGAGCTGCTCGGGCGTCCACGCGACCAGGAAGTCCCTCATCGCGTCCGGCACCGGTACCTCCAACAGGTCGGGCAGTGGCGGCTGACCGTCGACTGGGTGAAGGTCATTGGGCGGCTGCCGCACGCCTCGCGAATCAGCGACCGAATCTGCCGGCCATGCCTGCTGTCGGTGAACCGGAACGCGCCACGGCTTCGTGATCTGGAGTGCCCTCATACTCCCAACACGGCCAGGCCCCGGTCCGTGGGTCAGTTCATTTCAGTCCCGAGACCCACGTTCCGTGATTCGCGTCGGTATGGTCGGCTCGCGGGAGTGAAACCGCAGGTCAAAGAGGTCAACATCGGCACCGACGACCGGTTCGTGATCTGCGTCAACCCCGCAGCCGCCCAACGCGACGCCGCCTGCGTGAAACGGCTGACCCCGACTCGCCGACAAGATCGACGGCTCGGACAAGCTCAACCCGACCAGACACGCCGAGCTACGCGAGGTGATCTCCACCAAACCCGGCCTGCACCGCTACCTGCAAACCACGCCTGGCGGGCTGCTACGCATCGGCGCCACCGCGATCAACCTCTGTGCTGGATCAGCCGTTCCATGACGGAGTGCCGGAACGATCATCTTGTCACGAAACCATCATTCATCAGCGGCTACGAGCGTGATGTAGCCGGTGGAGTACACGCTTGTCGCCGCGTTCGGTCCGAGCGTGACGCGTCCCGCCGGCACCTCTTTGGCGAACACGACGAAGTGGCGCTGGTCCTTGTCGTTGGTCGGGATGATCATGTCAGTGCGCTTGAAGCCCTGCTGGTTCAGCCACGCCGGCCACCAGTTGTCCACCTCCGGTGCTCCGCGTCTGTCGAAGGCGGCGTACACGGTGGCGTCGCGTGCGACATCGAACACCAGGTAGTCCGCCGGGGAGGTCAGTCGCTTGTCGTTGCTGGCGCCGGGGATCAGCACTGCTCCGATGAGCGGGTCGGGAAGGCTGGTGAAGACGGGCGGCCGGTCGACGAAATGCTTGGCACCTACCACCGCGGGGCGGACCCTAGACAGCTTCGACGGTTTCTGTACCTGGACGTCCTCCAGTTCGAGCATCGGCCGACCGCTCGGGAAGTTGGCCCCGGACGTCGCGCTGGACGCCTGCGGCCGGTCGCTCGAGACGTCGGTTTCGGTCGGCGCGCTGGACACCTCGGGCCGGTCGCTCGGGGCGTCGGTCCCGAACACGAGCGCTACGCCCAGCAGGCCGATGACCGCGACCAGCGCGACGACGACGCGCGCGTTCGCGAGCCGTGACCACCGCCGCCGCGCCGGGGGCGGCACGGCCGCCGGGCGGGGGTCTGCGGTAGGGCCGCTGACCGGTTGTGTCGGCTTGGCCGGCGGCTGCGCCCGTTGCTTCGCGCCGCGCTTCGCCTTGGGGGCCGGCGCGCCGATGGCTGCGGCTGCGGCTGCGGCGGCTGGGGCTGCTGCGGCGGCGGGCGCGCCGCTGTCATGTTTGGTCGCCGTGGGTGGAGCGCTGGTGCGGACTGTCGTGGTGGTCGGCGTGTCGGGTGCGGGGCGTCGGGGTGCTGGGACGCCGCGTGCGGTGTGGGTGTCGGAGCTGAGCATGGCGGCGCCGAGCGCGACGGCGTGTTTCGGGTGGGTGTTGGTCATGATCGGTCGCCGTAGTGTGTCGCGTAGTAGCCGGGTGACCAGGGGGATCTGGGAGGAGCCGCCGACCAGGAGCACGGCGGTGAGGTCCTGCAGGGTGACACCGGCGGCGGTGAGGGTCCGCCGGAAGGTTTCCATGGTGGTTTCCACGGGTGGTGTGATCATCTGCTCGAACGCTTCCCGGGTCACGGTCACGTACCGGATCGAGCCGGGCAGCGGCACGGTGATGTCCGCCTTCTCGCGGGTGGACAGCGCTTCTTTGGCGAGCCTGCAGTCGCGTTGCACGGCGGCCAGGATCGCGGCGGTGCCGGGGTCGGTGGGGTCGAGCGCGGTGATCGCGCCGCCGAGTTGGCGGTCGACGTGGTCCATGATCGCTTGGTCGAAGTCGGCGCCGCCGAGCCATTCGATGCCTTCGGGGGTGCCGATGATCTCCAGTCCGTCGCGGCCGTTGCGGACCACGGCGCTGTCGAAGGTGCCTCCGCCGAGGTCGTAGACGGCCAGCAGGCCGTCGGGGGGTAGTGGCTGGGTGGAGCAGTAGTAGGTGGCCGCGGCGACCGGTTCGGTGATGGTGATGACGCTCGGGCCGCCGTCCGGCCTGGCCGCCGATCCGGGCTCGGTCTGTGGGCGGGGTAGGCCGGCCAGGTGTGGGATGGCGGCGAACTGCTCGCGCCGGTAGGGGCCCCACACGGCGGGGTGGGTCAGCACGATCCGGTCGGGTGGGGCGCCCTGGGTCTGGCTGACGGTGTCGACGACGGAGCGGAGCTGGGCGGCCATCAGGGCGGTGGGGGAGTACGGGGCCCCGTCGAGGATCACGGGGGTGGGGTCACCGAGGCGGCGTTTGAACTCCCGTGCCGCCCGGCCGGGGTTCTGCAGGCCGAGGCGGTCGGCTGCCTCACCGGTCAGCAGTTCGCCCTGCTCGTCGAGGTAGGCGACGGATGGGGTGACGATCGCCTGCCCGGCCAGCGGCACCATGTCCAGGGCCCAGGCGGAGGCGGTCGCTGCGGCGGTGAAGCTGGTACCCAGGTCAATACCCACCCCATACATAACCAGAGTCCCCTCGCCGAGCCCGCCGCCGTTACCATGCAACAACGTTGTAGCTGGTTAACGGCGCCATCACGATACGCCGCAGTATTCGGGGTCACAAGATCGTGGTTATTGACATCGGGAGACGAGCCATGGACGTTGCGGTTGCCGACGACGGCGCGCTGTTCCGGGAGGGGCTGCAACTGCTGCTGTCCGCCGCGGGCCACCAGGTGGTCGGCTGCGTCGAGGACGGCGACCGACTGCTCGAGTTGCTGGCCCGTACCCCCGTCGACGTGGCCATCATGGACATTCGAATGCCGCCAGGCGCGGACGGCGGACTGCAGACCGCCCAGCGCGTCCGGGCGGAACACCCCGACGTCGGGCTGCTGCTGCTGTCCCAGCACGCCGAGGCGCACTACCTGTTCCGGCTGCTGGAGATCGGCACCGAGCGGATCGGGTACCGGCTCAAGGACCAGGTGGCCGGGGTGGCCGTGCTCGCCGACACGCTGGTGCGCATCGCCGCCGGTGAGATCGTGATCGAGCCGGCGCTGGCCGCCAACCTGGTGGACCGGCCGAGCCCCCCGGTACGCAGCGTGCTGGCCGATCTCACCGACCAGGAACGTGCCGTGCTGCGACTGATGGCGGAGGGGCGGTCGAATTCCGCGATCGCGACGGAGTTGTTCCTGTCGGTGAAAACGGTCGAGAAGCGGATCGCGAGCATTTTCACCAAGCTGAACCTGCCGGCCGAGTCGGCAGCGCACCACCGGCGGGTCCTGGCGGTGCTCGCGTACATGCGCTCGAACCAGATGGCGGGCTAGCACCGTGCCCCGGAACACGGACAGCGAGCCGGAGCGCCCACCCCGCCCGACCGGGCCGTTCACCGCCCTGGCCCGGCTGATGTCCTCGGGTGCGCTGCCCGCTCCGGCCGGGCCGCGGGACCCGCTGGGCGGATACCGGCCGATCCTGCGTACGCTGCTGCGCGAGCTCGCCCGGGCCCACGCGGTGCGCTACGCGGGGCTGTGGCTGCCGGAGGAGACGCCACCCGGCACCGGTGCTTCATCATGGACAGCCGAGATCACGTGGCGATCCCGGCGCTGGATGCTGGGTGCGCTGCCGGACCCGATAGCCGACCCGGACCTGCTGCTCGGCACGGCCGGGGTGGTCGCGACCGCGGACGTGACCGCAAGCGGCGCCCGGTACGGGGTGCTGGTGCTGGCATACCCGGAGAACCCCCGGTACCCGCTGGCCGCGGCGGCGCCGCTGGGCGAGACAGCGGTCTGCGTCGGCCTGCTGCTGCGGCAGGCGGGCCACCGCGCGGCGTGCACCGCCGTGCAGGCCCGGGTCGACCGGGCGGTACGGCGGGTCAGCGCGACCCAGCTCGAGCTGCTCACGGTGCAGGCGGTGGAGCGCGACCGGCTCGCCACCGCGGTCACCGCGACGCCTGGCCGGCAGCTGCGGGCGATCCTGGACCGCACCGCGGACCTGGAGCGGGCGCTGCGCGCCGGCTCACCGCAGGCCACGGCGATCGCCGGCGGCATCCGGGCCGGGCTGGGCGAGATGATCGAGCAGTTTCGGGCCGTTGTCCGCGGGGTGTACCCGCAGGTGCTGCGCAGTACCGGCGTGCGCGCGGCGCTGGAGGAGGTCACGGCGGCGCTGCCGGTGCCGGTGGTCCTCCGCGGGGAACTGGGCCGGCGACAGGGCTGGGAGGTCGAGTCCGGGCTGTACCAGGCCGGTGCGTCCGCGGCGGCGGCGCTGGGCGCCAGCGGCGGCGAGCAGCCGGTGCACCTGGAACTGGGCCGGTCCGACGGTGTGCTGACGATCCGCGCGCAGCGGGCCGGCGCCGACCCGGCCCGGGTCGCCGCGGCGCTGCGGGACGACTCCCGGCGGCTGGCCGCGCTGGGCGGCCGGCTGCGGGTGGAACGGGCCGGTCGGGGCGCGCCGACCGTGGTGGACATCCTGCTGCCGGAGCGGCTCGGCGGCGACGGGCCGGAGCCCGCGCGTACCGCCGCGCCGGAGCCGGCCGGGCCGCCGCCGGGCGAGGCCACCGCAGCCGCACCCGAGCTGACGGCCGGTGTTACCGCGCGCCGGCTGCTGACCCTGCTCGTGACCAGCCGGGATGCGCCCGCGGACAGCCAGCCGTTGCGGGTCGCGGTCGAGCGGCAGGACGGTCGGAGCCGGGTGGTGGTGGTCGGTTCCTCGGCACCTGAGCTGATGTCGGTGCTGTACGAGCCGGCCGGTACCGCCCGATGGGATCCATCGGCCGGGGCGGCCCCGCCGACCGGTTACCAGTACCAGCCATACCCGAGGGTCACGCTGGACCCGGCTCCCGGGGCGCCCCCGTGGCGGCCGATCCGGTTGCCCGACCGGTCCGGCGCCGCGTGGCCGGGCGCAGCGGCCGGGGCGGACCGCATCCTGGTGGAGGGTCCCGTGGACGCGCTGCGCGGGCTGCGGCTGCTGCACCACCGCGACCGGGTCGACGCCGACCTCGCGGCCCGGCTGCGCCACTGGTCGGGTACTGCCGACGGGCCCCCGGACGCGGTCCTGCTGGTGCTGTCCGGGCCGGTCAGCGCGGCGGAGTTGGAGTTCCTGGTCGTCCTGCGCTCGCCGGGCGGGGACGGTTTCCCCCCGGTGACGATCTGCGCGCTGCGCGAGGGTACCGCCGCGACGGCCGGATCACAGCAGCAGCTGAGGTCGATGTGCGACGCGACCGTGGACTGGCGTGCGGCCCCGGGCGGCGGTAGCGCGATCGAGGTGGTCCTGCGCGCCCGGGTACGCGCCTGGGCGGCGGTACTGGCCGCCCGGTGGGCGCTGCGCGCACTGGCGGCCTGCCTGATCGCGGGGCAGCTGGACGGCCAGTTCGCCCGGGCGGTGGAGGCGGCCGTCGCGGGCGCGTACGAGGTGGCCGAACTGGACCTGTTGCAGGCGTTGCAGGGCCGGCGGATCCGGCTGCCGCGCGGGCAGGACGAGGCGCTGCGCCTGCTCGGTGCGCACGGCCCGGACTCGCGGTCCCGGCTCGGCCTGGCCGACGACGCCGGCTCGGGGCAGGTGGCCCAGGCCGCGAGCAGGGCGCTGGTGTTCTGGCGGACCCAGTCCATGGCGCCGGACTCGGGACCGGCCGGGCGCGGTGCGTGCGCGCTGCTGGTACGGACGTGCGAGCGGCTGCTCACCGACGGCGTCGGGTGACCGGCGCGAGGCACGCACGGGCGGGGGGCCCGGCGGTACCGGCGGGACGGCTCAGCTCGCCACGAACCCGCTGACCAGGGTACCGGTGTTCGGGCTCGACCGTACCGTCAGCGTGCCGTCGACCGAGGCCAGACGGGCGGCGAGCTGGCGCAGCGGCATCCGCCCGCCGGTGTCGAAGCCCGGCCCGGTGTCGGCCACCTCGAAGCTCAGGCCCCGGCAGGAGGCGCGTAGCGTCAGCGTGACCGCGGCACCCGGGGCGTGCTTGTGCGCGTTGCTGACCGCCTCCAGGCAGGCCAGGTAGACGGCGGTCTCCACCTCGGGCGGGTACCGACGGTCGGTCAGTTGCGCATCGATGTCCAGGGTGACCGTGTCGAGCGTGCCCAGCCGGGCGGCCAACGCGGTCACCAGACCGTGGTCGGCCAACGGTGCCAGCAGGCCGGTCGCGGTGGTGTGCAGCACCTCCTCGGTGCTGGCCAGCATCTCCCGCAGCCGGTCGAGGTGCCGGCCCGCCTCGACGGCGTTGCCGGCGCCCAGCTGATACTCCACCATGGCCAGCGACATCTGCAACGCGACCATGTGGTGCTGGGCGCCGTCGTGCAGGTCGCGCTCCAGTTGGTACCGCTGGTGCTCCATCTCGCCCGCGGCCCGCAGCCGGGCGTCGGCCAGCAGCAGGTCAGTCTGGCCGATCAGCCTCTCGGCATCGCCGGTGATCAGCTGGGCCTGGATGTCGCTGACCAGCAGGCGGGTCACCGTGTGCAGCTCGGGCCACTGGCGCAGCCGCTCGGCCGCCGCCGGCGGCTCGATCACGAGGTCGGCCAGGACCTGCTCGCCGTCGCACAGCCGGACCGGCGCCGCCCCGGTTCCGGGTGCCGCCGCCTCGGCGCCGGCAGCGGTCCACCAGTACTCCTGCACGGTGTGTTCGGCCGCCGGGTCCGCGTCGTGGCCCGCCGGCAGGGGCAGCCACAGCGCGATGGTGACCGTGGCGGCCTCCAGGCACCCACCCAGCGCCCGGGCCAGGGCCTCGGCCTGCGCTCCCGGCAGCGGTCGCCCCGGCAGGCCGTGCACCGCGTCGACCACCCGTGCCACCTTGTCCGACGGGCCCGGCACCGGGGGTGATCCGTCGGTTCGCTGGGTCGAGCGCATGCCGTTACTGTAGGCGGCTCCGGTCGGGCCGGGCTGGCCCGGCTCACAGGCTGCGACGGCCTTCCGCCACGGTTGCGCCTCAGGGCTCACGCGGCACAGAGCAGGTGGTTGGCCGTCGCCTTGCGGGCCGCCCGCAGCGCGTAGTGCACCCGGCTCTTCACCGTACCGACCGGTACCCCGAGCGTCTCGCTGATCTCGGCCGCGGTCCGGCCGTGGAGGTACGTCTCCACCAGCGCGGCCCGGTGCTCCGGCCACAGCCCGTGCAGCACCTGCTCGACCAGCAGGGAGTCCACCACGCCGGCCATCGGGTCCGCCGTGGCCACCTCGGCGGCGTTCTCGATGTCGACCTCGGTCGGCCGGGCCTTCTTCATGCGGTACCCGTCCATCACCAGGTTGTGCACCACCCGGCGCAGCCAGCCCAGCACCGACCCGTGGTCGCCGGTGAGCCGGTCCAGGTGCCGCCACGCCCGCAGGAACGCCTCCTGCACCGCGTCCTCGGCGCGCCCGGTGTCGCCGTCGGTCAGCCGCTGCGCGTACCGCAGCAGCGGCTGCTGGTAGGTGTCCATCAGTTCACGCAGGTAGGAGTCGCTCTCCGGCGTGCTGCTGTGTCCGTTGCTCTGCACTCGTTCGGCCATGCCATGAGACTGCCGCCCGGGGCGGGTCGCTCGACATGGTGCGGTCCCTGCCCCCGCGGGTGCGAACCCGCGGGTTGGGGAGGGTTATCCCTACGCCCGGCGCGGGTACCCGCGGCCCCCGCCGCGCCGCCGCTGGCTCGCGCGTCGACCCGTGAACCCGACGGTGCCTCGATGCCGTGCCCCAGGTGGACGACCTCGCGCCCGGCGACGGAAGGCAGGCGGCGACGGTCGTCCGGCACTGCCGCGACGGCCGCGACCGAGGCCGGGCGGCGGCCCGAGCAGCGGCGCCGTGGCGCCCGACCGAGGAGGTGGGTATGCAGGAGACGGACTTTCCGGCGGTGGGCATCGGGATCACGACGCACAACCGGGGCCCCGTGTTCCGTACCGCGTTGGAGGCGATCCGCAAGTACGCGCCCAGCGGCGCCGCGATCGTCGTGGTCGACGACGCCAGCGACGAGCCGGTGGAGGAGGCGACGTTCCGCTTCGACACCAACGTCGGTATCGCCCGGGCCAAGAACAAGTGCCTGGAACTGCTGGTCGAGCGGGGCTGTACGCACCTGTTCCTGTTCGACGACGACTGCTGGCCGGTCGCGGACGGCTGGGAGCGGCCATACATCGACAGTCCCGAGCCGCATCTGATGTACATCTTCACCGACACCCCGCGTGGGCGGCTGACCGACTCGACGGAGATCTACCGGGACGCGCAGCTTCGGGCGTACACCCATCCCCGCGGCTGCATGCTCTACTTCGAGCGGCGGGTGCTGGACCGGGTGGGCGGGTACGACACCCGGTACGGCCGGTGGGGGTACGAGCACGTGGACCTCTCCAACCGGATCTACAACGCCGGCCTGACCTCGTTCCGGTTCGCCGACGTGGTCGGCAGCGGAGAGCTCATCTTCAGTTGCGACGAGCGCACCAAGGTCGGCTCCAGCGTGTCCGACATCGAGCGCTTCCACCTGGTACGTAACCTCAAGACCCGGTCAGAGGCCAGCTACACCTCGACCGAGTACCGCGAGTTCCGTACCGTCCCGGTCGGTGCGGCGGCGGCGCAGAACGTGGTGTTGACCACGTACCTCACCGCGCAGCCCGACGCGCAGCGCGGCATCACCTGGACCCCGAACTACGACGATCTGGCCGAGTTGCGCCGCTCTGTCGAGCGGCACGGGCGGCGGCTGGTGGTGCTGCACGACTGCCTCGACGAGCCGGACACCGACCTGGTCACGCACGTCCGGGTGGCGCCGGGCGGGGAGATCAGCTCGCCGTACTTCCACCGCTGGCTGTGCTGGTGGCGGTACCTGCGCGAGCACCCCGAGATCGACCAGGTGTGGTGCGTCGACGGTACCGACGTGGAGATGCTGCGCGATCCGTTCCCGGAGATGGACGACCGGCTGTACGTGGGCGACGAGCCGGCGCCGCTGTGCATTCCGTGGATGGTGTATCAGCACGGCGGCAGCGCCAAGCTGTTGCAGTTCCTGTCCGACAACCGGGGTATCCCGCTGCTCAACTGCGGGCTCACCGGCGGCCGGCGGGAAACGGTGCTGGAATTCTGCCGGGACATGTTCGACTTCTGCGTCACCAACGCGCGGGAGGCCGGCCCGCTCGACATGGGGCCGTTCAACTACGTGGCCCGCACCTGGTACGCGGGAATGATCGTGCACGGCCGCCAGGTCAGCACGGAGTTCCGCAAGGAAGACCGGACCAGCACCGAGTCGTGGTGGCGGCACAAATAAGCGCACCCGGCCGGTGGCAGTAGTGAACCCTGCTGCCCCGCTCGGGCGTGCCACAGATGAACCTGGACGGGGTGAAGGAGGGCGGTGACCGTGGACGTGGACACGGACCTGGATGTGGCACCGGAGACGATCCGGGATGCCGAGCGTGACGAGACCATGCACGCGTTGCTGCTGCGGTTGGCCGGCTCGCTGCCGGACCGGGTGCTGACCGACGCGCGGGAGGCGCTGGCCGCCGGCCGGCGGCTGGACGTCGTGCAGACGATCGCCTTCGAGGCGGTCTCCCAGCCGCTGCAACTGGACGCCGACGAGATCGCGGCCCTGCGCGAGGAGCTGGCACTCAGCGGCGGGGACCTCGACCTCGGCCTGGCGCTGGAGGAGCTGCGCGGCGAACGTCCGCCGGCACCGTGGCGGTTCCTGTCGGACCTGCCGACCACACAGGAAGACCTGGAGTGGGTGGTGCGCCCACAGGACCGCACCGCCGACCCGGCCGAGACCCTCGACCCGGTGGACCAGGCGCTGGTGGCCGCGGTGTCGGCAATCCCGGCGGTACGCGGGGTGTGGCGGGCGTGGCGGCTGCCGCCCAGCGTCCGGCCCTGGCAAGACCCGATACGGGTGGCCGTGGTCAGCGTCGAGAGCGCCATGGACGGGCTCACCGCGTTCGGCGTCGAATTGCGACAGAGAATGGTCGAGGCCGGAGACCCCGAGGCCCAGGTCGAGGTCTGCTGGGCCGGAGGAGCGCCGTATTACCAGACCCTGGCCCGCTCGTCCGGCGCCCTGCTGTGGGCGCCACGGCCGGCCGTGCCGGTGGCCACCGCCCGGCTTTTCGACGGCGTCGATCCGGAACGCGGCCCGTGGTTCGCCAGCAACCGGCCGGTGGTCTCCGACGCCACGGAACGCGATAACCTGCTCGACGCGCTGCGCGGGGGGATGGTCATCGCGTGGAGCAGCGGCGCGATGGCCGACATCCTGGCCCCGGAGCGGGGCGACGTGGTACCGATGCACCTGCGTACCGACGGGACCTGGGTGTGGAGCGAGGCGGTCGCCTACTACCTGGAGAACTACGGCCTGGCGCCGGATCCGCAGTTGGCCGCGCATCTGGCCGAGAACGGGCGCGTCGAGCTCCTGGACGAGGTCTCCGTGCACCGTGCCCTGGTGCACCTGTGCCGGCCCGACCCCGGGGCGATGGTCTTGCGGCGGGTATCCGACGCCGAGGACGACCCCGTCCCACTGGCCGACGACGACCCCGTCCCACTGGCCGACGCCCCCTCGTCCGAAGTCCCATCGCCTGCCGGCGTGGCACCGGCGGACGCGGGGCTGTGGGCCGCGGCGCCCGGGGCCATACCGGATGGCGGTACGCACCGGCCGGTGCAGCCGTGACCGAGTTGCTCGCCCCGTGGCAGCGGGCACGCCTGCCGTTGTCCTGGAAACTTTCACAGTCAGCCGAGGGCGTTCCGGCCGGGCAGCAGGTGGCGCGGTACCTGCGCCAGGCGTCGAAGGCGGTGGGTGCCGCCGTGGCGCGCATCCTGCCGGGCGCCGGTTCGCGAGTACCGGTGCTCGAACTGGGGCCGTGGGAGGCCCCGGGATCGGTCACCCCCGGCCCAGCGGGTTGGTTCGCGATCGCGGCCGAGGCCGACCGGTCCGGCTTCCAACTGGGCGGCCGGCCGTTGGACGCCGCCGACCTGGCCCAGGCGATCTGGCACTGCCCCCGGTGGCGGGGTCGGCCGGTGCTGCTGGTTACCCAGCGGTCGGCGCCGGCCGACGGGGCCGGGCAGATCCTGCACCAGCTCGCGGTCGACCTGGGGGCACCGGTCTACGCCTCGGACGCCGGGATCCAATTCACCTTCGGGCGCGCCTGCACGAGTGGGCTGTTCTGGTGCTGGCGCCCGGACGGCGGGGACGAACCGGAGCCGGCGGGTGAGCTGCTGCCCCCACTTGGGCCGGTACGCATCCGCCCCACCCCGACCGGCGGGGCGTCCGGCCGCAACCGGAACCGCCAGCCGCCGTCCCCGGTGTCGTCGCCCCCGCCCGGGCCGGCACCGCCGCCGTTGACCACCGATCCGGGGACCGCCCCGTCGCTCGCCGACTCCGCGGCGACCACGTCACTCGCTGCGGCACAGGAATCCGGGCCCGCGATGTCTTCGGGGGTGGAAGCGGCGCTGGGGGTGCGCGGCCTGGCCGTTCCGGTGATCGAGGTGCCCCGGCCCGACCTCAGCGTTCGGCGCATGGTGCTGCCCGAGTTCCAGCCGCCCCGGCTGGAGCTGGACACCTGCCGGCCGCTGGCGGCCTCCTCGACTGCCGCCGTCCCGACTGCCGCCGTCCCGACTGCCGCCGTCCCGACTGCCGCCGTCCCGACTGCCGCCGTCCCGACTGCCGCCGTCCCGGCTGCCGCGGTGGCCACCGTCGCCCCTGCCGCCCCGGCGACCGCCCCGGACACCACCGATGTCCCGGCGGCCGGCGCGGACGCCGGCCCGCCGCCGGCGCCACGCGCCGACCGACCGGGGGTGGCGTGGTTCGGGGTACGCGCGCGCACCGACGAGGCGGATCGGGAGCGGTTGCGTACCGTGCTGGGCTGGAAGTTCCAGGCACACTCCCGGACGGTGACCCGGGCGCTGTCGCTGCACCCGGGGCTGCGCAGCGCGGTCGGCGAGCACGACATGATGGCCGGGCTGGTCGCGGTGCTGGCCCTGCTCAACGGGGTGGGCGAGCGGGTCAACGGCGCGCTGCGCGGTGGGGGCACGCCCGACGAGGACGTCCAGTTGCTGGCCCGATGCGCCTGCGCGGGGTTGAAACAACTGCCGGCCATCGGGGGCCCCGTCTTCGCCGTCGCACCCGCCGGACTGGACGTGACCGGCCGGTACCGTGCCGGGGAACTGCTGGTGGAGCCCGCGTTCACCACGGTGTCGGTGAACGGCGGCACCGAGGGCGGCGCGGGCCGCTACGCGATCTGGTCGGCGACCGCGCGGCGGCTGGACCACCTGGGTGTCCCGGGCGGGCCGGATGCCCAAACCGGGCGGGCCATGTTCGCCGCCGGCACCCGCTTCGCGGTGCTCGGCGCCGACGAGGGGCCGGACGGCGCGCCGTGCATACTGCTGCGGGAGATCGTCTTCGGGCACCACGAACGCGGGCTCGACGAGCGGGTGGCCGGCAAGCTGCGCGACGCGCTCGCCGCACAGTCGCAACGCGCGGCGCCCGCGCCGCTGCCGTGGCCGCTGGGCTTCGTGGCCGACGGCCGCCCGTTCGCGCTCCAGCCCCGACCGGCCGGCGACAGCCATGAAGGAGTTAACTCGTGACCACCAGCGTGCTGTCGGTGTCGGCCAGGGACACCGGTTGCCTCACCGACATCTCCCGGGCCCTGGACTCGGCGACGCCCGGCGACACCGTTGCGGTACGCCCTGGCGTGTACCGCGAGGCGCCGCTGTTCCGCCGGGATGTCGTCCTGGTCGCCGAGGACGGCCCGGGCACCGTCACCATCGAGGTACCCACGGGCGGGGCCATCCTGGCTGCCGGTGGCGACATCCTGATCCAGGACATCGCCATCCGCGGCGGCGACGAGCGGATGCCGCTGTTCCAGGTGGCCGCCGGCCGGGTCCGCCTGGAGGCGTGCACCATCGACGCCACGGCGCCGGCCGCGATCCACGTGCGCGGCGGCGCCGTGGCGATGCGTGGCGGCGCGATCAGTAACTCCGGCGGGGCCGGCATCGTCCACGAGGCCGGCGCGGGCGAGTACACCGGCGTGCGCGTACATGACATCGCCAAGTACGCGATCCTGGCGTCCGGGTCGAGTGCCCCGGTGTTCCGGGACTGCACGTTCACCGGGATCGCGGAGGCGGCGCTACTGGCCGTGGGCGCCAGCGCCCCGCGCCTGGAGAGCTGCCGCGTCGACGAGGTCGGCCAGTACGCCGTCGTGGCGCAGCAGGCCGCCCGGCCGTACCTGGCGGGGACCACGGTGCTCGGCGGCGAGGTCGGGCTGCTCGCCAGCGACGAGGCGGCCCCGGTGCTGGACCGCTGCGAGATCCTGGACACCCGGGTGCACGCCGTGGTGACCATGGCGCAGGCGGCGCCCGCGCTCTCCGACACGGTCATCACTCGGGCCCGCGGCCACGGCCTCGACTGCCGGGGTACCTCCCGGCCGAAGCTGACCAACTGCGAGGTGCGCGACTGCGGCGCGGCCGGGGTGGTGGTCAACGACGCGGCGGCGCCGCACCTCACCGGAGGGACCGTGGCGGGCTGCGCCGACGCGGGCGTGTTCCTGACCGGCCGGTCGACGGCGCGGCTGGACGGGGTCGGGGTACGCGACGTCCCCATCGGTGTGGCGATCGAGCAGGAAGCCGCGCCGCGACTGCACAGCCTGTCCATCGAGGGCGTCCGGTACGGCCTGCACGCGACCGGCGGTGCCGGCCAGTTTTCCGAGGGCCAGATCACCGGAGCGCGGGCCGCCGGGGCGAAGCTCGCCGAGAGCGCGGCCACCGTGCTGTCCAACTCCCGGCTCACCGGCTGCCGGGTCGGCGTGGAGGTGGCCGGAACCGCCCGCCCCACACTGTCCTCCGTGGCTGTGGAGGAGTCGGCCGGGGCGGGTGTGCTGACCGGTGGCCCCAGCGCGGTCACCCTGTCCCGCAGCCGGATCAGCGGCAGCCGCGGTCCGGGGATCCGGGCCGGCGCCGGCAGCACCATCACCGCGGCGGACTGCGAGATCGTGGGCAATCAGGGCCCGGGTGTCGTGGTGGAGACCGATGCGCCGGTGCGGCTTCGCGGCGGGGTGGTGCGCGGCAACGGCGGCGTCGCCGTGGACGCGCCGAGCCCGACCGCCGCGGTCGAACTGTCCGACGTCGACACCGGCCACAACGGACGCCCGATCTCTCTCCCGCCGCCCGGGGCCGGGCGGCGGGACGCGCCGGCGGTCGACGCCGCCCCGGAATCCGCGCCCGCCCCGACCGGAGGTGCCGGACCGGGCGTCACCCCGCCCGGAAACCTGTCCGATATCCGCCCGCCGACCCCCGCGCCGTCCGTCGGGCCATTCGGTGCCGTGGCACCCGCCGGCGGCGGTCCCGGCACCGGCGCACCCGGTGGCGGGCCGAGTGCCGGGACGCCGGAGGCCGGGACGCCGGAGGCCGGGGCGCCGGGTGCCGGGACGTCGGGTGGTGGCGGGGAAGCGGACGGGCCGGTGGCCGCGCTGCTGCGCGAACTGGACGGGCTGGTCGGCCTCGCCGGGGTCAAGCACGAGGTGGCCACCCTGGTCGGGCTCAACCAGATCGCCAAGCGTCGCCGGGAAGCCGGGCTGCACGTACCGCCCATGTCCCGGCATCTGGTCTTCGCCGGGCCACCCGGCACCGGCAAGACCACTGTGGCCCGCATCTTCGCCCGGATCCTGGCCACCCTCGGGGTGCTCTCCAGCGGGCAACTGGTGGAGGTGTCCCGCAGCGACCTGGTCGCCGAGCACGTCGGCGGCACCGCCGTGAAGACCACGGCCCGGTTCGAGGAAGCCCTGGGCGGGGTGCTGTTCATCGACGAGGCGTACACGCTCTCGACCGGCGGGGGCGGCGGCGGCCACGACTTCGGCCGGGAGGCCATCGACACCCTGGTCAAGCTGATGGAGGACCACCGTGACGAGGTGGTCGTGGTGGTCGCCGGTTACACCCCGAACATGCGGACCTTCCTGGCCGCCAACCCGGGCCTGGAGTCCCGCTTCGCCCGTACCATCCAGTTCGACAGCTACTCGGACGACGAACTGGCCGAGATCGTCGAGCGACTCTGCCGTACCCACCACTACGCGCTGGAGTACGAGACGCGGCAGGCCCTGGTGCGCCACTTCAGCGAGTTCGCCCGCAACGAGACGTTCGGCAACGCCCGCGTGGCCCGGCAGGTGTTCGAGGACATGCTGGGGCGCCAGGCGTACCGGCTGTCGAGCAGCCCGCACGCCTCGGACCTCGAACTGGCCCGGCTGCTGCCGGAGGACCTGGGCGAACAGGCGGCCGGGCCGTCGGCGCCGGCCGGCGTGGCGCAGGCCGTCCAGGACCTGCTCGGGCGGCTGAACTCGATGGTCGGCCTGGACGCGGTCAAGCGCGAGGTGACCGACGTCATCGACCTGATCGCCTCCACCGAGGCCCGGACCCGGGCCGGCCTGCCCACTCCCACGATCTCGCGGCACCTGGTGTTCGCCGGGCCGCCCGGCACCGGCAAGACCAGCGTGGCTCGGCTGTACGGCCAACTGCTCAACGCGATGGGCGTGCTACGCACCGGCCAGCTCGTCGAGGTCTCCCGGGCCGACCTGGTCGGCGAGTACGTCGGGCACACCGCCGTCAAGACCACCGACGTGTTCAACCGGGCGCGCGGCGGTGTGCTGTTCATCGACGAGGCGTACGCCCTGACCGGCCAGGGCAACGACTTCGGTCGGGAAGCCATCGACACGCTGGTGAAGCTGATGGAGGACCACCGGGACGACATCGTGGTGATCGCGGCCGGGTACACCGGGGACATGCACCGGTTCCTGGCCAACAATGCGGGGCTGGCCTCCCGGTTCAGCCGGCAGATCCCGTTCGAGTCGTACACCGCCTCGGAACTGGTGTCCATCCTGCAGACGCTGGCCCGCGACGGCGGCTTCGACTTCAGCAACGACAGTATTCCCGTGCTGTACCAGCACTTCGAGAGCCTGACCCGGGACGAGACCTTCGGCAACGGCCGGTACGCCCGCCAGTTGCTCGAACGCACCATGACCAAGCAGGCCAACCGGTTGCGCGGCGCCGCCGCACCGACCGTCGAGGAGATGCGCCAGTTGCACGCGGCCGATGTGCGGGCGGCCATCGCGGCCTGACCCGCTGGCCTGGTTACGAGAGAAGGTGCTTGAGAATGCCGGCAGTGAGTATGAGCGGTGCGTGGCGGATCGAGGTGGTGGGCAAGGAGTCCCTCTTCGCGCAGCGGATCGTGTTCTCCGGCGACGTGCAGAAGATGTTCGTCGGAGAGTTGGGGGCATCGACGTCAGCGAGTGGGAGGCGTTGGACGCTGCGGTTCGAACACAACCGCGGTGACGGCGTCTGGCGGCCGAACGTTTCGGTGGAAGCGGGCGAGATCGTCAGGCACGGCAACGAGTTCCAGCGGTTGATAGCGACGAAAGACGTGTTCGGGAACGGTGACCGTGAACACAACGACCTGAAGTTGCTGCTGACCCGCCCGGCGTCTGCGGGTGCCCCTGCGGAAGGAGTGGGCGGGTCGCCCTACGCTGTCGACGTCAACCTGTACGAGCTGCCACCATCGCTGGTGCTCCCATCGGTGGACGGTCCCGATGTACCGCAGGAGAAACAGCGTTCGTACGGTGACCCGAGGTCGGCGGGAACTCCCCTGAGGAGAAGGTCGTGGTGATCGCCCTGCCCCTGCCTCCCATCGCCGTGGGGCCGCGTGGGCGCGTAGGTGCAATCCTGCGCCCCGCGCGGCTCCGCGTGGCCGGTGGCGGGCGTGCTGGTCGTGTTCAGGCTCTGGCTGGCTGGCCTTCGGGTTCGAACACCGCCGACCGCAGAACCCGCGCCGCCTGTTCCTGCGCCATCCGCAAGATCCGGTCATTGACCCTCACCTCACCGGGGCAGTGACCGGCCAGCCCAGCCGCCGCAGCGCCATTCGCGCATTCGACGGCCATCTTCGGCCGCCACGTCCTGCTCAGAGGCCAGGACCCTCGATCGACGGCAGCCGCCGCCGGCGAGGTCGAGGCTCCCCTGCGCCAGGCGATCACCGCCGCCCGCTCCCCACCGCACCTCGCGGCACGTCCGCCACGCCGGTGAGCTCCCGCCTTGCCAATTCGGATTAGCGTCTTGACGCCGCCGAGACGACGCGCGCAGACTCGTCAACCAACGAACTCGTCCGCGACGAGCGTCCACACCGTACAACCGCTCAGCGAGGTCGAACACGCCCGCTGACCCGTCCCGGCCGGCCCCCTCCCCTTCGCCTTCCCCTGCCCTCGTCGGCCCGCCACACGATCGGAGCGACCGCGATGACGCGTACCCCTGAAGGCCCCATCACCCGACGCACCCTGCTGCGTGGTGCGGCCGCCGCCGGCGTCGCGGCCACCGGCGCCGGCCTCGCCGCCGCGCCCACGCCCGCGCTCGCCGCACCAGCCGGCTTCCCCAACTACCAATACGTCCGCGACGCCTTCACCGGACCACTGCGCTACAACCCCACCGGCGAATTCATCTTCCCCTGCGTCCGCGGCGTCTACGACAAACTCGACACCTACCTCGGCCGCTACTACCTCTACTACGCCCCCCACGACGCACCCGGCGGAATCTGCCTCGCCTACGCCGACCGCCTCGAAGGCCCCTACACCGAATACCCCAACAACCCCATCATCGACCGCTACCTACCCACCACCACCGTCAGCCACGTGTCCTCACCACACGTCGTCTGGGACGCCCCCACCCAACAGTTCTACCTCTACTTCCACGGCGAGAACTACACCACCCGCGTCGCCCGCTCCACCGACGGCATCCACTTCACCGACGAAACACCCATCCTCTCCACCAGACTCGTACCCAACACCACCGAAACCTCCTACGCACGAGTCTTCGAACACTCCGTAGCCGGCAAGAACAACCGCTACGTCATGGTGTTCATGGGCCACCACACCATCGGACCCGGCGCCCGCAAAATCTTCTGGGGCTGGTCACCCAACGGCTGGAGCGGCTGGCAGTTCGACCCGAACCCCCTCGTCTCACCCTCCGGCGACGGACTCACCGACATCTCCGGAGCACACCTGCTGAAACGCAACGGCACCGCATACCTCGCCTACCACGGCAACAGCGGCAACATGTACCTCACCGAAATCGGCAACAACTTCGACCGCGAAGTCCACCTCGGAGTATTCCACCGACCAATCGCATCCGACAACGGCCGCGTCGCAGCCCCAGCATTCGGCACCGACGGCGGCGTCCAATACATGCTCTACGAAGCCGGACCCCGCCTCGACAGCAGGATCTGCGTCGCCCGCGCAGTCGAGTAAACTCTGCCGGTTGGTATTCCGCCGGGTGGGCAGGAAGGTCCTGACCTTCCTCGGCTCATGCGGCTCGGCGCGAAGCTCGACACCGACACGGCCTCTCATCCTGCGGCTTGTGCACTGATGGTGGGGTTGAGCATCTTTGCGTGCTTTCAAGCCCATGTGGATTTTGGTGAAGCTCCGAACTAGCTAGTACCGCCAATGAGGCCCTTTGGCGAAAATCCCTCGACGTGCGGTGCCACCAGCACGAGTCAGGCGGGTGCTCAAATTGGTTACACGAGACCATACCTCAGCCGAGCCGGAACAGCGTGTCTGTGATGAAGTGATGGCCGTTGCAAGAATGCGTCCAAACGACGACGCAATCGTGTGCGGCGACGAACGTCTCAGCTACCGCCACCTTGGTGCCATGGTCGGCCAGATCGTCGGCCAGCTGCCAGTGGAGCCAGGCCAGCGGGTCGGAATAATCGGTTACCGAGACATGGCGGTGCCCGCATGCATGCTCGCGGTGCACCTTCGTGGTCATTCGTTTGTCGTCCTCGACCCTGACGCGCCGCCCGAAATTGACAAGTATATACGGGAGACGACGGGGATCAACCACGTCCTCGATCCGCGCTCGGTCAGCCACAGCACCCTGAGCGCTGGCGAAGGCTGGCCGCCTTGCGACGACCGTCACCATTCCCACGACGAGGCCTACGTCCTGTATACCTCTGGTAGCACAGGAAGGCCCAAAGGTGTTTCCGTTTCACAGCGCAATCTGACGAGTTCGAACCAGGCTCGTCTCGCAGTGTACCGCGACTTCGGTACACCGCGTTTTCTGCTCCTGTCGCCATTCTTTTTCGATTCATCTTTCGCTGGCATCTGGGGGACGCTGGCCGCCGGCGGCACGTTGGTGATCGCTACGGAGGACGAGCGCCGGAATCCGGCCGCAATCGCCGCGCTGCTCGACACCCATCGCATTACCCATCTGCTCACGATCCCAAATCTCTACGCAGAGGTGCTCCATGCCGTGGACACTCGGCGGAGCCCGACTGGCGTCGCGACGACGCTTCGAGTTGCCGTATGCGCAGGCGAAGCCCTCGCCGCGAGCGTGATAGAAGCGCATTTTCGCGCCCTCCGCGGTGTCGTGCTCTTCAATGAGTATGGGCCAACCGAATGTACGGTCTGGTCCACGTTCCGGCGCTATGACAGGCCAGCGGCGCCGACGATTGGGAACGCGATCCCCGGAACCGACATCTACCTTTTCGACGACGGGCTTTCCCCGCTGCCGGCCGGAGCGGTCGGCCAGATTTCGATTGCTGGACCGGGCGTGGCGAACGGGTACGTGAATGACCCCGTGGAGACGGGCCGGAGGTTCGTGACGGTCACGTTGCCGGACGGTCGGACGCGTCGCGTGTATCTCACCGGCGACCTCGGACGCTGGAACGCGGATGGAGAGCTCGAGTTCCTCGGGCGGCTGGATTCACAACTGAAGATTCGTGGCACCCGAGTGAACCCTGAAGCTGTCGAGCAGGTGCTGGTGGCCGACGCCAATATTCGGGCAGCCGCCATGGTCTACGACGCCGACGCGTTGACCAGCTATGTCTTCGTAGTGCGAGCCGCAGGTGAGCAGAGCCTTGACGAGGCGCAGGCGCGCTCACTGGTGGCGGGATCGCTGGGCCGCGGACACGTTCCCGACCGAGTGATCTTCGTTGACGAACTCCCGCGAACAGGACGCGACAAGGTCGATCGAGTCTCGTTGCTGTCGGCTGCGCGAACGTCGCTGCCCAGTGGCGGGCGCCAGGTGGGCACCATCGAAGCGCAGGTCACTCGTGCTTGGGAGCGGGTACTCGGCGTCACACTTGCCGAAACTCATTCGGAAACCAGTTTTTTCGAGCTGGGTGGCAACTCCATCAGCATACTGCGACTCTCTCGCGAACTCGCCGCAATCATCGGGTCACCGGTTTCCGTGGCGAAAGTGTACCGATGTGACACCTTGTCACGACAGGCTGAACTGCTGCGAGACCTGATCGAGAGACGGCCCGAATATGCCGATGTCAGTCAGGAGGCATCCTGACCGATGCAGGTCAGCAGATCTGTCCAATGTTCATCCGGGCGACCGGCGCAGCACCACGTAGGCCCTCCGTTGGCCCTCGTCCAGGCGCGTCTGGGCGATGAAAGCGCGAAAGTGAGGGCACCGAATGGAACGGAAAAAACCCGATCTATGCTCGCTCGTCGACGGAGCGACCTACCGCGACGGGAACCCATTCGACACCTGGCGTTGGCTGCGTGAGAACGAGCCCGTAGCGTGGCAGAACGGCGGCGAGTTCGGCGATTTCTGGTCGGTTACCCGCCACGCTGACGTCGATCGAGTGCTCCGCGATCCTGATACATTCAGTTCGTCTTCAGGGATTCTCCTGAGGCCGCAGGCCATGGGTGCGGATCCAGGGGGAAACCGCACTCTCGCGCTGTCTGACGCGCCGCGTCACGGCGTACTGCGCAAAGCTGTCTCATCATGGTTCGCCCCGCGAAACCTGCGCTCGTTGGCCGAGTCGTTGACAGCGATGGCTCGCGAAGACGTCGCAGCGGCCGTGCGCCGACGTGACGTTGACTTCGTGGCTGACGTTGCCGCCAAACTCCCGGTAGAGGTGGCGTGGATCTTCCTCGGCATTCCGGAGAAGGATCGTCCGGCGCTGACGAGGTGGTCGCTCGCGGCGTTCTGCTCCGACTCGGCCGTCGAGCGTACCGTGGCGCACCTGGAGATTCTCGACTACTTCCACACGCTGGCGGATGCGCGCCGGGCGCGGCCGGCGGACGACCTTGTCAGCGTCCTGTCCCGTGTCGAAGTCGACGGCCGCCTGCTCCCATTGGACGAGGTGGTGCTCAACTGTGACAACCTGCTCGTAGGAAGCACCGAGAACGTCAGACTGGCCATGGCCGGGGGCGTGCAGGCGCTACTCGACCGAGCGTCGCTCTGGCAGCGGGTCCGCCGCGAGCCCGATCGGCTCATGCCCACGCTCGTCGAGGAGATGCTCCGCTGGACGTCGAGCGCGACCCACCTCGTACGAACGGCGCGGCGGGATGTCGAACTGGGCGGGCAGCGCATCGGCGCCGGACAACGCGTGGTGCTCTGGCTCCCCTCGGCCAACCGTGACCCGATCGCATTCGACGCACCGGAGGTGTTCGACGTCGCGCGGTCGCCGAATCGACACATCGCACTTGGTGCGGGCCCGCACTACTGCCTCGGCGTGCAGTTGGCTCGGTTGGAGATCCAGGCTGTGGTCGCGGAGCTGATCCGGAGTGTTGGCCGCCTACAAGCGAACGGTGAGCCCGAACGGCTGGAGTCCATTGTCGTCAACGGGTACCGGACGTTGCCCATCAGACTCGAAGCGGAGGAGATCCTGTGACTATCACTACCCGGGCCCTGGTCGCATCTGCACCACGCGCCGAACTTCAGCTGAAGACGATCGAGCGGCGGGATCTTCGACCCGACGACGTCCTCATCAACATCGCGTACGCCGGCATCTGCCACAGCGATATTCATCAGGCCCGGGAAGAATGGGGAACGGCAATCTTCCCCCTGGTGCCGGGCCACGAGATAACGGGTACCGTCGCCGCCGTCGGTGATCAGGTCACACGATGGCGCGTCGGCGACCGTGTCGGCGTCGGCTATATGGTCGACTCATGCGGCGAATGTGAGTACTGCGCCGATGGAACGGAACAGTTCTGCGTCAAAGGGCAGGTCTTCACGTACAACTGTATCGACTACTACGGCGAGCCGACCTACGGCGGCTACAGCCAAATGATCGTCGTCCGCGATCGCTTCGTCTGCGGGCTCCCGGATGGCATCGACCTCGCCGCCGGCGCGCCATTGCTGTGCGCGGGGATCACGACCTACTCGCCCCTGCGGCGGTGGGGCGTCACATCGGGGACGCGCCTGGCGGTTGTCGGCCTGGGCGGGCTGGGTCATATGGCGGTCCGGCTGGCCAGCGCCATGGGAGCCGAGGTTACCGTTCTCAGCCGAACCAACGACAAGCAGGACGACGCCCGCCGGCTGGGTGCAAGCGACTTCTTCGCGACCGAGTCGTCGGGGACGATCGGAACTCTCCGCGGCCGGTTCGACATGATCCTGAATACGGTTCCGTCGGCGATGCCGCTCGATCCGCTCCTCAAGATGCTCCGTGTCGGCGGGGCCATGGTAATCGTGGGACTGCCGGGACAGCCGTTGGTGTTCGATGCCGAATCGATGATCAACAGCAACGCCGTACTGGCGGGGTCCCTGGTCGGTGGCATCGGTGAGATCCAGGAGATGCTCGGGTTCTGCGCACAGGCCGGGATCGGTGCGGACATCGAGATCATCTCCGCCGATCAGGTCAACGTCGCCTACGACCGGGTGGTAAGCGGCCAGGCGCGATACCGGTACGTCATCGACGTCTCGACGATGAGCTTGGACGGCTGCCAGTGAGTGGCGGTGCGTCCCACCGCCCGCTGGACCTCCGCTCCGACACCGTGACCCGGCCCGACGAGACGATGCGGGCCGCCATGGCTGCCGCCGAGGTCGGTGACGACATCCTCGATGGTGACCCGACCGTGCGCGCCCTGGAGGAGAAAGCAGCGGAGATCCTCGGCACCGAGGCAACGCTGTGGGTGCCAAGTGGCACGATGGGCAACCTGATCGCGCTCACCGTGCACATGCGGCCAGGGGATCGGTTTCTGGCCCCCGCGCTTGCCCACGTCGTCGAATTCGAACTCGGTGGCTGGGCGTCGTTCGCGGGCGGCGTTCCCCATGCGCTGCCGTGGTCGGCCGGCCCGGGCCGGGTCAGCCCGGCCTCCGTACGAGCCTCGGTCCCGCCGAGCCAGCCGTACGATGCGCTTCGTGATCGGCTGCTCTGCCTCGAGAACACGCACAACGCGGCCGGCGGCACGGTGACGGAACCAGGTGAGCATCGGGCGGTGACAGCCACCGCCAAGGAAGCCGGCCTGCTCGTCCACCTGGACGGAGCGCGAATCTGGAACGCGGCAGTGGCGCTCGACGTGCCACCAGCTGAGCTCACCTGGGGGGTCGATTCGGTTCTCGCGTGCCTGAGCAAGGGACTGTGCGCTCCCATGGGCTCGGTGCTCGGCGGCTCAGCAGAGTTCGTCCGTGCCGCCCGGCGCCTGCGCAAGATGCTCGGCGGGGCTGTCCGACAGGGCGGCGTGATGGCGGCCGCCGGCCTCGTCGCACTCAGTCGGATCGAGCTCCTCGGCAACGATCACAGAAACGCGCAGGTCCTCGCATCCGGACTCCGGGAACTCGGCTGGGAGGCCGCCTCGCCCGAGACGAACATCGTCCTGGCGAGTGTCAGCGACGCCGAGCGCCGAGTCTCGGAGCTGCACAGGATGGGCGTTCTGGCGACAACGATCTCGGGAGCGGTTCGCTTTGTGACGCATGCTGATCTGTCGGAGCAGGACATTCAGGATGTTGTCCGGCGAATTTCGTCGATGTCGCCATAGCGGCTTCTCTGAAGAGCCTGTCTCAGGTGGTGAGTTCGGGGTAGCGCCGGCCATCGCTCCGCCCGCGGCGGGTGCGGCTTGCTCGTGCGCCCGGCCGCCGCAGGTGGCGCCCAGCGGCGACCCCGGTGCGGAAAAGTATCGATCCCGGGGGCCGGTCAACTTTTTCCGGCTCGCAGCCGTGTAACGGATGTGAGCACTAGACCTTTCCGGCGGCCGGCCCGCCGCAACGGACCCGAGCTGCCGCACGGCGAGATCACCCTGCAGGAGCCGCCGGTCGTCCCGGAGGTTGAGCCCGCTGGATTCCGCTCGCTCGGGATGATCCTGCCAAGCCTGCTGATGACCGGCGGGTTCATGTTCATGATGATGAGCAACTCGCTCAGAGGCCCGATGGGCATCGTGATGCTCGTCATGATGGGCGGCGGCATGCTGGCCATGGCGCTGTTCGGAATGACGATGCACTCCGGCAACCGCAAGCAGCAGATCAACGGCGACCGGCGCGACTACTTCCGCTACCTGTCCCAGACCAGGGGGCAGGTCCGCAGTTACGCGGCGGAACAGCAGGCCGCGCTGGCCTGGCGGCACCCCGACCCGCAGTCGCTGTGGTCGCTGGCGATGACCAGCCGGCTGTGGGAGCGCCGGCCGACGCATCCGGACTTCGGCGAGATCCGGGCCGGCACCGGCGCCCAGCGGCTCGCGGTGCGGATCAGTCCGATGGAGACCAAGCCGGTGGAGGACCTGGAACCGGTGTGCGCGAAGGCGTTGCGCCGGTTCATCAAGGCGTACACGACGGTGCCCGACCAGCCCGTCGCGCTGTGCCTGCCCGGGTTCGCGCACGTGCGGATCAGTGGCGACCGGGACGTGGCGCTGGGCATGGTGCGCGCCATGCTCGCCCAGTTGGTCACCTTCCACGCCCCGGACGAGCTGCGGCTGGCTCTGTGCATCGGCGCCGAGCAGGCCGCGCGGTGGGAGTGGGCCAAGTGGCTGCCGCACGCCAAGCATGCCACCGACGTCGACGCCGCCGGGCCGGTGCGGCTGATCGGCGCCACCCTGGAAGAGGTGGAGCGGCTGCTGGGTGCGGAGTTCGCGGCCCGTTCCCGGTACGAGGACGAGGCCCAGCCATCCCGCGAGGAACCGTTCGTCGTGGTGGTCTGCGACGGCGGCGTCATCCCGGCGGGCGCCCGGCTGACCGTCTCCGGGTACCGCAACGCCGTCCTCGTCGACTTCGACGGCCGCGGCCTCGCCGACGGGGACAACGCGCTCAACCTGGAGGTGTCCGCCACCGACGTGGACATGATCGAGAAGGACCACGTGGGCCGGGAGGTGCGCACCCGGCTCGCCGCACCGGACCACCTGGATGTGCTCCGGCTGCGGACGCTGGCCCGGATCATGGCCCGGCACGCCACCAAGGTCACCGGCGAGCAGCCGGCCAGCGGGCTCAGCGCCGTCCTCGACCTGCCGGACCTGCTGGACATCACCGATCTGGACACCTTCGACCCCCGTGCGCGGTGGGACGCCCGCACGCCCGCCGACCGGCTGCGGGTACCCATCGGGGTGGCCGCCGACGGCTCCCCCATCGAGCTGGACATCAAGGAGTCCGCCGAGGGCGGGATGGGGCCGCACGGCATGCTCATCGGCGCCACCGGGTCGGGCAAGAGCGAACTGCTGCGCACCCTGGTACTGGCCCTGGCGGCCACCCACTCCTCGGAGACCCTCAACTTCGTGCTGGTGGACTTCAAGGGCGGCGCCACCTTCGTCGGGCTGGACCGGCTGCCGCACGTCTCCGCGCTCATCACCAACCTGGCCGACGAGGCCGCGTTGGTCGACCGGATGCAGACCACCCTGCAAGGGGAACTGGTACGCCGGCAGGAGCTGCTGCGCCGGGCCGGCAACTTCACGTCGGTGCGCGACTACGAGAAGGCCCGGGCCCAGGGTGCCGAACTCGACCCGCTGCCCACCCTGTTCCTGGTGGTGGACGAGTTCAGTGAGCTGATCGCGTCCAACCCCGACTTCATCCAACTGTTCGTGATGATCGGTCGGCTCGGCCGCTCGCTCGCGGTGCACCTGCTGCTGGCCTCGCAGCGGCTGGAGGACGGGCGCATTCACCAGCTTGAGGGCCACCTGTCGTACCGTATCGGGCTGCGTACCTTCTCCGCGATGGAGTCGCGGGCGGTCATCGGCGTACCCGACGCGTACGAGCTGCCGGGCGATCCGGGCAACGGATACCTGCGCTCCAGCGTCACCAGCATCACCCGGTTCAAGGCCGCGTACGTGTCCGGCCCGCACCGGGTACGCGGCACCAGGCTGCACCGCGAGGTGATCGCCAGCCAGGTCGTCCCGTTCACCGCCCGGGCCGCCGCGCCCGCCATCCCGGCGCCGCGCCCACCAGTGGACCAGGCACCGGACGAGCCGGCCGACACCGGCACCACCGTGCTGCACGCACTGGTGGACAGGCTGGTCGACCAGGGTCCGCCGGCACACCAGGTGTGGATGGCGCCGCTGGAGGACGCGCCGACCCTGGACGACGTGATGCCGCCGCTGTTGCCCGACCCCGAGCACGGGCTGCGTCCGATCGACGCCGGCCAGCGGGCCTACCTGCAGGTACCGGTCGGTCTCATCGACAAGCCGTTCGAGCAGATGCGCGACCTGCTCGTGGTGGACCTGGCCGGGGTCGGTGGGCACGTGGGCGTGGCCGGCGGGCCGCAGAGCGGCAAGAGCACCCTGCTGCGGTCGCTGGTGTGCGGGCTGGCCCTGACCCACTCGCCGCGGCAGGTGCAGTTCTACTGCCTCGACTTCGGCGGCGGTTCGCTGGCCGGGTTGGCCGGCCTGCCGCACGTCGGCGGCGTGGCCGGCCGGCACGAGCCGGAGCGGGTGGGTCGCACCGTGGCCGAGGTCCGCTCCATCCTGTTCGAGCGGGAACGCCGCTGCGCGGACCTGGGCATCCACGGCCGGGACGCCTACCGGCAGGCGCAGGCCGACGGTCGCATCCCGGAGGACCGGTTCGGCGACGTGTTCCTGGTCGTGGACGGGTGGTTCGCCCTGCGCCAGGAGTTCGAGCCGGTCGAGGAGATGGCCCGGGACATCGCCGCCCGCGGCCTGAACTACGGGGTACACATGATGGTCTCCATGGGCCGCTGGTCGGAGCTGCACATGTCGATGCGGGACAAGATCGGGACCCGCCTCGAACTGCGCCTGGGCGACCCGGTGGAGTCCGGGATCGACCTGCGCGCGGCGGCCCAGGTGCCCCGCCGGCCGGGGCACGGGCTGACCGACGCGAAGCTGCACTTCCTCGGCGCGCTGCCGCGCATCGACGGCGTCCAGTCGGCCGAGGGACTCGCCGCGGCCACCGAGCACCTGGTGTCCGCGGTGGCGGACAGCTGGACCGGGGAACGGGCCGCTGCGGTACGCACCCTGCCGGCCTCGCTGCCGATGGCCGAGCTGCCGGCGCCGCAGGACGCCCGCATCGCGCTCGGCGTGGACGAGAACCAGCTCGCGCCGGTGTGGCACGACTTCCGGGCGATGCCGCACCTGACCGTGCTGGGGGACGCCGAGACTGGCAAGACGAACCTGCTGCGCGTCATCGCCCGGGCGATCGTCGCCAGCCACACCCCGGCCCAGGCGCGCATCATGGCCGTCGACTACCGGCGGCAGCTCTTCGACGACGTACCGGCCGCTTACCGGCTGGGCTACTCGGTCTCGCCGGACAGCACCCGGGACACCACGGCCGAGGCGGTGGCCGGCGTCAAGCCGCGGGTGCCCGGCTCCGACATCACCCCGGAGCAACTGCGTGCCCGCGACTGGTGGGCCGGCCCCGAGTTGTACGTCCTGGTCGACGACTACGAACTGCTCGCCGGGCACGACAACCCGCTGGCCGGCCTGATCCCGTTGCTGCCCCAGGGCGGCGACATCGGCCTGCACGTGGTCGTCGCGCGGGCTGCGGCCGGGGCGATGCGACTGTCGATGGACCCGCTGCTGCGGCGCATCCAGGAACTGAACACTCCGGACGTGGCGCTGTCCTGCCCGCCGACGGAGGGTCCGCTGCTGGGTAACACCAGGCCGCGGACGCTGCCCCCGGGCCGGGCGCTGCTGTGCACCCGGCGCGGCAGCCGGCTGATCCAGACGGCTCTGGCACCCGAGCCCGCGGTGCCCACCGAGGCCAGCCGATGACCCGCACCGCCACCCGCCCCCGTCGTGCGCCCACCCCACCGGCCCGCACCGCGGAGCCGGCTGAGCGGGCCGAGCCGGCTGAGCGGGCCGAGCGGGCCGAGCCGGCCGAGCGGGCCGAGCCGGCCGCGGCGGCCGAGCGGGCCGAGGAACTGGCGCGGCGGCTGCGGGCCGCGGCCTGCCTGCCCGGGCCGTCCGCGGCGCCGACCGCCTGGCCGTGCGACGTGGCGCTGCTGGCCTGGCTGCGCCGGATGACCTATCCCGGCCTGTACACCTGGACGGCCGAGGAGAACCTGGCGCGCCGCTGGATCGGCGGCGACATCTTCGGCTCCCGCCGGCTGCCGCGGGCACCGGAGTTCCTCGCCGGCACCGATGTCCGCCGTCTCGCCCCGCATCTGGTCGCGCCGCTGTTGCGGCGGGTGAGCATGACGGGTCCGACCCCCAGCGCCGCCGACCTGGCGCCCGCGGCCCTGGCCGCCGACGCGGGCCGGGTCAGCACGTTCCGGCGCGACGACGCCGCCCGGCTCTGGGGCCAACCGGAGCACACGCCGCCGCTGCCCGACACCACCGCCATCCCGCACATCGTGCACGGCATCTGGCTCGGCCGGCCGCTGCCCGAGTCGAACGGCTTCTGGGCCAACTACGGCGCGGCGGCCGACAGCTACGCCGGCCAGGTCGACTTCGTGCTGTGGACGGACATCCCGCGGGCCCGCTTCGACGCGGCCCGCGCCACCCCGCCCGCGCCGGCCGGCCGGCCCGATCCGCTGGCCCCGGTACGCGCCCTGCTGGCCTGGGCCGGCACCCACGGCATCCACCTGGTGAGCGTGGCCGAACTGTTCCACGCGAACGCGCCGATGACCCTGCACACCCCGTACGCCCTGGAGTTGAACCGGGGTGTGCCGCAGGGTTTCGCCGCGGCCAGCGACCACCTGCGGGTCGAGGTGGTGCACCGGTTCGGCGGCCTGTACGCCGACGGTGACCTGCACTTCCTCCCGGACACCGCGCTCCCGCCGGACGAGCGGGCCGCCAGCCCGCCGGATGAGCGAGCCGAGGGCCCGGCGGGTGGTGGGTACCGGCTGTTCCGCGGCCGGTGGCACGGGCCGCCGGAAGCCGACGGGCCGGGCCGGTTGCCGGAACTGTTCGACCGGGTCGCCGCGTCGGCGCACGGCTTCACGCTGCACGCGCTCACCGACGAGATCGTCCTCAACGACGTCATCCTGGCCCCGGCGGGGCACCCCGCGCTGGCCTTGTGGCTGGAGGGCGCGCGGTACAACTACCTACGCGACCCGCGCGACCTGTACGCCGCCGGCCCCCCCCAGCCGGCCGGGTCGGACCCGCCGCTCACGTCGGATTCGCCGCTCGCATCGGACCCGCCGCTCGCATCGGACCCGCCGCTCGCATCGGATTCGCCGCTCGCATCGGACCCGCCGCTCGCATCGGACCCGTTGCGCACGGCGGATCCGCAAGCCGGGTCCGGCCCGCCGGCCGCGGGAGCGTCGGGGTGGCGGGGGGAGCCGGCCTCCTGGACCTGGGCGGTCACCGCGATGCGTACCGGGCGGGTGCACCACTGGCTGCTGGCCCGGCTGGGCATCGGCGCGGCCGAGCTGGTCAAGCCGGCGCCGGCGGTACGCGGGCACAGCGAGCTGAGCTGGCTGCCGCCGGTCGACGGCCAGCCGCCGGTCGCCTGTCCCGACCCGGACCCGCTGCCGACGCTGGTCGCCTGCGTGGACCTGCTGCGCTGGCAGCACCTGTCACGCTCCGGGGACCTGTGCCTCACCGCGGTCGCGCCGCTGGTCCGCGGGCTGCCCGAGCCGGACACCGCGTGGACCGCGCTGCTGCTCGCGTTCGGGCACCTGTCCGTCGACGTCGGCCCGGTCACGTCGGTCACCGATCGGCGACGCAACCAGGACCAGACCCTTGACGTGGTGGCACTGCCGCCCGAGGCGGAGGCGCTGCTGGACCGTGCCGCGACACCGGCCACCTGGTTCGGTTCCGGCGCCTGCTCCGGCGACGCTGGCGGAGCCGGACCGGAGGTCACCGCAGGCCAGGAGTACTGGTTCCTCGGCGAATGCACGGTCCCGGCCCGGCTGCTGCCGCCGCGGCCCGACCCACCGAACGGACGCGGCGGGCGCGACCACATCACGGACCTTCCGGCGACAGCTGCCGGATGACAGACCAGGAGAGTCATTGTGACAACCCCCAACAGAGGAGTCGTGGGCGGCGAGTTCGGCCTGATGGCCGACGAGGCGACCATCACCGGCATGGTCATGGCGTTCACGCAGGCCCAGACCGAGGCCGCCGACAGCTTTCGGAACGTCGTAGGAGCACAGGCCACTCTGCGGGCCCAGTGGCAGAGCGACGCGGCCGCGCAGAGGTTCTTTGAGGCCGTCAACCAGTGGCTGGCCGGCTTCCAGAAGGTCCAGGAGGGCCTGAACAAGCTCTGCCACAGCATGGAGCAGTACGCGCACCTGACCAACACGACCGAAGACGACAGCGCCATGCAGGCCGGCAGTTGGGCCACGGCGCCCAACCACCAGTTCGTCAGCGGCAATCGTGTCCAATGGCCGCCGACTCCACTCGACCGTCACCCGGCTCACTAGCCGCAGGCATTGCCTGGCCTGACGGGCGTAGCCGCTGGCCGCATCCGCGTGGCACAACCCAGGACCGGACCCGACCGGGCGGCGTCACAGGCCCGGCTGACCGACCACCGGGTGCCCAACCGATCCGCCGCCGTGGCCCGACCCATCGGCCGGACGCGGTACACGCGGCCACATCACCCACCTTCCGGCGGCAGCACGCCGGATGACGAACAAGGAGAGTCATGGCAGAGAATCAGTACGGGTACGACGCGCGAGGCATCACACTCCCGATCGCCGCCGATGAGGCGACCATCACCGGCATGGTCATGGCGTTCGCCCAGGCCCAGACCGAGGCCAAGAACAGCAGCGCGAATGTCCAAGCCGCAGGCATAGCGCTGCAAAACTCGTGGCAGAGCGACGTGGCCGTGCATCGGTTCCTTGAGGCCGTCCAGCAGTGGCTGGCCGGCTTCCAGAAGGTCCAGCACGGCCTGAACATGCTCAACCTGAACATGGAGCAGTACGCGCGACTGACCAACACGACCGAAGACGACAACGCCGTGCAGGCCGGCAGTTGGGCCGCAGGGGACGGCCTGCTGTACGGCAGGGCCCAGAGGGCCGAAATGCCGATGGCCCCACTCGGACGGCCCGAAGGTGAGTGACCGCCGATTGGCTCACTAACCGCAGGCGTTGCCTGACCACTCGCCGGGAGTACTGGTTCCTCGGCGAGCGCACGGTCCCGGCCGAAGGGGGGTGAGGCCGCAGGATGCCCAACCGATCCGCCGCCGTGGCCCGACCCGTCGGCCGGACGCGGTGCACGCGGCCACATCACCCGCCTTCCGGCGACGCACGCCGGATGACGAAGGAGAATCATGACAACCCCCAACAACGGGATCGTCGCCGATCAGGAGACCATCACCGGCATGGTCATGGCGTTCGCGCAGGCCCAGACCGAGGCCAAGGACAGCTATCGGAACGTCATAGCCGCAACCAAGGCGCTGACCGCCTCGTGGTCGAGCGACATGGCCGAGCCGAAGTTCATTGAGGCCATCAGGCAGTGGTTGACCGGCTTCCAGAAGGTCCAGCTGGGCCTGGACACGCTCAACCTGAACATGGAGCAGTACGCGCAACTGACCGCCACGACCGAAGACGACAGCGCCATGCAGGCCGGCAGTTGGGCCGTAGCGACCGGCGGTGTCCCGGACGGTCCCGCCAACGGCTGGGTCCCCACAACTCCGGTCAGTACCACTGTGATCTACGAAAAGCGGGTCCCGTCTCCAGACGGTGCGTGACCTGGCGCCGGCAGCGTCCAGTTGCCGCAACTGGACGCTGCCGTCGTCGGGCCAGTGCGCACCGACCTGGCCGGTGGCCGCCTGCGGATGGCAGAGCGGCCACCGGCCGCGTGGCGGAGAGCGCGAACACGGCTACCATCACCGTCGCCGCGCTGATGATGACCCCGGCCGTGCGGCTGGTCCCCTCGGTGACCGCCAGCCGGGCCGGTGGCCCTCGGTCGTGGCGCTCCCGGATCCGGCTCCGGGGTCCTGAATTGCATCGCCGTTTTATCAGAGAGGACCCCTCATGAACCGGTTCGACGGACGTACCGCCATCGTCACCGGCGGTGGATCCGGCATCGGCCAAGCCACCGTCCTGCGCCTGCTCGACGAAGGCGCCACCGTGCTCGCCGCCGACATCTCCGCCGACGGACTCACCGACACCCAGGCCCGTGCCGACAACGCCGGCACGGCGCCGCGGCTGAGCACCGCTGTGCTCGACATCGCCGACGAGACCGCCGTGCAGGACGTCGTCGGCCGCGCCATCACCGACCTGGGCCGCCTCGACGTCCTCGTCAACGCCGCCGGGATACTGCGCGGCGCGCACACCCACGACTGCAGCCTCGAACTGTGGAACCACATCATCGCCGTCAACCTGACCGGCACCTTCCTGGTCACCCGAGCCGCCCTACCCGCACTGCTGGACACCGGCCGCGGCGTGATCGTCAACTTCAGCTCGACCTCCGCCTCGTTCTCGCATCCGTTCATGGCCGCATACTCGGCCAGCAAGGGCGGCATCGAGGCGTTCACCCACGCCATCGCCGGCGAATACGCCAAGCAGGGCCTACGCGCCGTCAACATCGCACCCGGCAGCATCAGCAGCGGCATCACCAACGCCTTCACCAGGCTCGTGCCCTCCGACATCGACTACACCCTGCTCCGCAAACTCACACCCGCCCTCGGACAGGGTCACGCCGCACCGGAGAGCGTCGCAGGAGTCGTCGCGATGCTCGCCTCCGACGACGGAGCCTTCATCACCGGCACAGAAATCCGGGTCGACGGCGGCACCCACCAGTAACCACGCCGGGATGCGCGCGCAGCCATTGCGCGAGTGGCTCGGCCTCCCGGCCTGGCAGGACGTCGATCGGGCGCCGGCCCGGCGACGGCCGGGCCTTTGAGATGAGCTCTGTGCCGGCTCCCGGCCCGGATGCGGTTGCGCCGGTCCCTTGTCGAGGCATGTCGTTCTCGACCGCCTCCAGCAGTTCAGCGTCGGCCGGGATCGGATGATCGCCGTCCACGAGCGCGGCCTGCTGCCGACCGTCGAGCAGCAGGCCGCGATCCTCGGTCCCGAGTGGAACCCGGACCGGGTGTAGAAGGAACCACCTGCCGGGCTTGGGACGAGCCGGCTGATCACGCGTTGGGTCGGTCGTGGGGTGGCTGGACGACCAAGGCGCATCTGGCCTGGCCTGCGAGCAGGGCCGCACGCCTCGGGCGATGCCGGCGACCGGCGGGCAGCGTGGCGACAGCTGCGGTTCGCCCGGGTCCCGGCCCGTATCCGGGTTCCCCGGCCCGCCGGTGGCCGACCCCGCACCCCACCCGGCCGGTCCTGGCGGACAAGGTCTACAGCTCGCGCGGTAACCGCGCGAACACATCTGCGGGAGGATTAAAGAGTCGTGAACTCCGGCGACGGTGCAGGCGTGTTCGGGATATGAGCGCCGAGCGCGGGGAACTCTGCCGGCTGCTGGTCGTCGGACCGACCAGCCAGGTCGACGTGAGCCTGCCCACCCATATTCCCTTGGCCGACATGATGCCGGCCCTGCTGAGCGCGTTGGGACCGGACCTCGCCGATCGTGGGCTGGAACACAGCGGCTGGATCGTCCAGCGGCTGGGTGGGCCGGCACTCGACGAGTCGAGCACTGTCGGGGATCTCGACCTGCTCGACGGCGAGGTCGTCCACGTACGCCCGCGTACCGACCAGATTCCGCCGCTGGCCTACGACGACCTTGTCGATGGCGTCTCGGCCGGCATCCGCAAGCGGTCCGGGCTGTGGCGGCCGCAGACCACGCGGGTCACCGCCCTGCTGCTGCTCGGCGCCTGGCTGGCCGCCTGGCTGGCCGCCGCGCGGATGTGGCCGGGCGCGCCCCGGGGCCCGGTGCTGCTCGCGGCGATAGCGGCGATGTGCTTCGTCGCGGGTTTCGCGGTGGTACGCAGGCTGGCCGACCGGGCGACGGCCGGCATCCTGGGCGCCGCCTGCGTGGCCGGGACGGTGCTCGCCGCGCTGGAAGCGGTCGCGCCGCACTCCCCACTGGCCGGTGCCTTCGTACCCCGGCTGATCTTCGTGGGTGCCAGCGCCGGCACCGTCGCCGCGTTGCTGGTGGCCGCGTTCGTCTTCCCGCGCACCGGCTGGCGGCCGGTCACCGTCGGCCTGCTGGTGGCGTGGCTGCTGATCGTCGCCGCGCTCCTGCTGCGCACCAGGGCCACGCTGGACTGGACCACGATCGCCGCGATCATGGTCGTCGTCACCACGGCGCTGCGCCCGGCGGTACCGGCGGCCGCCTTCAAGCTCGCCGGGCTCGCCCTGCCGGAGACGCCCGCCGAACCGGCGGACCTGCAGGAGAACATCGACCCGGAACCGGCCGCCGAGGTGCTCACCCGGGCCGCCGCCGCGGACCAGTTCATGACCGCCCTGTACGCGGCGCTCGGGCTGGTCTCCGGGGCCGCGATGGTGTGGCTGGCGGCGGCGCCCGGCTGGGCCGCGCCGCTGGCCGCCTGGCTGGCCGCCGCCGCCCAGATCCTGGTCACCCGCCCGATGACGAGCACCTGGCACCGGTTGGCGCTGGCCGGCCCGGCGCTGGCCGCCATGGCAACCTGGTGCCTGACCGCGATCACGGGCCGGGGTCAGCTCGCCGCCCAACTGGCCATCGGCTGCTGCCTGATCATGGTGGTGGCGTGCGGGCTGGCCGCGCGGATCCCGGTCGGCCGGCGGTTCAACCCGATCTGGGGCCGGATGGGCGACCTGGCGCATACCGCGGCGGTGGCCGCCCTGGCGCCGACCGTCGTGGTCATCACCGGCCTGATCGACGTGATCCGGGCGCGGGTGGGTTGACATGTCGTCGCGTCGTGACCAGGTGGACGCCCAGCGGTACATGATGACCCGGGTGACCGGTGCGCTGGTGCGGGCCGAGCCGGAGACCGCCGAGTCACCGACCCGCCGGGACCGCACCGGCACTATCGCCGGCCTCGTGTTCGCGATCCTGCTGCTGGGCGTGGTCGCGATCTGGGCGCTGATGCCGGGATCGGGCTCGACCAGTTGGCAGCAGCCGCGGATGCTGGTGGTGGACTCCTCGACCGGGGCGCGGTACGTGCTGATCAACGGCCAACTGCGCCCGGTCAACGACGTGGCGACGGCCACCCTGCTGGCCGGCGGTCGGCTCACCCCGGTCGCCGTCTCCTCGTCCAAGCTCGCCAAGCTGCCGCGGGGCGCGGCGGTGGGCACTCCGGCCGGGCCGCAGGTCCTGCCCGCCGCCAACCGGGTCAACCGGGGCGTGTGGCGTGCCTGCAGCCGGGGTGCCGGCCGGGTCGTCCTGGACGTCGACGTGCCGGCGGCCCCCGAGCCGTTAGGTGACGGGCAGGCGCTGCCGGTCACCGCGGGCGGGAAGACCTACCTGCTGTGGGGAGGGCGGCGGCTGCTGCTTCCCCAGTCCTGGATGGCCGACGTGCTGGGTCTGGGGATGCTCGTCCCCGTGCCGGTGGCGACCGGCTGGCTGGAGTTGATCCCGTCGGGAGGTACGGTCGGCCCGCCGACACTGGCCGGGGCCGGCGGCGCCGGGCCGAGGGTGGCCGGCCGGCCGACGTCGATCGGCCAGCTGTTCGCCGTGGACATGGGCAACGGCACGGTCGGCCACTATCTGATGACCACCGGCGGGCTGGCCCCGCTGACCGAGACCGAGTACCTGTTGCGGCGGGCCACGCCGGGCGCGGCCAGGGAGACTGCCATCACCGCGGCCGATCTGGTCGCCGCCGGCCAGCGCAGTCCGGTGCGCCCGCTGACCACGATGCCGGCCATCCCGCCCAAACCGCCTTCCACGTCCGAGGGTGCCGTGGTGTGCGTGGAGTTCGCGGGAAAGGCCGGCGAGAAACCCGCGGTCGTCCTGGCCACCGCGACCGGCATGCCGGCCGGCGGCAGCGGCGGGAAGAGCGCCGTGACGGTGCGGGTGACGCCGGGCGGGGGAGCGCTGCTGATGCCCCCGGCGAACGCCGAAACCGATCCGTGGCGGCAGCAGGGCCTGCTCGTCAACGACGGGGGGATCGCCTACCCGATCATGGGCGGTGACGTCACCACCCTGGGCTACGCCCTCAACCAGGCGGTGGTCATGCCCACCGCGCTGGTCGCCATGCTGCCCGTCGGGCCGGCACTGGTCCGGCCGGAAGGGGGGTGAGGCCGCCGGGTACCCGATCGATCCGCGTCGCGGCCCGACTCACCGGCCGGACGCGGCAGGCGCAACCACATCACATGGCTTCCGGCGACGCGCGCCGGATGACAAACAAGGAGAGTCATGGCAATCCCTAACAACGGGATCGTCGCCGATGAGGCGACCATCACCGGCATGGTCATGGCGTTCGCCCAGGCCCAGACCGAGGCCAGCGACAGCTATCGGAACGTCACGGCCGCACAGGGCACCCTGTCCGCCGTGTGGCAGAGCGACGCGGCCGCGGGGAGGTTCCTTCAGGCGGTCAACCAGTGGCTGGCCGGCTTCGCGAAGGTCCAGCAGGGCCTGAACCTGCTCAACCAGAACATGGAGCAGTACGCGCAACTGACCACCACGACCGAAGACGACAACGCCATGCGGTCCGGCGGCTGGGCCGCAGCCTGACCGCCGAACGTCCCACCCATAAAACCCGGGCCGACAAAACCCGGACCGACCAACGTTAAGGAGGCCGAGGATGGCCAACTATGCCATCAATCCCGCCGCGGTACACAACGTCGCCGAGGAAATGCGCAGGGAAACCAGCGACCTCGACCGATCGCTGGAAAACCTCCAGCAGCATGTGCGGCGGTTCATCGACGCCAACAACGGCCAGGCGCCGGACGCCTACGCGCAGGCTCAGCAGCTGTGGAACCAGGGCCAGCAGGAAATGCGACAGGCCCTGGCACTGGGGCAGGCTCGCCTTCTGGAGATCGTCCAGAACTACGTCCTCGGCGACAACAAGGGCGCGGCCATCTTCACCTAGGAGACCGCTGGGCGCCGGTGTCCCTGAGCCAGTGCATCTGATGCCTGTCCAGCGAAACTGACGCGACGGATCACCTACCCGATGCAAGCGCCCAGCCGAACCGACGCCACATGAGGTCGGGACGGCGATCCTGCCGAGCCGATTCTGGGTCAGATGCACTGGTCCGCCGCACCACGGGGTGGACCAGTGCATCTGACCCACCGTTGTCCATGGACTTGCGTGGACCTTGGATTCCCCGAATCAGTACAGCCGAGTCCCCGTTGCGCCGACTCCGTCGAGAGGGATACACGATGAAGAACATCGTCATCAACGAGAACTACCTGCGGAAGCTGCAGGGCGTCTACACCAAGCAGGGAGATGAGATCGACCTGATGTACGGCAAGGACTACGTGTACGGCTCCCTGCCGGATTCGACGGTCGACTTCACGAAGCCGTTCAAGCTGCGCCTCGGCGGGAAGGGTTTCACCGAGGCGGAGGGCCTGACGGAGAGGATCGATACCGTTCGGGCGGGCCTGGCCGCGCGCTTCAAGGGCGCGCGGGGCGAAATCAACATCCTGGAGCTCGGCATCAAATTCCTGCTGGCCGACTCCGATGCCGTCGAACAGGCGAGCACGTTGAGCGCCGAGCAGTTCAATTACTTCATGCCCAGTTCTGGGAGTTAGTGATGACGAACATAGCGACGTTCGAGGACGCGCTAGCAAGCATTTTGGGGCTGGTACTCGGCGGCGGAAGCGACGGGAAAGAAGGTTCCATCAACAACGAGTACCGACCGCGGACCATCAAGGGCCCCGGCTACTGGCTGGTCAACCAGATCAGCCACCACACCCGTGTCGGCGGTTACATGCCCGATTACGACAAGGATGCCGTCACCTTCTACAAGTGGAGGCAGGACGGGGCGATGAAGCACGTCACCCGCCTGACGGTGTGGGTGGGCGTGACCAACAACGAAACGCCTCAGGGGCAGACGCACAACACCACCAACCCGGGGGACGTGACCAACGCCGCTGGCAACCCGGTCGTCAGGCTCGGCAATGCGTGGGAACGCCTGATCGCCGACCTGCCCAAGGTGGCCGGACCGGGTAAGGCGTTCGACCCGGACTCGATCGGGTCCCTTCGCGAGATCCTGGGCAACCTGACGACCCACGCGATGGGGATCTCGGGTTCGCTGACCGACCAGATCAAGTCGGTGAACGTCAAGAACCCCGAATTCAAAGGCTCCGCCGAATCGGCCTGGATCCGTCGGGTGCAGAACGCGAACAAGTTCCTCGTCGACGTCGATCCCCAGTTCAAAATATGGGACACGACGCTGTCCCAGGTCCAGCAGGCGATGTGGGACTTCATCCACGCGGTGGAGGACACCTTCGACAGGTGGTACAAGATCTACCCGAGCGGCACCTGGCAGCACCCGTACCGGCTCATCGCCAGAATGTTCAACGAGAGCACTCTCGAGTATGGCGACCTGCACGATGGCCAGTCGAACGCCTGGGACCTGGGCCAGCAGTACGCCAACACCAAGCTGCAACAAAACGCAACACGTGGAGGAAAACAACCAGACAAGCCCGTCACGTGGACGCCGCCGGCGTGGGTGAAGTACCACCCGTTCGAGGCCTTCAGCGTCCCCGAGTGGAACAAGCTGGACCAGCATCTGCGCCAGATGTGGGCCAACCACGCCCTCGAAGCCTTCGAGCCGGCGTTGGTCGCGGCGAAGACCCTCATGTCGGTGTTCGTCGATGCGCGCAACCCGATAAGCATCACCGACCCGAAGCCGCCAGCGCCCCTGCCGATGCCCAACGACGTCGGGGCGATGCCCAATAGCCCATTCGCCAACAATCCGTTCGGCAACATGCCGGACCCCTTCGCCAACTGGGGTAACCCCTTCGCGAACATGGGCAACCCGTTCGCCAACATGGGCAACCCGTTCGCGAACATGGGTAATCCCTTCGCGAACATCGGCGGCGGCATGGGTAACCCGTTCGCGAACATCGGCGGCGGCATGGGTAACCCGTTCGCGAACATTGGCGGCGGCATGGACAACCCGTTCACCAATGGTGGCCCGGGTAATGTCTTTACCGCTGGTGGCGGTGTGGACAATCCGTTCCCCAATGGTGGCGCGGGCGGTCCGCTTGCCGCGGGTGTTCTTTCTCCAGGAAATCTGATCTCCAAATCGGTCAAGCCGTCTGCTGGCGGCGGTGTGGACAATCCGTTCACCAATGGCGGCCCGGGTGGTGTCTTTACCGCTGGTGGAGGTGTGGACAATCCGTTCACCAATGGTGGCCCGGGTAGTGCCTTTACCGCTGGTGGTGGTCTGGACAATCCGTTCACCAATGGTGGCCCGGGCAGTGCCTTTACCGCTGGTGGCGGTGTGGACAATCCGTTCCCCAATGGTGGCGCGGACGGTCCGCTTGCCGCGGGTGTTCTTTCTCCAGGAAATCTGATCCCCAAGTCGGTCAAGCCGTCTGCTGGCGCCGGTGTGGACAATCCGTTCACCGGCGGCCCGGGCGGCGGCTTTCCGACCAGCGGTTCGCAGGCGAAACTCGGGCTGCCCGAGCCGCAGGCGTTGGGTGATCTGACGCCGGCCCAGTTGCGGCAGCTGGATTCGTCCGGGCTGTTGAACAATGTGCCGCTCACTCCTGAGCAGGCCGCCTACCTGCGAAAGAACGGTATGGCGGCGCCGAACGGCGCGACGAGGCTCGGTCAGCTCAATCCGGATCAGCTTGCCGCGCTGCAGAAGGGCGGGCTGCTGGACCGGACCCCGATCACCGATGCCCAGCGGGCGAACCTCGGGCTGCCCGAGCCGCAGGCGTTGGGTGATCTGACGCCGGCCCAGTTGCGGCAGCTGGATTCGTCCGGGCTGTTGAACAATGTGCCGCTCAGTCCTGAGCAGGCCGCTTACCTGCGGGAGCACGGTATGGCGGCGCCGAACGGCGCGACGAAGCTCGGTCAGCTCAATCCGGATCAGCTTGCCGCGCTGCAGAAGGGCGGGCTGCTGGACCGGCTCCCGATCAGCGACGCCCAGCGGGCGGACCTCGGGCTGCCCAACCCGTCGGGGCAGTCTGGCGGGGGCGGATCCGTACCGGGGCTGAGGGAGCCGGGCAAGCTGCAGTGGCCTGACACCGGGCCGACGGCGCCGGTGGACAGAAATTTGTTCCCGACCACGGTCGACGGCAAGGCTGTGTTGCCCACGCCGGGCGCGAGCGGGAGCGGGAGCATCACTCCCCCGGTGCTCGGCAACGTCGCCAAACCCGGCGCGGCCGTATTCCCGCACATGCCTGGGGTGCAGGTCGGTACGGGCGGCCTGTCGTCGGTGCCCGGCGTGTCCGGCTCGGCCGGGGTGCTGAGCCCGGACAAGCTGGGGCTGCCCGTGGGCGGCCCGGGTGGGGCCGGCTCGGGTGGGGCGGGCTCGGGTGGGGCCGGCTCGGGTGGCGGCGTGCCCTCAGGCACGGTCGCCGGCGCTACTATGCCGCAGCCGGGCTCGGGCGGTATGCCGTTCATGCCCCCCAT
Organism: Micromonospora sp. NPDC048830; assembly: GCF_043198215.1. Taxonomy (NCBI): domain Bacteria; kingdom Bacillati; phylum Actinomycetota; class Actinomycetes; order Micromonosporales; family Micromonosporaceae; genus Micromonospora; species Micromonospora sp. NPDC048830. The sequence goes on from NZ_JBICUP010000041.1 coordinate 59,185, forward strand.
GATGCCGGGCATGGGCGGCGCCCCCCACCAGGGGAAGGACCGCGATCGCCAGCGCAGCACCTGGTTGAAGGAGGACGAGAAGGTCTGGGGTACCGACCCCGACTGTGCGCCGGCGGTGATCGGCCGGCGCGGTCGTGGCACCCGGGTCGAGGACGACGAGTTCGACACGCCTGACGAGCGTCCCGGCACCCAGGACGAGCGCCGCCGGTACCGGGGCCGTTGAACAATTGTTACGCCGAAGTGAACCCGCCGCTGCGGACCAACCGTGAGATGGCAGAGGAGGTAACGGGATGAGCATGTTGGGCGACGAGGAACTGTTGGCCGAGATGCGTGCGGCCCTGGATGAGGCTGAGGCCGCGGCCGACCGGGTACGCCGGCGCGTGGCCCGGTCGAAGACCACTGTGGAAGACAAGAAGAAGGTGCTGTCGGTGACCGTGGGTGGGCAGGGCGAGCTGACCCGGATCACCTTCAACGGGGACGCCTACCGGCGACTCGCGCCGGCCGAGCTGGCCGACCTGATCGTGACGACGGCGCGTACCGCTCGCGAGGGCGCCGAGCGGAAGACGATGGCTGGTGCCGCCAAGTTGCTGGCCGACCATGCCGGGCTCGGCGACGTCGCGCGGTCGGCCACGACCATGGAGGAACTTTTCGAGGGCGTCATCGGCCTGGCTTCCGGCAAGGATGACCGGCAGCGGGGGCGGGCGGCGTCATGAGTGCAAAAGTGATCACCTTCAACGGGGATGTCCTGGCCCAGCGGGTGGGGTTGCTGGGGGATTTCAGGGATGAGCTGATTGGGACGATAGACCTGGTAAAGCGCCTCGCCGAGGGCCTGTGGGCGGGGGACGACGAGCAGAGCCAGCAGTTTCGCGCGTACGTGATGCACCTCTACGGGGATATCGTGCTCGGGGTCTTCGTTCAACTGGGTAACGGGGCCGGATTCCAGGACGAGAAGTTGGGCATTTATCACCAAGTCGGGGAGAACACGGAGGATACCGTCAACGATTTGGTCCCGGAGATCAGCGGCGGTTATCGCGGCTGATCCGCACTAGAACGAGATGGTCGGAAGCTGGGGTGGCGGTCAGCGCGGCTGACTGATCCGCACTGGGTGCCCCTGATCGGGGGGCAGGAAAGGAGCGCGCGATGGCCGCCGCCATTCCGACCGTTGAGCTCGACGAGAGCGCGATGCGGGTTTTGGAAGGCTTCACCGGGATGAAGTTGTCCCGGACGAAGCTGCCGTTGTTGTGGCAGGACATCGGCACGGCCGAGGTGCTGGAGCATCGGGTGCGTACGGTGCTTGGTCCGTTGCT
>NZ_JBICUP010000042.1:0-834 GCF_043198215.1 Micromonospora sp. NPDC048830
AAACGCCCGGTTACATTCCGAACCCGGTAGCTAAGCCTTCCAGCGCCGATGGTACTGCACTCGGGAGGGTGTGGGAGAGTAGGACACCGCCGGACTTCTTTCCAGTCGAGGGCCGCCCCAGCAGGGTCGGCCCTCGACTGCGTAGCGTCGGTCGCGGCGCAATCAGGAAGGATGTACCTGTGAGTTCAGGACCGCGGGACGGAGACCGTCCCCGTCGTTACGAAGAGCGCGCCGAGCGGCGTGGCGCGGCGCCGCGGCGCGACGACCGACCGCCGTACCGGGGCGACCGCGACGACCGGTCGCGCGATCAGCGCGGCGGTTACAGCGGTGGCCGGGATGGCGGCTACCGCGGCGGTGACCGTCGTGAGGGTGGCTCCCGCTTCAGGGACGACGCCAGGCCCGCCGGCGGTGGTTACGGCCGCGACGGCGAGACCCGCGAGGGTGGCTTCCGCAGCGGCCCGCGCGGCGAGGGCCGGGACTTCCGTGGCGGTGACCGTCGTGAGGGTAGCTTCCGCTCGGGCCCGCGTGAGGGCGGCTTCCGCCGCGACGGCGACGGCCCGCGCGACGGTGGCTTCCGCGGTGACCGCCGCGAGGGCGGCTTCGGCGGCGAGCGCCGTGAGGGCGGTTTCCGTCGTGACGGTGAGTCGCGGCCGGGCGGGTTCCGCGACCGTGAGGGTGGCTTCCGCGGTGGGGAGCGTCGCGAGGGTGGCTTCGGCGGCGATCGCCGTGAGGGCGGTTCTCGCGGCGAAGGCCGTGAGGGTGGCTTCCGCGGCGGCGATCGCCGTGAGGGTGGCTTCCGTGGCGGCGATCGCCGTGAGGGTGGCTTCCGCGGTG
>NZ_JBICUP010000042.1:932-57270 GCF_043198215.1 Micromonospora sp. NPDC048830
TGACCGCCGCGAGGGCGGCTTCGGCGGCGAGCGCCGTGAGGGCGGTTTCCGTCGTGACGGTGAGTCGCGTCCGGGCGGGTTCCGCGACCGTGAGGGTGGCTTCCGCGGTGGGGAGCGTCGCGAAGGTGGCTTCGGCGGCGATCGCCGTGAGGGCGGTTCTCGTGGCGAAGGCCGTGAGGGCGGCTTCCGTGGCGGCGATCGCCGTGAGGGTGGCTTCCGCGGTGACCGCCGCGAGGGCGGCTTCGGCGGCGAGCGCCGTGAGGGCGGTTTCCGTCGTGACGGTGAGTCGCGTCCGGGCGGGTTCCGCGACCGTGAGGGCGGTTTCCGTGGCGGCGAGCGCCGTGAGGGCGGCTTCGGCGGGGAGCGCCGTGAGGGTGGTTTCCGTGGCGGCGAGCGCCGTGAGGGCGGTTTCCGTGGCGGGGAGCGCCGTGAGGGTGGTTTCCGTGGCGGGGAGCGCCGTGAGGGTGGTTTCCGTGGCGGGGAGCGCCGTGAGGGTGGTTTCCGTGGCGGGGAACGCCGTGAGGGTGGCTTCCGTGGCGGCGAGCGCCGTGAGGGCGCGCCGGGCGACCGGCGGGAGCGAGCCGAGGCGGAAACCGACCGTGGGCCGGCGGCTCCGGCGTTGCCCGAGGAGATCGTCGCGACCGACCTGGACTCGACCGTCCGCGCCGAGCTGCTGTCGCTGGCCAAGCCGGTGGCGGAGAACGTCGCCCGGCACCTGGTCGCGACCGGCCAGCTGATCGACGAGGACCCGGCGGAGGCACTGGCCCACGCGCTGGCCGCCCGTCGGCTCGCGTCCCGGATCTCCGCGGTCCGTGAGGCGGTCGGGCTGGCCGCGTACCACGCGGGGGAGTGGCAGTCGGCGATCGCCGAGCTGCGGACGTACCACCGGATGACCGGGTTGCAGAGCCACCTCGCCGTCCTCGCCGACTGCGAGCGGGCCCTGGGGCGCCCGGAGCGGGCGATCGACCTGTTCCGGGGCGCCGACCGGGAGCGGTTGGACAAGGCCGTCGCGATCGAGCTGCTGATCGTGGCCGCCGGGGCGCGCGGTGACCTGGGTCAGAAGGACGCCGCCGTGGCCATGCTCCAGGTACGCGAGCTGACCAGCGAGGCGACCGAGCCGTGGGCCGCCCGGCTCCGGTACGCGTACGCCGACGCGCTGCTCGCCGTGGGCCGGCGCGAGGAGGCCCGGGAGTGGTTCTCGCGCGCGGCCGAGGTCGACACCGAGGGTGAGACGGACGCCGCCGAGCGCCTTCTGGAGCTCGACGGGGTGGTGATCGAGGGCGACGAGGACGACGAGTCGGAGGAGATCGCCTCCGGGCCGGGCGCCCCGGGTGCCGTGCCGGCCGAGCCGGACGTCGACCTCACCGACCTCGCCGACCGTCCGGCGGACGACGGCGACGTGGACCCGGACGAACTGGTCCTGGACGCCGCGGACGGGCCGGCCGCGGCCGGCGGCGAGGACGACGATGACCGGGACGGCCGGTACGCCGACGACCTGGCCGACGACGACCTGACCGACGACGAGGCTGCCACCGTCGCTACGCAGACGGAGCCGGCCGGCGCCACGGACGCGAGCGGCTCCGAGCCGGGCGACCCGGAGCAGGGTGCCGAGTCCCGCTCCTCGGGCGCGGACCAGCGGTGACGCCGGATGCCGGGGGCCGGCTGGTCGACGGGTACTCGTTGGTCGTCTTCGACCTGGACGGGGTGCTCTACCTGATCGACCAGCCGATCCCCGGCGCCGCGGAGGCGGTCGGCCGGCTGCACGCGGAGGGGCGGCCCGTCGCCTACGCCACGAACAACGCCTCGCGCCGTTCCAGCGAGGTCGCCGACCTGCTCACCGGGATGGGCGTGCCCGCCCGCCCGGAGGAGGTGCTGACGTCCGCCGCGGCCTCTGCCGAGCTGCTGCGGGAGCGGCTGCCGGCCGGCGCCGCGGTGCTGGTGGTGGGCGCGGAGGCGCTGCGCGCGGAGATCGCCGCCGTGGGGCTGCGGCCCGTGTCCCGCGCCGACGAGTCTCCGGCCGCCGTGGTGCAGGGGTACGGCCCGCAGGTGGGCTGGGTGGACCTGGCCGAGGCGTGTCTGGCGGTGCGCGCCGGCGCGTTGTGGATCGCCACGAACACCGACCGGACGCTGCCCAGCGGGCGGGGCCCGCTGCCGGGCAACGGGTCGCTGGTCGCCGCGCTGCGGACCGCCCTGGACCGGGAGCCGGACGTCGTGGTCGGCAAGCCCGAGCCGGCGCTGTTCGGCACCGCCGCCCGGCGGGCGGGGCAGGGGCGCGCCCTGGTGGTGGGCGACCGGTTGGACACAGACATCGAGGGCGCCCGCCGTGCGGGCCTCGACAGCCTGCTGGTACTGACCGGTGTCAGCGGCGTACCCGATCTGCTCGCCGCCCCGCCGCAGCGCCGCCCGACGTACGTGTCGTTCGACCTGGCCGGGCTGTTCGACCCGGCGGCGGTGGTCCGGGTGCCCGGCGCGGGGGTCCCGGGCGGCTGGTCGACGACCGTGCGCGACGGTGGGCTGGAGCTGGCCGGGGCGGGACGGACCCTGGACGCCCTCGCGGCGCTGTGCGCCGTCGGCTGGGCCGCCGGGGCCGGCTCGCGGGTGCGGCCCGCCTCGCCGGAGGCCGACGCGGCCCTGTCCGCCCTCGGCCTGGCCGGCTGACCGTCCTGGTCGCTCCGGCGTGGTCGGCTGACCGCCCCGGCCGGGCCGGCGTGGCCGGTCATCGGGCGGGGCTCAGACCCGGATCCGCGGTGAGGAGGACAAGACCGTGTGGCATAGCTGAGCGGGTGCCTTGCCAGCAGGGACAATTGGGGTTGTCGAGACACCAATCCGTCGCTGTGGGAAGGACACCCGTTCGGTGAGGAAGAAACCTGGTTTGGCTGGCCGGGTGGGTATCGATCGCAGTAGATCGGGTGTCGGTCAGGAACGTGTCACCAGCCGCAAGCGGCGCTGGCCACACCACACAGCTTCAAGATCAAGCTAGATCGCGGTGTAACCGCCGTCGATGACGATGTCCTGCGCGGTTAGGTACGTCGAGGCGTCGGACGCCAAGAAGCGGACCAGCCCGGCGAGATCCTCGGGCTTGGCCATGCGGCCCTGCGGGATCCGGGCGACCCAGTCGTCGTGCAGCTCCGGCTCCCGGTCGAGGATGGCCTTCGTGAGGTCGGTGAGCACATATCCGGGCGAGATCGAATTTACCCGGATCCCGGCGGGCGCCCACTCGACGGCCAGCGACCTGCCCAGGTGCGCGACGGCGGCCTTGGACGCGTTGTACGACGCCGCCCATTGCGGCACGTTGACGATCGAGCCCGACATGGACGCGATGAAGATCGCGCTACCGGGCATTCCGGCCGTCAGCAGTCCGTCGGCGAATGCCTGGGCCGCGAAGAACGTGCCGGTGAGGTTGACGTCGATCACCCTCCGCCACTGCTCCGCGGTGACCTTGACCGAGTCGCCGTTGATTTCGATACCGGCGGCCGTGACCAGAACGGACGGAACGCCGAGGGTCTGCCGGACGGCCCGGAACGCGTCGGCAACCCCGTCCTGATCGGTGACGTCGATCTTCTGCCCGTGCGTGGCGACCCCGTACTCGTCGGCGATGGCCTTCGCGCTCTCCTCGACGGTGTCGAGCAGGTCGAGAAGGGCGACGTTCATGCCGCCTGACGCCAGGGTTTTGGCGAGCGTCAGGCCAATGCCGCGGGCGCCTCCGGTGAGGACCGCGGTGCGGCCCGTCAGGTTGCTGGTCATGGTGCTCTCCCTCAACTGATCTCACGTGGTGGTGGCGGGCCAGGCGCGGCGCGCCTCGTCCCAGCCGATCCTGGTGGCGGCGATGAACTGGCGCGCCGCCGCCTCGCGGTCCGGGGCCGACAGCACTCCGCTGGTGGAGCCCGTGCCGTCGGCACCCGCCGCCATGACGGCCCGGGCTGTCGCGGGCGTCGAAATGCCACCGGCATGCATGGCCAGCACGGCGGGGCCGGCCCGATGGATGGCTTCGGTCGACGCGGGGATCCAGTCGCGGCGGCCGGCCCTGCTGGTGCCGATGAGATTGGGCGGCTCGTAGAGCACGACGGTCGGCTCCAAAGCGGCAAATCGGACCGCCTCGTGCTGGGTGGCGGCACACACCACCGTTTCGAGGCCTACCTCTGCCGCGCGCCGCAGCGCTAGCTCCAGCTGCGTGCCGTCGAGCGGGTCGGCGTCGTGGTTGAGCATCACGCCCCAGGCGCCGGCATCTGCCAGCGACTCCGCCGTGACCCGGTTCATCGACGGACCGAGTCGATCGGTGTGCATGCCCTGCCCCAGCACGCGTACACCGCAGCCGAGGCCCTCGATCGGTGCGACCAGTGCGGTGGGCACAGTGAGAAGAACCGTGACGCCGTGGTCGTCGCCCGCGCGGCCGGCCGCGACCGCGACAGACTCGATCTCGCGGCGGCGGAGCAGGTTCTTCGGACCGATCTCGAAGAACGGCGGGGTTAGGGAGCCGGTCATTCCCCGATCAGCTCCCGCAGCCGCTCGGCGGTCGCGGGCAGGGTCACGGCCGGGTCGCCTTCGGTCGAGCATTCGAGGTTGACCGCGCCGTCGAAGCCGATCTCGTGCAGCGCGCCGAAGATGGACTCCCAATCGAGCCGGCCGTGCCCCGGCAGCAGCCGGTTGTTGTCGCCAAGGTGGACGTGGGCGACCCGGTCGCCGGCGCTGCGGATGGCGGTGGCGGGGTCTGCCTCCTCGATCGACATGTGGAAGGTGTCCGGCAGCAGCGCGGCGTTCGGGTGGGCGACAGCGTCGAGAATCTCGAGGTTGTCGGTTACGAGGTTGAGGTACCGGCACTCGTATCGGTTGATCGGCTCCAGCAGCACGCGACCGGGCGTTCCCTCGACCACGGCCAGTACCTCGCGGTAGAAGTCGATGAACTGCTCGGTCTGGCCGGCGTCGAGCTTCTGGTAGGGATGGAAGAGGGGCAACGGGTCGCGGGCGCCGTACTCGTACTCGATCTCGGTAACCGTGCCGATCTCGGCGCAGACCGAAGCGGCCTCCAGGTACATCGCGCGGCAGCGGGCCCGGCGCTCGGCGTCCGGCGACATCGCGTTGCCGTAGATTTCGTCGATGAGCACGAACTCCACGGGCCGGACGCCGGTGCGCTGTTCCAGAGTGACGAGCTCACGGCGCACGCCGTCGTTCCATTCCGCCAACGGGTGAAACACGGCGAGGGCGTCGTAACCCCACCGCTTCAGCGACTCGGCCTTGGCGGTCAGCGACTCTCCTGGGACCATCGGGGACGAGCAGGCCAGCATCATCGTGGTTCTCCTTCCGGGTCGTTCATGAACAGGCGTCTCAGGTATTCGCCGAACAACTCGTACCGCGCGTCCCGCTCGGCGGACCGGCGCGGCTGGTAACGGACGGTCGGCGGCCGACTGAGGTGGGCCGACTCACCAATTCCGTCAATCTGCCCGGAGGCGACGAGGGCGAGCGCGGCCGCTCCGCGGCAGGTGGCCTCCCGCTCGTCCGGGACGAGCACGTCGACGCCGCACACGTCGGCCTTGAGCTGGTTCCAGAACGGGGACGACGAACCACCGCCGGTGGAGACGATCTCGCGTACGCGAGCAGGGGTGAGATAGTCCACGTTGCGGCGCAGGAGGTGGGCCACGCCCTCCTCGACAGCGTAGGCGAGGTCGATCCGGTCGTGCGCGAGGTCCAGACCGAGGAACGCCCCCCGGGCGTGGGGGAAGTGGTCAGGTGGGTTCACCCCGGTGAGGTAGGGCAGAAAGATCGGTGCGTTGCCGGCGGTACGCGCGGCGAGGCGTTCCTCCAGATGGTCGTACGACATACCGCCGAGACCCTCGCGGCGGAACCATTCGAGCGAGACGCCCCCGCTGTCGACGCCGTTGAACAGGACGATGTCGCCGGGGCGCAGCCCGGCGTGGAACGACACCTTCCGCTCGGGATCGAACGACCAGCCCGCGGTGAGCATGGACAGCGACAGCACCGTTCCGGCGGACTCACTCACGGCCCCCGGCGTGTAGGAACCCGTGCCGGCCATGGCACAGAAGTGGTCGAGCGCTCCGGCGTTGACCCGGTAGGAACGGGCCGGCGGGAGGCGGTCGGCGATCTGCGGAAGTATGCGGCCGACGTCCGTCCCGGCCGGCACGATCGGGGCGAGCGACCCCGCCGGTACGGAGACGAAGTCGAGCATTTCCTCCCAGTAGCGACCGCGTCGTACGTCGTAGAGGTAGGTGAATCCTCGCGTCGTCACCTCGCCCACCGCGGTTCCCGTGAAGCGGCGGAGCAGGTCGTCCTTGACCATGAGGACGGCCGCCGTCCGGTCGAGCGTCCGTGGTTCGTGCTTGGCGAGCCAGCGCAGCTTGGCCGCCGGCCAGGTCGCCGACGGGCCGGGCTCGCCGGTGACCGCGAAGGCATTCTCGACGCCGAAGCGTTCGCCCAGCTCGCCGGCTTCGGCGGTGGCACGGTTGTCCAGCCACGAGAGCGCTGGTCGCACGGGATCGCCCCGCCGGTCGTTGAGCACCAACGACTCTGCCTGGCCGGTCAGGGCGATCACCGCGTCATGGCGGGCGGCGTCCCCGATCGACCCGGCACACCGGGCAATCAGGTCAATGACGAGGTCGAAGACTCCCTCGGGACGGAACTCGACGCGGTCGCCCGTGCGCTGGTACACCGCGGGCGCGGCGGCGACGACCAGCCGGCGGAGGCATTCGTCGAAGGCGACGACCTTGATGTTGGTGGTACCGACGTCCACCGCGTAAGCGAGCATGGTCAGGCGCCGAGCACCTGGAAGTGAACGGTCCGGGTCCGGGCACGGACGGCGTCGAGGTCGCCGAAGTAGACTCGGCCGAACTCTCCGAGCAGCAGCGTGCCGTCGACGAGCGGAATGCTTTCCGAACGGCCCAAAATCGAAGAGATGATGTGCCCGTCGGTGTTCAGGCCCCATTCCGGAAGCTCGTCGCGCAATTTGGCGGCATTGCGGATGTGGATCGGGCCAGGATGCAGGTACTGTCCCTCGTGCCGGGTCGGGGGCGCGATCTTGGCGAGGACGTTGAGGGTGTCCTGCAGCAGTAGCTGGGTGCCGTAGTACGTGACGTCCTCGGACTCCTCCTGGAGCAAAACGCAGCAGCTCGTGTGGGCCGAGTAGGCGATGGCGAGCCCGTCACGTACACCGGTGCCGGCGACGAACTCCTCCAGCTGGGCGGTCACATCGTAGAACTCCTGCCGAGCCGGGGTCTCGATCGTGACGGACGTGTAGTAGGCGGACATCGGCTACCTTTCGTTGGCCGGATGATTCGGCGAGATCAGGATGCGACGAAAGCTCTTGCAGTGGAAGGGAGAAATTGCGATGATCTGATAAGCGGCACCTATCACGAACCCCTGGGAGGTGCGATGAACCATGGCGCGAGCCTTCGCTTGCTGAAATACTTCGATGCCCTCGCCGACACGCTCAATTACCATAAAGCGGCCGAACGGCTCTTCATTTCCCAGCCGGCCTTGTCGGCGGCGATTCGACAACTCGAAGGCCACATCGGTGGCCGGCTGTTCGAGCGGGACACACATTCGGTCGCGCTTACCGTACTCGGTCGGGAGTGGCTGCCCCACGTCCGGAAGGCGCTGCACGAGGTCGAAGCCGCGTTCGACGTCGTCGAAAATCTCGTCGGCAGCGCCCAGATCCGGGTCGGTTACCTGACCGGCATGGGCGCCGACCTGCTGTTCGAGTTGCTCGACGGGGTGGAGACAAGCCTGCCCGGGCTGTCCCTGGAGACCACCGAGTACGACTTCTCAGACCCGACCGTAGGCCTCCGGTCGGGCGCGTGCGATATCGCGCTCCTGCGGCTCCCGGTGGACGTCCCCGATCTCGAGTCGGTGGTCGTCGCCAAGGAGTCCTGGGTCGCCTGCCTACCGCGTACGCATCGCTTCGCCGACCGCGCCCAGCTGCACATCGGCGAGCTGCTGGACGAACCGATCGTCGTCGCCCCCCAATCGGCTGGTGTCTGGCGCGACTACTGGATGGCTAGCGACGTCCGAGACGGCAAACCGGCGAACATTGCCGCGGAGGCGGCCACCTACGAGGCCGAGACGACGATGGTCGCCCGCGGAGTCGGGATCAGCTTCACGACGTCCTCGCTCACGCGTCTCTACGATCGGCCGGGGATCAGGTTCGTCCCCATCGTCGACCGACCGGCTAGCTTGACAGCCGTCGCCTGGCGCCCGAACCGCCTGTCGGCCGGCGGGCGACAGGTGGTGCGGTACATGCTCAGACGCGTCCCTCGTACGAGCCAGCGGCGGTCATAACCCCTGGTTACCGGTAGATAGAAGCTCCGTCCTTCCAGTCCGGCCACTGCCAGAGTTTCACTGCTGACAGCCCTCGGCCGTGCGGGCCCGAGGTCGTCAGCAAAGGGAGTGCGGCATGACCGACCGGGCGTCACGACCCAGACTCGACACCGACCAGGCGACAGGACTCAGACTCGACCTCGCTCCACCGCCGCGCGTCGTCGGCGAGGACGAGGATGCCCGGCTTGCCGAGTTCGGGTACGAGCAGAAGCTCGACCGCTCGGTCGGCAAGATCGCCTCATTCGCCATCGGCTTCTCGACGATCAGCGCGACCACCGCCGTCTTCACCGGGTTCGGCGCCGGCTATTTCAATGCCGGGTCCCCGTTCATCTGGACCCTCTTCCTGGCGATCCCGGTGTTCCTGCTGTGGACCCTGATCGCCGCCGACATGGCCGCCAAGATCCCCCTGGCCGGGTACGCCTACCAGTGGACGAGCCGGCTCAACGGCTCCAGCTACGGCTGGTTCACCGGGTGCGCGGCGCTCATCGGCTGGGTCAGCGGAATGACGAGCCTGGGTTACATCTTCGCCGGCTATCTGGGCAGCCTCCTAGGGTGGGACCTCACCCAGGCCGGGCAGATCTTCATCGCCATCGGCGTGGTCACCATATGCACTCTTATCAATGCTTACCGGTTGCGTCTGGCCACGCTGCTCAACAACATCGGCGTCGGCCTCGAGCTGGTCATCACCATCGCCGTCACGCTCATCGTGGCGGTGGTGGCGTTCGCCGTCCACGACGACGCCCAGCCGATCAGCTCGCTGTTCCAAGGGACGACGCCCGACGGCCAGACGCAGTCGTACTTCCTCGCCTGGCTGACCGCGTCGCTGGGACCGTTCTTCGGCCTGGTCGGCGTCGAAGCGGTCGCCGACGTGGCCGAGGAGACCAAGGGTGCGCGTCGGGTCATTCCCCGCACGATGTTCTACGCGTTCGCGAGCTCGTGCGTCATCGAATTCCTCATGTACTTCGTGTACGTCCTCGCCATCAGGAACCCGAGTGAACTCACCGACTCGTCCGCCCCGATCGAGGTGATCATCACCCAGCAGCTAGGTCCGGTGTTCTCGCGCATCACCGTGGCGATCGCACTGACGAACATCCTCGTCTGCCTGCTCGCCAACGTCTTGGTGGCGACGCGGCTGCTGTACTCGCTCTCGCGCGACAACATGATGCCGTTCTCCCGTGCCCTCCGGCACGTCTCGCCGGCCCGCAAGACGCCGTCCACCGCCGTCGTCAGCCTCGGTGTCGTCTCGGTGCTCATGCTGCTGTCCGCCCTGGTCAACGCGCGTGCGTTCAACTACTTCTTGGGAATCGCCACGCTCGCGTTCTTCACCACCTACGTCCTGCAGACCATCGGACTGCTCACCGCGAGCCGGCAGGGACGAGTTCCCGCGGCGGAGCCCGGGACCTACGACCTCGGGAAAGCGCGGACCCCGGTGCTGGTGGTCAGCCTGGTGGTCTTCCTCGCGGTCGAGGCCGCCCTGCTGTTCCTCCCTGCGTTTGCCGGGAACGGCCTCGTGTTCGCCGGCATCCTCGGACTCCCGCTGCTCTGGTGGCTGCTGGTCCTCCGGCGCAGGTTGAAGGCCGGCGGGGCGGGAACGCGATACGCCCAGCAACACCCGGAGGAAAATCAGTCCGCGGGACTACGCGTCTGAACGTTCCGATCAGAGCAGCTTGCGGAGCTTCATCAGGTCGAACGGGTTCGCCTTGATCGAGACCCGCTTGGACGCGACCGCGCGGGTGATGTCCAGCTCACCGCGGACGAGGGCGAGCAGGTCGTCGCTGCTGGTGCTCAGGGCGATCTTCGCCTTCGGGTCGTCGCCGTCGGTCAGGTCGACCAGGCGCCCGTCGGCGAGCCGGCCGTGGAACGCGGCGTCCAGGTCGGTGATCCGGCAGGCCAGGGTCCGGTCCAGGTCGATCCGCTCCCGTACGGTCTCGGCGTTGCGGTCCAGCCGGCCGGCCAGTTCCTGCAACGCCTGCCGGCACTCGTCCATGCTGGCCATATCGTCTCCTCACGCACGCCACGCCCGTTTCCCGGCACCGTACCGCAATGGGCGGCGCGGGGCGCCCGGTAGCGTGACACCTGCACACCCCACCCGTGGAAGGACTCAGGCATGCAGGACGCGTGGCGCGCCTACCTCGGACTGGCCATGGGCCTGACGGAGGCGCCCCGGAAGAAGGCCCAGGAGGTGGTGCGCCGGGCGGTCGGATCCGGCGGGGCGACGGCCGCCCAGCTCCAGGCGCTCGCCGAGGAGCTGGTCTCGACCGGCCTGGCCAACCGGGAGGCGCTGACCAAGCTGGTCCGCCTCGAGGTGGACCGCGCGCTCGGCGCGGTGGGGCTGGCCACGGCCGACGAGGTGGCGGAGCTGACCCGCCGGGTGCGCGACTTGGAGCGCCAGCTCCGGGATGCCAGGACCGCGCCGCCGCCCCACGGGCCGGGGGCCGCGCCCTCCGGCGGGCCCGCGACGGCTCCCGCTGTGCCGAAAGCCGCGGAGCCCGCGGCACCGCCCGCCCCCGCCGCGGTTCCGACGAAGGCGGTGGCGAAGAAGGCCGTGGCGAAGAAGGCGATCGCCCGCAAGCCGCCGGCGACGGTCAGCCGTACCGGGGGCGCGGGCACCGCGGCGGAGCCGGCCCGGCCGGTGAAGAAGGCGCCGGGCCGCGGGCAACAGCCGGGCGGTGCGGCGTGAGCGGGCCCGCGGCGGGCGGAGGCGGGCGGTGAGCGCGCCGTTCCCGCCCGGACCGCCGCCGGGGGCGCGGCCCGCGCCGCCGCCCGCTCCCCGCCCCGCCCCGCCCCCGCGGCCGGCCGCCGTCGGGGACGTCGACGACGCCCGGCACCCGGCGGTCGATGCCGCTGTGCGGGCCATGGCGAACGCCGAGGCGCTGTCGCCGGCCGACCAGATCCCGCAGTACGAGGCGGCGTACCAGACGCTGCGGGAGACCCTCGCCACCATCGACCAGTCCTGACCGACCGGAGAACCACCCCATGGCACGTCGCAACCGGCTCGACGCCGAACTCGTCCGCCGCGGCCTGGCCCGCTCCCGGGAGCAGGCCGCCGCGCTGGTCGAGGCCGGCCGGGTCCAGCTGCGCGGGGTCCAGGCCCGCAAGGCCGCCGCGCTGGTCGATCCCGCGGACCCGCTGCTGGTGACGGGCGCCGACCCCAGCTCCGAGTACGTCTCCCGCGGCGGGCACAAGCTGGCCGGCGCGCTGGCCGCGTTCGCCCCGGGCGGGCTGCTCGTGGGCGGCCGGCGTTGCCTGGACGCCGGCGCCTCGACCGGTGGGTTCACCGACGTGCTGCTGCGCGCCGGCGCGGCCGAGGTGGTCGCCGTCGACGTCGGTTACGGCCAGCTCGCCTGGCCGCTGCGCAACGACGACCGGGTACGGGTTCTCGAGCGCACCAACGTCCGCACGCTGACCCCGGAGGGCGTCGGCGGGCAGGTGGAGCTGACGGTGGCCGACCTGTCGTTCATCTCGCTGCGGCTGGTGCTGCCGGCCCTGGCCGCCTGCACGCGGGCCGACGGCGACCTGGCGCTGATGGTGAAGCCCCAGTTCGAGGTGGGCAGGGAGCGGGTCGGCGCGGGCGGGGTGGTGCGGGACCCGGCGCAGCGCGCCGAGGCGGTGCTCGGCGTTGCCGCCGCGGCGGCCGAGCTGGGCCTGGGCCTGGCCGACGTGACGGCCAGCCCGCTGCCGGGCCCCAGCGGGAACGTGGAGTTCTTCGTATGGTTACGCCGGGGCGCGGCGGCGGTCGACCCGGAGCGGGTGCGGGCGGTCGTGGCGGCCGGCCCGCAGGGTCCGATCCCGTCCGGAGACGCGTCGGAAACGGCCCCGGAGGAGGTGGCAGGGTGAGCGCGAGGAGTGAGCTTGTGAGCCCCGCAGTCGTGAACGGAAGGCGGCTCGGGTGAGCGCGAGGAGTGAGCTTGTGAGCCCCGCAGTCGTGAACGGAAGGCGGCTCGGGTGAGCGCGAGGAGTGAGCTTGCGAGCCCCGCAGTCGCGAACGGAAGGCGGCTCGGGTGAGCGCGAGGAGTGAGCTTGCGAGCCCCGCAGTCGCGAACGGAAGGCGGACCCGGTGAGCCGTACCGCGCTGCTGGTGACGCACACCGGCCGGCGCCGCAGCACCGAGCATGCCCGGGCGGTCGCGGCCGACCTCATCGCCGCCGGGTTCGAGGTGCGGGTGGTGGCCGAGGAGGCGGAGGACCTGGACCTGCCCGGCGTGGTGCCGGTGACGGGCCCGGAGGCCGCCGAGGGGGCGGAGATCGTCTTCGCGCTCGGCGGGGACGGCACGTTCCTGCGCGCGGCGGAGCTGGCCCGGCCCGCGAAGGCCCCGCTGCTCGGCATCAACCTGGGCAAGGTCGGCTTCCTCGCCGAGGCGGAGATCGACGACCTGGACGAGGCGGTGCGCGACGTGGTCGGGCGCAACTACACCGTGGACGAGCGGCTGACCCTCGACGTCACCGCGGAGTTCGACGGCGGCCCGACCATCGAGTCGTGGGCGCTCAACGAGATCAGCGTCGAGAAGGGCGAGCGGGCCCAGATGCTGGAGCTGCTCGTGGACGTGGACGGCCGACCGCTGTCCCGGTACGGCTGCGACGGCGTGGTCTGCGCCACCCCGACGGGCTCCACGGCGTACGCGTTCTCCGGCGGCGGGCCCGTGGTGTGGCCGGAGGTGGAGGCGCTGCTGCTGGTGCCGATCAGCGCGCACGCGCTGTTCAGCCGGCCGCTGGTCACCGCGCCGACCTCGACGTTCTCCATCACGGTCGACCCGTTCACCACCCTTGCCGTGCTCTCCTGCGACGGGCGGCGCGTCTACGACCTGCCGCCGGGGGCCCGGGTGACGGTGCGCCGGGGCACCCTGCCGGTGCGGGTCGTGCGGCTGCGGGCCCGGCCCTTCACCGACCGGCTGGTGGCGAAGTTCGGGCTGCCGGTGCACGGCTGGCGGGGCGGACGCAGGTGAGCGGCCTGTCCCGGGCGCCCGGCCAGGGCTGACGGGGCAGGGCCCGCGGCACCGCGGGCCGGGTGCGGGCGGGCCGGACGGCGCGACGGTCACCGCACCCCGGCCGCGCCGGCTGGTCAACTGTCGGGGCCCGCGTCTAGTGTCGGGTGCTGTGCTGGAGGAGCTGCGCATCACCGGACTGGGCGTCATCGAGGACACGACCCTCCCGTTGACCGGCGGGATGAACGTGATCACCGGCGAGACCGGCGCCGGCAAGACCATGGTGGTCACCGGCCTCGGCCTGCTCTTCGGCGGCCGGGCCGACGCGGGTCGGGTGCGGGCCGAGCCGGGCCGGGCGGTGGTCGAGGGGCGGCTGCGGCTCGACGGGCGGGTCGCCGCCGCGGTGCACGCCCGGGTGACGGACGCCGGTGGCGAGCCCGACGAGGACGGTTCGCTGCTGCTGAGCCGCACGGTGACGGTGGAGGGGCGGTCCCGGGCGCACGTGGGCGGGCGCAGCATGCCGGTGGCGATGCTCGGCGAGGTCGGCGAGCAGGTGGTGGCCGTGCACGGCCAGTCCGACCAGCTGCGGCTGCTGCGCCCGGCGGAGCAGCGGGCCGCGCTGGACCGGTTCGCCGGCCCGGAGCACGAGAAGCTGCTCGAGGCGCTGCGGGAGGCGTACACGCGGTGGCGGGCGGTGGTCGACGACCTGGCCGACCGGCGGCGCAACGCCCGGCAGCGCAACCAGGAGGCCGACCTGCTGCGGCTGGGGCTGGACGAGATCAGCCGGGTCGACCCGCAGCCGGGGGAGGACGACGAGCTGCGGGCGGAGGCGCAGCGCCTGGAGCACGCCGAGGGGCTGCGCACGGCCGCGCAGACCGCGTACCAGTGCGTGGCCGGCGGTGCCGAGCCGACCGACGAGACGCCGGACGCGACCTCCCTGCTCGGGCTGGCCCGCCGCACGCTGGAGGCGCAGGCCGGCACCGACGCGTCCCTCGGCGACCTCGCGGCCCGGCTGGAGGAGGCGGCGACCCTGGTCGCGGACGTCTCCGCCGAGCTGTCGACCTATCTGGGCGCTCTCGACGCGGATCCCGCGCGGCTGCAGACCGTCTACGAGCGGCGGGCCGCGCTGCGGGCGCTGACCCGCAAGTACGCCGACGACGTCGACGGGGTGATCGCCTGGGCGGAACGGGCGCGCACCCGACTGTCCGACCTGGACACCTCGGACGAGCTGCTCGACGAGCTGGACCGGGAGGCGTCCCGGCTGGCCGCCGAGGTGGCGGAGCTGGCCGGGCGGGTGTCGGTCTCCCGACAGGAGGCGGCGACCCGGTTCGCCGAGCAGGTCACCGTCGAGCTGGCCGGGCTGGCCATGCCGCACGCCCGGGTGGAGGTGGCGGTGCTGCCCCGGCCGGCCGGCCGGACCGAGCCGGGCCTGCCGGTCAACGGCGTCGAGGTCGGCGTCGGCCCGGACGGCGGCGACGAGGTGGAGCTGCGGCTGCTGGCGCACCCCGGAGCCCCGGCGCTGCCGTTGCAGCGGGGCGCCTCCGGCGGTGAGCTGTCCCGGGTGATGCTCGCCATCGAGGTGGTCTTCGCCGGGTCCGGCGGCCCGCCCACCCTGGTCTTCGACGAGGTCGACGCGGGGGTCGGCGGTCAGGCGGCGGTGGAGATCGGCCGCCGGCTGGCCCGGCTGGCCCGCTCCCACCAGGTGTTGGTGGTCACCCACCTGCCGCAGGTGGCCGCGTTCGCCGACCGGCACCTGGTGGTGGCGAAGGACACCGGCGGCGCGGTGACCACGAGCGGGGTGCGGGTGGTGGAGGACACCGAGCGGGCCCGGGAGCTGGCCAGGATGCTGGCGGGTTTGCCGGACTCGGACCTGGGTATCGCCCACGCCGAGGAGCTTCTGGCCGTGGCGGCTCGGGAACGGCGACCCTGACCGTGAGCGATTGTGACCGCACGCACACCGGTGTGCGTACGGGTGTGCTTCCCTGGGTAGGCGGCCCTGCTCAGGCATGTCGCGACAGATAAAACCTGCCTCACATGCCAGGATGGTCACGATGCGTCTACCCACGTTGCGCCGGAGCCGGAACGCGGAACCGGACAAAGTCCAAGGGACCGCGCGCCTCGACCGCCGGACGAAGCGCCTGGTCGGTCGGCTGCGCCCCGGCGACATCGCGATCATCGACCACGTCGACCTGGACCGGGTGGCGGCCGACTCGCTGGTGGCGGTCGGCGTCGGGGGGGTGCTCAACGCGAAGCCGTCGATTTCCGGGCGCTACCCCAACCTGGGGCCGGAGGTCCTTGTCGGGGCCGGCATCCCGCTGTTGGACGACCTGGGCGAGGGCATCTTCGAGCGGGTCCGTGAGGGCGACGTCGTCCGGATCGAGGGCAACACCGTGTTCGTCGGCGACGAGCCGGTGGCGCACGGCGCGCTTCAGGACGCGGAGACGGTGGCCAAGGCCATGGCCGACGCCCGCGAGGGGCTGTCGGTGCAGTTGGAGGCGTTCGCCGCCAACACCATGGACTACCTCAAGCAGGAGCGCGACCTGCTCCTCGACGGCGTCGGGGTGCCGGAGATCCGGACGCAGGTGCAGGGGCGCCACTGCCTGATCGTGGTCCGGGGCTACGACTACAAGGCCGACCTGGACGTGCTGCGCCCGTACATCCGGGAGTTCAAGCCGGTGCTGATCGGCGTGGACGGCGGCGCCGACGCGCTGGTCGAGGCGGGCTACACGCCCGACATGATCATCGGGGACATGGACTCGGTCACCGACGACGTGCTGCGCTGCGGCGCGGAGGTGGTCGTGCACGCGTACCCGGACGGCCGGGCGCCGGGACTGCCCCGGGTGACCGCGCTGGGTGTGTCGGCGATCACCTTCCCGGCGGCGGCGACCAGCGAGGACCTGGCCATGCTGCTCGCCGACGAGAAGGGCGCCTCCCTGCTGGTGGCGGTCGGCACGCACGCCACCCTCGTCGAGTTCCTCGACAAGGGGCGGGGCGGGATGGCCTCCACGTTCCTCACCAGGCTCAAGGTCGGCGGGAAGCTGGTGGACGCCAAGGGCGTGAGCCGGCTCTACCGGCAGAGCATCTCCGGCTCGTCGCTGCTGCTGCTGGTCCTCTCCGCGGTGGCGGCGATGGCCTCCGCCGTGGCGGTCTCCACCGTCGGCAAGGCGTACCTGGGCGTGGTCAGCGAGTGGTGGAACAATTTCGTGTTCCAGCTCGGCCAGCTCTTCTAGCTCCCGACCGACCGATCAAGAGGCTGCAAGCGTGATCAATTTCCGCTACCACGTGGTGTCCCTGACCGCGGTCTTCCTGGCGCTGGCCATCGGCCTGGTGGTCGGCACGGCCGCCCTCAACGGGCCGGTGGCCGACTCGCTCAAGGGGCGGGTCGACGGGCTGAGCAAGGACAACCAGCTCATGCGCCAGCAGGTCAGCAACATGCAGAAAGAACTGGACATGGAGGAACAGTTCGCCGCGGAGATCGCCCAGGTCGTCCTGCCGGGCAAGCTCGCCGGCCGCCGGGTGGTCCTGCTCACCCTGCCCAGCGGCCGGGAGCACACCGAGGGCGTGCTCAAGATGCTCCAGCTCGCCGGCGTCACCGTCACCGGCCGCGTCGACCTGCAGGACAAGTTCATCAACCCGGAGAACAACAGCAACCTCATGGAGCTGGCGGTCACCGCGGCCCGGCCGACCGCCCCCGCGTCCGGGCTGCCCGGCAACGGGCACGGGGTGGAGACCTCCAGCGCCATGCTCGCCAGCGTCCTGCTGGACCGGGCCCCCGGCGTCGAGCCGGTCAGCGAGGCCGACCGTAGGGCGGTGCTGGCCTCGTACAGCAACGGGGGGTACCTCACGACCGACGACAAGGTGACCGGGCCGGCCGAGGCGGTCGTGCTGGTCAGCGGCCAGCCGTACGTGGACAAGGACTCCGACAAGAAGGACCAGTCGGTCGTCAAGGTCGCCGAGCAGTTCGACCGCAGCGGCGCGATCGTCGTGGCGGGCATCGGCTCGACCGGCGGGAACGTCGTGGCGGTCGTCCGGGGGGACCCGGTGCTGTCCCAGTCGATCTCCACCGTCGACGACGCCAACACGGCGCAGGGGCAGGTGGTCACCAGCCTGGCGCTGGTGCAGCAGTTGACCGAGAAGAAGGCCGGTCAGTACGGCGTGGGCGACAACGCAGCCTCGCTGCTGCCTAAACTGCCCCAGTGAGCGAACGATCCGCCCGGATGTCTGACCTTGCCGACCGCCGCCCGTGGGGCGTGCCGAACGGGGTGCACCAATGAGCCTGCTGGGCCGCCTGCTGATCGCCGGGGCCGGCGCCGCCGCCGCCCGGTACGCCCTGCGCCAGGTGCGCACCGCCCCGGCAGCCCCGGCGTTGGAGCGCACCAACTTCCGGGGCCGCACCGTCACCCTGGCCGCCGGGCCGGCGCTGGCCGCCGGCGCCGCCGCGGCCGGCGCGCTCGGCGCGTCCGGGCCGGCCGCCGGCGCCGCCGCGCTCGTCGCCGGCCTCGGCGGGGGCGCGGTCGGGCTCTACGACGACGTGGTGGGCGCCCGGCCCGAGCAGAAGACGGCCAAGGGCTTCGCCGGTCACCTCGCCGCGCTGCGCGAGGGGCGGGTCACCGCCGGCCTCGTCAAGATCGC
Source organism: Micromonospora sp. NPDC048830 (assembly GCF_043198215.1). Lineage (NCBI taxonomy): Bacteria > Bacillati > Actinomycetota > Actinomycetes > Micromonosporales > Micromonosporaceae > Micromonospora > Micromonospora sp. NPDC048830. The sequence continues at coordinate 18,811 of NZ_JBICUP010000042.1, forward strand.
CGGGGTGGGCGCGGCCGGCCTCGGCGCCGCCGCGCTGCTGGCCGCCGACCCCACGGTCGCCGCGCATCCCCGCCGGCGGCGTCAGGGCCCCCTGGGCCGCACCGTGGACGTGCTGCTCGGCGCCGGGGTGGTCGCCGGCACCGCCAACCTGCTCAACCTGCTGGACCTGCGCCCGGGGCGGGCGCTGAAGTCCGGCCTGCTGCTGGGCGCCCCGCTGACCCGGGGCCCGCACGGCGGGATCGCCGCCGGCGCGGTGGGCGCCGCCGCCGGGCTGCTCCCCGACGACCTCGACGAGCAGGTGATGGTCGGCGACAGCGGGGCCAACGCGCTCGGCGCGGTGCTCGGCGTGGCGCTGGCCGCCCGCACCGGGCCGCTGGGCCGGGCCGCCGCGCTCGCCGTGCTGGCTGGGCTCACCGCGGCCAGCGAGAAGGTCAGCTTCACCCAGGTCATCCAGGCCACCCCCGGCCTGCGGGAGCTCGACGAGCTGGGTCGGCGAACCGACTGACGTGAAGAAACCGGCACCCCTCGCCGGCGCCGGGCGCGTCGCCGGAGCGGCCGCGCTCATCGCCGTGCTCACCGTGCTCAGCCGGCTCGCCGGCTTCGGGCGCACCGTCGTGTTCACCTGGGTGGTGGAGCGCAGCGACCTCGGCGGCATGTACGTCGTCGCGAACACCGTGCCCAACATCATCTTCGAGATCGTGGCCGGCGGGGCGCTGGCCAGTCTCGTCGTACCGCTGCTGGCCGGGCCGGTCGCGGCGGGCGACCGGCGGGCGGTGGGCGCCACCACCGGGGCCCTGTTGACCTGGACGTTGACCCTGCTGGTGCCGCTGGCGGTGGTGGTCGGGCTGCTGGCCGGCCCGATCGTCGAGGCGATCAGCTCCGGCCGCAGCCCGGCCGAGCTGGCGGCCGGCGCCCGGATGCTGCGCGTCTTCGCCCCCCAGTTGCCGCTGTACGGGATCGGCATCGTGCTCACCGGGGTGCTCCAGGCGCACCGCCGGTTCGCCTGGCCCGTCATCGCGCCGCTGCTGTCCAGCGTCACCGTCATCGCGGTGTACCTGGCCTTCGGCGGGGCGGAGGGGCGCGGGGCCACGATCACCGAGGTGAGCCGGGGCGGGGAGCTGATCCTTTCCGCGGGCACCACCCTCGGTGTGGTGGTGCTGTCGCTGTCCCTGCTGGTCCCGCTGCGCCGGCTGGGCCTGCGGCTGCGCCCCGGGTACGGCTTCCCCGCCGACGCCCGCGCGCGCATCGGCGGCCTGGCCGTGGCCGGGGCGGTGACCGTCACCGCCCAGCAGATCGCCCTGGCGGTGATCATCAAGAGCGTCTCGGGCGGGCCCACCGGCTCGCCGCAGGTGTTCAACGTGGCCCAGACGATGTATTTGCTGCCCTGGGCGGTGCTGGCCGTGCCGCTCGCCGTGGCGGCGTACCCGGCGCTCGCGGCCGCGTCGGCGGCCGGCGACGAGGCCGCGTACGGGCGTACCCTGGCCTCGACCACCCGAGGCGTGTTCCTGTTCAGCTGCCTCGGCGCGGCGGCGCTGGCCGGCACCGCCGCGCCGGTCGCGGCGTTCTTCTACGCCGACGATCCCGCCCCGGTGGCCGCCGCGATCGCCGGCTTCGCCCCGGGGCTGCTCGGCTACGGCCTGTTCGCGGTGCTCTCCCGCGCCCTGTACGCCCGGGGCGACACCCGGCCGGCGACCCTGGCGATCACCGTCGGCTGGCTCGCGGTACCGGTGGCCGTCGCGCCCCTGGCGGCGCTGCTGCCCCGCGCCGACCGGGTGCTCGCGGTCACCCTCGCGAACTCGGTCGGGATGCTGCTGCTCGGCGCCCTGCTGGTCCTCGCCGTGCGCCGGGTGGCCGGCGCGGCGGCGCTGGCCGGCGCCGCCCGCGCCGGTGCGGCCGGGCTGCTGGCCGGGGCGCTCGCTGCGCTCGCCGGGGCCGCCACCGCGGGCTGGCTCGCCGGGGCCGGCACCCCGACGAGACCCGCGGCGGCCGTGCAGGGCATGCTGTCGGCAGCCGCGGTCGGCGTGGCGTTCCTCGCCGTGGCGTACCTGGCGGACCCCCGGGACGTGCGGCCGCTGCTCGCCGCCGTGCGTCGCCGCCTCGGCCGCGCGGGCCGAGGATCCGGGCGGGGCGAGGGGCCGCGGCGGGAGGACCCGATCGGTACAAAACGGGGCGACGGGAAGGAGACGGTGTCGGGGTGAGCGCGACGACGACCGACCGACCGACGACGGACCGGAGGTGGTCGCGGTGACCGACGCCACGGGAGCCGTCCGCTGGCCCGGCACGGTGGCGCTGGTGCTCGCCTCCAGCACCGGCGGCGTCGGCCAGCACCTCCGCTACCTCGCCCGGGGGCTCGCCGAAGCGGGCGCCTCGGTGCTGGTCTGCGGGCCGGACGCCACCCAGGAACAGTTCGACTTCGCCGGCGCCGGTGCCCGGTTCCGGCCCGTCGAGATCCCGGCCAGCCCCACCCCGGCCGACGCCCGGGCCGTCGCCGCGCTGCGACGCGTACTGGCCGACGAGCCGGTCGACGTGGTGCACGCCCACGGGCTGCGCGCCGGGCTGGTCGCCGTCCTCGCCCGGCCGGCGGTCCCGCTGGTGGTCACCTGGCACAACGCGGTCCTCGCCCGCGGCCTGCGCGGCGGGCTGTCCCGGCTCGCCGAACGCGTCGTCGCCCGGTCCGTCCGGGTCGCCCTGGGCGCCTCCGCCGACCTCGTGCAGCGGGCCGCGGCGCTCGGCGCCGCCGACGCCCGGCTCGCCCCGGTCGCCGCGCCGGCCCTGCCCGCGCCGCGTCGCCGCCGCGCCGCCGTCCGGGCCGAGTTCGGGGCGGCCCCCGGCCAGCCGCTGATCCTGTCCGTGGGACGGCTGCACCCGCAGAAGCGGTACGACGTGCTGGTCGACGCCGCCGCCCGGTGGCGCGGCCGTACCCCGCCCCCGGTCGTGGTGATCGCCGGGAGCGGGCCCGCGTACCTGGCGTTGGCCGCCCGGATCTCCGCCGCCCGGGCCCCGGTCACCCTGCTCGGCCACCGCACCGACGTGGCCGACCTGCTCGCCGGCGCGGACCTGGCCGTGGTGACCAGCGACTGGGAGGCCCGCCAGCTGTTCGCCCAGGAGGCGCTGCGGGCCGGCGTGCCGCTGGTGGCGACCGCCGTCGGCGGGCTGCCGGAGCTGGTCGGCGACGCCGCCGTGCTGGTGCCCCCCGGCGACGTGGACGCCGTCGACGCGGCCGTGCGCGAGCTGCTCGACGACGAGCCCCGCCGGGCCGGGCTGGCCGGGCGCGGCGCCGTGCGGGCGGCGACCTGGCCCACCGAGGCCGAGACGGTCGCGCAGCTGGCCGCGCTCTACGCGGAGCTGGCCCCCGCCGCCACCGGGCCCGCCGCCCGTGACACCGCCCCCGCCGGGCCCGCCGCCCGTGACACCGCCCCCGCCTCGGCCGCCGCCGGGTCCGCCGCCTCGGCCGCCGCGGGCTCCGAGACCGGCGATCCCGACGCCGACGCCCCCTCGACGGGACGCCCTTGATGCTGCGCCGACTGACGCCGGTCCTGCTCACCCTCCTGGTCGTGGCGTTCGGCGTCACCGCCCTCGCCGCCCGGCCCGACAGGGCCACCCCGCGCCGCACCGCCGACTTCGTGGTGCTGGCCGGGGTGACCGGACTGCGCTGGGACGACGTCGACCAGCGCGACACCCCGACCCTGTGGGCCCTGGCCCGGCAGGGCTCGATCGGCTCGCTGTCGGTCCGCTCGGCGCACCGGCCGACCTGTCCCGTCGACGGCTGGCTGACCCTCGGGGCCGGCAACTTCGCCGCCTGGAACGGCAGCCGCGCCGCGGCTGGTTGCCCGGCCGCGTCGGTGACCGTCGAGCAGCCGGACGGCATCGGCGCGAACCTGCCCGACCAGGAGAGCGTCGTGCAGCACAACCAGCAGCGCCTGCCCTGGGGCGCGGTGCCGGGCTCGCTGTCGGAGTCGGTGCGCTGCTCGGTGGCGGTGGGCCCCGGCGCGGCGGTGGCGGCGGCCCGCCCGTTCGGCCGCGTCGACCGGTACGCCCCGGGGCTGCCCGCGGACCCGGCCCCGCTGCTCGGCTCCTGCGTCCTGAGCATCGTCGACCTCGGCACCGTCGCCGGCGAGGACCCGGCGGCCCGGGCGGCGCAGGCCCGACGGGCCGACGCCGAGCTGGCCCGGGTGCTCGCCGCCCGGCCGCCGAACTCCCTCGTGCTGGTCGCCGGGGTCTCCGACACCGATCTGCCGTCCCGGCTGCACGTCGCGATCGCCGACGGCCCGGGCTGGGAGCGCGGCTGGCTCACCTCGCCCAGCACCGGCCGCGAGGGATACCTGCAACTGGTCGACCTGGCGCCGACCGCCCTCGCCGCGCTCGGCCGGCCGATGCCCGAGCGGCTCTTCCTCGGCCGGCCCGCCGTGGCCGTGGCCGGCCGTCCGGCGGATCTGCCCGCGGCGATCGCCGCGACGGCCGACGCCGACCGGGAGGCCGGCGCCCAGCGCCGGGTGGCCGGCTGGTTCTTCGCCCTGCTCACCGTCGCGCAGGTGCTGCTCGCGGTGGCGGTGCTGCCGCTGCTGCGCCGCGCCCGCCGGCACGCCGGCCCGGTCGGCCCGGCCCCGGTGTCGCGGCGGGTCGTGGCGGTGGTGGAGCTGCTGCTGGTCGGCGCCGCCCTGGCGGTGCCGGCGGCCCTGCTCGCCGACGCCGTGCCGTGGTGGCGCGGTACGCACGCGGGCTGGTGGTTCGCCACCGTGACGGCGCTCCTGGTGGTCGGGGCGACCGCCGCCGTCCGGTTCACCCCCGGGTACGGCTCGACGCTCGGGCCGCTCGGTGCCGTCGCGGCCCTGGCCACCCTCGTGGTCGCCGCGGACGTGCTCACCGGCGCCCGGCTGCAGCTCAACGGGGTGGTGGGCTATTCGGCCCTGGAGGGCGGCCGGTACGCCGGGCTGGGCACCGTCGGGCTCGGCGTGTTCGCCGCCGGGGCGCTGCTCAGCGCCGGCTGGCTGGCCCGACGGGTACGCCGGGAGTGGCGCCCCGTCGTGGTGGTCGCCGTTGGCGGGGCCGCCGTGCTCGTGGTCGGCAGCCCGTACCTGGGCGCGGACTCGATCGGCGCGATCGCGCTGACCGCCGGGGTGAGCGTGGCCGCCGCGATCAGCACCGGCGGCTGGCTGACGGTCAGCAGGCTGGCCTGGGCGGCCATGGCCGGGTTGGCGGTGATGGTCGGCTTTGCCGTGGTCGACCTGCGCCGGCCCGCCCCCGAACGCGGCAGCCTCGGCCGCTTCCTGGCCGCCGTCGGCGACGGCACCGGCGGTCTGACCGTCCACCGCTCCAGCACCGCCAACGTGGAGACGCTGGTCAACAGCCCGCTCACCCTGCTGGCGTTGGCCGGGGCGCTGCTGGTCTGGTTCGCCCTGCTGCGGCCCTGGGGCGGGCTGATGCGGCTGTTCGGCATCTACCCGACGATGCGGGCCGCGATGGCCGGCACGGCGGTGGCGGCCGGGATCGGCGGGGTGCTCGGCGGCTCGGCGCTGGACGTCGCCGGCTCGGCCGGGGCGCTGGTGGTGCCCATGGCGGCGCTGGCGGCGCTGCGGGTGCTCGACCACTCCACCGACCGGACCCGCCCCGGTGACGGCCACCCCGCCGCCGACCGGCCCGGCGCCGAGTACGAGGGGCCCCCGCCCACCCCCGGAGGCGGTGACGCGACGGCGGCGCCGGCCGACCGCGCGCCCGGCAGGGCGGCGGCCGACGGCGCCACCTCGGCCGACCGTGGCGGCACCCCGGCTGCCGCCGCGCGGGCCGCTGACGTGCCCGCCTCGCTGCCCGGCGGCACCGCCACGCCGGCGGCCGGCGCCCCCGGCGCCCCCGGCGACGACGCCGACGACGGCGGCGACGCCGCGCCGGACCGGGTGCCGGAGCGGGCCGCGGGCGCGTCGACCGAGGTCGCGAGGGCCTGACCGGCCGGCGTCCCGGCCGGGCGACCCCGGGTGCGGCCTGCGGCCCCGGGCCGGGGAGGTGTTAGCGTGGAATCCCGTGGATCGCGTGATCACTCTGCTGATCGGCACGGCGGTCTGCACGACCGCGACGGACGACACGGGAGCAGGCCTTGGCCCCTACAGCACAGACGACCAGGCACATTTTCGTCACCGGGGGCGTCGCCTCCTCGCTGGGTAAGGGCCTCACCGCCTCCAGCCTCGGCAATCTGCTGACCGCGCGCGGGCTGCGGGTGGTCATGCAGAAGCTCGACCCCTACCTCAACGTCGACCCGGGGACGATGAACCCGTTCCAGCACGGCGAGGTCTTCGTCACCGAGGATGGCGCCGAGACCGACCTGGACGTCGGGCACTACGAGCGTTTCCTGGACCGGGCGCTGTCCGGCAAGGCGAACGTGACCACCGGCCAGATCTACTCCGACGTGATCGCCAAGGAGCGGCGCGGCGAGTACCTGGGCGACACCGTGCAGGTGATCCCGCACATCACCAACGAGATCAAGTCCCGGATCCTCGGCATGGCCGACCCCGACGCCGACGGCCAGGTGCCGGACGTGGTGATCACCGAGGTCGGCGGCACGGTCGGCGACATCGAGTCCCTGCCGTTCCTGGAGGCGATCCGCCAGGTCCGCCACGACCTCGGCCGGGACAACTGCTTCTACCTGCACGTCTCGCTGGTGCCGTACCTGGCCCCGTCCGGGGAGCTGAAGACCAAGCCGACCCAGCACTCGGTGGCGCAGCTGCGCAGCATCGGCATCCAGCCGGACGCGTTGGTGCTGCGCTGCGACCGGGAGATCCCGGACAAGGTCAAGCAGAAGCTGTCGCTCTACTGCGACGTCGACCGGGAGGCGGTCACCGCCGCCCCGGACGCGCCGAGCATCTACGACATCCCGAAGGTGTTGCACCGCGAGGGCCTGGACGCGTACGTGGTGCGCCGGCTCGGCCTGTCCTTCCGCGACGTGGACTGGAGCCGCTGGGACGACCTGCTCGACCGGGTGCACCAGCCCCGCCACACCGTCACCGTGGCGGTGGTCGGCAAGTACGTCGACCTGCCCGACGCGTACCTGTCGGTGAGCGAGGCGATCCGGGCCGCCGGCTTCGGCCACCGGGCCCGGGTGCAGCTGCGCTGGGTGCCCAGCGACGACTGCGTCACCGCGGCCGGCGCCACGGCGGCCCTGAGCGGCGTGGACGGCATCGTCATTCCCGGCGGGTTCGGCGTGCGCGGCATCGAGGGCAAGATCGGCGCCGCCCGGTACGCCCGGGAGAACGGCGTGCCGCTGCTCGGCCTCTGCCTCGGCCTGCAGTGCATGACGGTCGAGGTGGCCCGGCACCTGGCCGGCCTGGACGGCGCCAACTCGCTGGAGTTCGACGAGGAGGCCGTCCACCCGGTCATCGCCACCATGGCCGACCAGGAGGACATCGTCGCCGGCAAGGGCGACCTGGGCGGCACCATGCGGCTCGGGGCGTACCCGGCGAAGCTGGCCGCGGGGTCGATCGTCGCCGAGGCGTACGGCAGCACGGAGGTCAGCGAGCGGCACCGGCACCGGTACGAGGTGAACAACGCCTACCGCGACCAGCTCACCAAGGCCGGGCTGCGCATCTCCGGCACGTCCCCGGACGGCCGGCTCGTCGAGTTCGTCGAGCTGGACCGCGACCTGCACCCGTTCTTCGTGGCCACCCAGGCGCACCCCGAGCTGAAGAGCCGCCCGACCCGCCCGCACCCGCTGTTCGCCGCGTTCGTGGCCGCCGCGGTGGCGTACTCCGAGGCCGACCAGCTCCCCGTGGACCTCGACGGCGCGGCGGTCGCGAAGGCGGGGTCGGCCTCGTGAGCGCCGTGGAGCACCGCTACGAGGTGGCCGGGCGGCGCGAACGCTACGCCGGGAAGATCTTCTCCGTGGTGACCGACGAGGTCACCATGCCCGGCGGCGGCACGTCCGCGCGCGACTACGTCCGGCACGTCGGCGCGGTCGCCGTCGTGGCGCTCGACGACGCCGGCCAGGTGGTCCTCGTCCGGCAGTACCGGCACCCCGTCGGCAGGCGCCTGTGGGAGCTGCCGGCCGGGCTGATGGACGTCTCCGGGGAGGACCTGGCCGCCGCGGCGGCCAGGGAACTGGCCGAGGAGGCCGACCTCACCGCCGGCTCCATCGACGTGCTGGTCGACCTGCACAGCTCGCCGGGCTTCTCCGACGAGGTGGTCCGGGTGTTCCTGGCCCGCGACCTGGCCGAGGTGCCGGTCGACCAGCGCCACGAGCGCAGCGAGGAGGAGGCGGACCTCCAGGTGGTCCGGGTCGACCTGGACGAGGCGGTCCGGATGGTCCTGGACGGCGAGATCACCAACGCGTCCGCCGTGGCCGGGCTGCTCGCCGCCGCCCGCGCCCGCGACGCCGGCTGGTCGGCGCTGCGCCGCCCGGACGCGCCGCTGCCGCGCTGACGGGGCGCGGCGCGCCGACGGGACTACGACGACGAGGGGCCGTGCGCAGGCACGGCCCCTCGTGTCGTCTCGGGTCGTCAGTCGCGCAGCGGCCGACCCTGACCGTCGACGCCGCCGTTGACCAGGATCAGGATGCCGTCGATGGTGCCCCAGAGGGCGCCGAAGCCGCAGGTCACAAGCGTCACCACGAGCTGCAGGACGCCGATCTTGGTGTGCCCCATGTAGAACCGCCCGACGCCGAAGCCGCCGAGCAGGATGCCGAGGATGCCCGCCACCATCTTGCTCTTGTCGGACACGCCCTGCGGGTACTGCTGGTAAGGAGTGCTCATGGGGCGACACCCTAGTGATCTCCCGCGATCCTGTCCCGACCGGGGGGACCACGGTGGGACGATGGGGGACGAACAGTGTCCTGACGGCTGAGGCGCTCTCCACCGCCGGCCCGGTCGATACCTGACACATCGTCAGCACAGCCGGCCACCGGATGTCACTGTGTCGGCTGCCCAGCGGATTCGGCGGGCCTAGACTGCCGCCGCGGGGAGCGGTGGACCGCGGCGGCAACGGGGCCGGCGCGCACCGACAGTCGGGGTGGGACGGCCCCGGAGAGAGGGGTCTGCACGTGAAGGTCGGAATCCCACGCGAGGTCAAGAACCACGAGTACCGCGTGGCGATCACGCCGGCGGGCGTCAACGAGTTCACCCGCGGCGGCCACCAGGTCTTCGTCGAGTCCGGTGCCGGCGCCGGGTCGAGCATCACCGACGAGGAGTTCGCCGCCGCCGGGGCCAAGATCCTGGCCACGGCGGACGAGGTGTGGGTCGCCGCGGAGATGGTGCTCAAGGTCAAGGAGCCGATCGCCGAGGAGTACCACCGGATGCGCGAGGGGCAGGTGCTCTTCACCTACCTGCACCTGGCCGCCTCCAAGGCGTGCACCGACGCGCTGCTCGACCGGAAGGTCACCGGCATCGCGTACGAGACCGTCGAGCTGCCCGACCGGTCGCTGCCGCTGCTCGCCCCGATGTCCGAGGTGGCCGGCCGGCTCGCCCCGCAGGTCGGCGCGTACCACCTGCAGCGGCAGGGCGGCGGGCGCGGCATCCTGATGGGCGGCGTCTCCGGCGTGTACGCGGCCAAGACCGTGGTCATCGGCGCCGGCGTGTCCGGCATGAACGCCGCCGCCATCGCGCTCGGCCTGCAGGCCGAGGTGCTGCTGCTGGACAAGAACGTCGCGCGGCTGCGGCAGGCCGACGCCATCTACCGGGGCCACCTGCAGACGGTCGCCTCCAACGCGTACGAGATCGAGCGGGCCGTGCTCGACGCGGACCTGGTCATCGGCGCCGTGCTGGTGCCGGGAGCGAAGGCCCCGACCCTGATCTCCAACGAGCTGGTCTCCCGGATGAAGCCGGGCAGCGTGCTGGTGGACATCTCCATCGACCAGGGTGGCTGCTTCGAGGACTCCCGCCCGACCACGCACGCCGAGCCGACCTACAAGGTGCACGAGTCGATCTTCTACTGCGTGGCGAACATGCCCGGCGCCGTGCCGCACACCAGCACGTACGCGCTGACCAACGTCACCGTGCCGTACGCCCTCGAGCTCGCCAACCACGGCTGGCGCGAGGCGCTGCGCCGCGACCCGGCCCTGGCGCTGGGCCTGAACACCCACGACGGCCAGGTCGTGTACGGGCCGGTCGCCGAGGCGCACGGCATGCGACACCTGCCGCTGACCGAGGTGCTGGCCTGACCGACGAGGCGCGCACCGGAGCACCGGACGGGGCCGGCGCGGGCAGGCAGCCCGCGCCGGCCCTGCGCCGTGCCGTGCGCGGCTACCTCGACCACCTCACCGTCGAGCGCGGCCTGTCCGCCAACACCCTCGCGTCGTACCGGCGGGACCTGGACCGCTACCTGGCCACCCTGGCCGCCGCCGGCGTCACCGACCTGGCCGCCGTCGACGCCGCCCAGGTCGAGGCGCACCTGGCCCGGCTGCGCGCCGGCTCCGACGGCCACCCGCCGCTCGCGGTCTCCTCGGCCGCCCGGGCCGCCAGCGCCGTGCGCGGCCTGCACCGCTTCGCCGTGCGCGAGGGCCTGGCCGGCGGCGACCCGAGCCGGGACGTCCGCCCGCCCGTCCCGCCGCGCCGGTTGCCCCGGGCGCTCGCCGTCGACCAGGTGGTGCGGCTGCTGGAGACCGCCGGGCCGCTGACCGCCGCCGGTGACGCCGCGCCGCTCGCGCTGCGCGACCGGGCGCTGCTGGAGTTCCTGTACGGCACCGGGGCGCGCATCTCCGAGGCCGTCGGCGCCGCCGTCGACGACCTGGACACCGGCGAGGGGACGGCGTTGCTGCGGGGCAAGGGCGGGCGCACCCGACTCGTGCCGATCGGCGGGTACGCCGTCGAGGCGCTGGGCGCCTGGCTGGTACGCGGCCGGCCCGCCCTGGTCGCCGCCGGCCGGGGCACCCCGGCGGTCTTCGTCAACGCCCGCGGCGGCGCGCTGACCCGGCAGGGCGCGTGGACGATCCTGCGCCGGGCCGCCGAGCGGGCCGGACTGCCGGTGGACGGCCCCGGCGCGGTCTCCCCGCACACCCTGCGGCACTCGTACGCCACCCACCTGCTCGACGGCGGCGCCGACGTGCGGGTCGTGCAGGAACTGCTCGGCCACGCCTCGGTGACCACGACCCAGGTGTACACATTGGTCACCGTGGAGCGGCTGCGCGAGGTGTACGCTACCGCCCATCCCCGCGCCCGCGGCTGAGCCCGCGTGCCCCGGCGGTCCCGGTCCGCCCCGCCCCGCCCGGGCCGGGCAGGCGCACCGGCCCCGGCCAGGCAGGCGGCCGACACGCCGCACGGCTGCCGAACGCGCTGCTCGCCGGTGGCGTACAGTCGGCATGGCGCGGGCCTGGCGGAGCGAAGCGGACCGGGTGCGCAGCGGCGCCGCGAGGGGGTCGGACGGCTCCGACGCCGGGTGGTCGTCGGGAGGGGGCAACGAGGACATGGCTGGCAACGGTGACCGTGCCGAGACCTGGACGTCGGAGCTCCGCGAGCAGCAGGCCGCGCTCGGTTCGGACCTCGGCCCGGCGGATCCGGCGGCGTACACGATGCGCAAGCCGATCCCGGAGCCGATGCCCACCGACCGGCACGGCCCGGCCCGGATCATCGCGATGGCCAACCAGAAGGGCGGCGTCGGCAAGACCACCACCACGATCAACCTGGGCGCGGCGCTGGCCGAGTACGGCCGCCGCGTGCTGCTGGTCGACTTCGATCCCCAGGGCGCCCTCTCGGTCGGGCTCGGGGTCAACCCGCACAACCTCGACCTGTCGGTCTACAACCTGCTCATGCAGGACGACGTCACGCCCGAGGACGTCCTCATCAAGACGGACGTGGCGGGCCTGCACCTGCTGCCGGCCAACATCGACCTCTCCGCGGCCGAGATCCAGCTCGTCAACGAGGTGGCCCGGGAGATGGCCCTGGCCCGGGTGCTCAGGTCGATCCGCAAGGAGTACGACTACATCCTCATCGACTGCCAGCCGTCCCTCGGCCTGCTGGCGATCAACGCGCTGACCGTCGCCCACGGGGTGCTCATCCCCCTGGAGTGCGAGTTCTTCAGCCTGCGCGGCGTGGCCCTGCTCCTGGACACCATCGACAAGGTGCGCGAGCGGCTCAACTTCGACCTGGAGCTGGAGGGCATCCTCGCCACCATGTACGACAGCCGCACCACCCACTGCCGGCAGGTGCTCCAGCGGGTGGTCGAGGCGTTCGGCGACAAGGTCTACCAGACGGTGATCACCAAGACGGTGAAGTTCCCCGAGTCCACGGTGGCCGGCGCGCCCATCACCACCCTCGATCCGGCCTCGTCGGGCGCCCGTAACTACCGGCAGCTCGCCCGCGAGGTGATCGCCGCCCAGGCGGAACGGTAGGCCGTGCGCCGTCCGACCGGCGGGCGCCCCGGGGCGCACCTTCCCGCCGGGCCTCCCGGAGCGTGGACTACGGTCGTCCGGTGACCGCGCCGCCCCTCGACCCGCCCGTCGGGCCTCCGCCCGCCGACGGCGCGGCGACCGGTGCGTCCGGCGCGGCGACCGGTGCGTCCGGCTCGGCGACCGCGGCCGACCCGCCCGTCCTGGCCGGCGCGCCCGACGGGGCACCGGTGACCGCCTCGGCCGACGGGGCCGCCGAGGCTGGCCTGCCCGGCGCGGAGGCCGCTGGCTTCACCGTCCGGCTGGACAACTTCACCGGCCCGTTCGACCTGCTGCTGCAACTGATCGGCAAGCACAAGCTCGACGTCACCGAGGTGGCCCTGCACCGCGTGACCGACGAGTTCATCGCGTACATCCGCGCGATGGGCGACCAGTGGGACCTGGACGAGGCCAGCGAGTTCCTGCTGATCGCCGCCACCCTGCTCGACCTCAAGGCGGCGCGGCTGCTGCCCGCCGCCGAGGTCGAGAACGAGGAGGACCTGGCCCTGCTGGAGGCGCGCGACCTGCTGTTCGCCCGCCTGTTGCAGTACAAGGCGTTCAAGGAGGCGGCGGCGCACCTCGCCGAGCTGGAGGCGGTCGGCGGTCGGCGCTACCCCCGGTCCGTGACCCTGGAGCCCCGGTACGCCGAGGCGTTGCCCGACCTGGTCCTCGGCATCGGCCCGGAACGGCTGCTGAAGCTCGCGGTCAAGGCGATGACCCCGAAGCCGGTGCCCGAGGTCTCCATCGCCCACGTGCACATGGTCCGGGTCAGCGTGCGCGAGCACGCCGCGATCATCAGCGAGCGGCTGCGCCGCGCCGGCACGGCCACGTTCTCCCTGCTCTGCGCCGACTGCGAGGCCACCCTCGAGGTGGTCGCCCGGTTCCTGGCCCTGCTCGAGCTGTACCGGGAGGGGCTGGTCTCCTTCGTCCAGGAGCAGGCCTTGGCGGAGCTGACGGTGCGGTGGACCGGCCCCGCCGACGGCGGCACCGACCTGCGCGTCGACGAGTACGCCGGCAGCGTCGAGAGTCCGCCGCGCGATGTCGGCGACGTGGCGGGGTCCGGGCCACCGGGACCGGACCATGTCGGCGACATGGAGTCGATGGAGGGAGCGGGATGAGTGACGAGGAGCGCCAGGACTCGCTGGCCGACCAGGCGGCCGCCTGGGTGCCGCCGTGGGAGCGCCCCCGACCCCCCGCCGCCCGTCGACCCCAGGAAGACCTCGGCAGCGAACGGCCCACCGAGGAGCCGAATCCTCCCACGGGCCCGGACCCGGATGCGGCGGACATCGCGCTGGTAGCCGTGCCGGATGCCGTGCCGGCAGCCGTGCCGGCAGCCGAGCCGGCAGCCACGTCGGTAGCCGAGCCTCCCCAGACCGTGCTGCCGGCGGCGGCCCCTGCCGAGGCCGCCCCTGCCGAGGCCGCCCAGCCCGACGCCGCGCGGTCGGAGGCCGGCGAGCGCCAGGTCGAGGCGGGAGAGCGGCACGTCGAGGCGGGAGAGCGGCACGTCGAGGCGGGAGAGCGGGACACCGCCGCGGGCGTACCGAGGAAGCAGCCGGCGGGGCGACGGCGGACGACCGCCGCGCCCGAGCCACCGCCCGAGCTCGACGACCGCGAGCTGCGGGCGGCGCTGGAGGCCATCCTCCTCGTCGTCGACGAGCCGGTCAGCGAGCTGACCCTCGCCCAGGTGCTGGAGCAGCCGCCGGAGCGGGTCGGCGCGATGCTCGACGACATCGCGGCCGGCTACACCGCCGCCGGGCACGGCTTCGAGCTGCGCCGGGCCGCGGGCGGCTGGCGGCTCTACACCCGGCCGGAATACGCGACGTACGTCGAGCGGTTCGTGCTGGACGGGCAGTCGGTACGCCTGACCCAGGCGGCGCTGGAGACCCTCGCCGTGGTCGCGTACAAGCAGCCGGTGACCCGCTCGCGCATCTCGGCCATCCGGGGTGTCAACTGCGACGGGGTGATCCGTACGCTGGTCTCCCGCGGCCTGGTCGAGGAGTGCGGCACCGAACCGGACAGCGGGGCGTTCCTCTACCGGACCACCACGATGTTCCTGGAGAAGCTGGGGCTGAACTCCGTCGACGAGCTGCCCCCGCTCGCCCCGTTCCTCCCCGACGACGTAGAAGAGCTTGCCGATGCGACGCGATGACCGTGCCCCGAAGCCCGACGCCCCCGTGTACGAGGGCGCCGAGCGCCTGCAGAAGGTGCTGGCCGCCGCCGGCGTGGGCTCCCGACGCGCCTGCGAGGACCTGATCTTCCGCCGCCGGGTCACCATCAACGGTCGGGTGGCCCAGCTCGGCGACAGGGCCGACCCGGCCCGCGACGTCATCCACGTCGACGGCGAGCGCCTGCAGGCCGACACCCGCCTGGTCTACCTGGCGATGAACAAGCCGCGCGGGGTCGTCTCGACGATGGCGGACGAGAAGGGACGCGCCGCCCTGTCCGACTTCCTCGGCAACCGGGTCGAGCAGCGGGTCTACCACGTCGGGCGGCTCGACGCGGACAGCGAGGGCCTGCTGCTGCTCACCAACGACGGCACCCTCGCCCACCGGCTCATGCACCCCTCGTACGGGGTGCCGAAGACGTACCTGTGCGAGGTCGCCGGGCCGATCCCGCGCAACCTCGGCAAGCGGCTGGCGGCCGGCATCGAGCTGGAGGACGGCCCGGTGAAGGTCGACTCCTTCAAGGTGGTGGACACCCTGGGCAAGACCGCCCAGGTGGAGCTGACCCTGCACGAGGGGCGCAAGCACATCGTCCGGCGGCTGCTGGCCGAGGTCGGCCACCCGGTGTCGCGGCTGGTGCGTACCTCGATCGGGCCGATCCGGCTCGGCGACCTGCGCGCCGGACGGACCCGCCGGCTCACCAACGCCGAGGTCGCCGCCCTGTTCAATGCGGTGGGTGACTGACCCGCGGTCGCGGGTACCACAACCGGTAGGCTTCCGTGACGCCCGCGACGGGGCGTCACGGCGGCGTCGCGCGCGGCCCCGGCAGGGCGCGGGCATGATTGACGACGACGGACAACCGCTCGCGGCGGGCCGCCGAACCCCGCGAGGTACGGGCTGAGGAGGAACACGGTGGAGGAAAACGTACGGACCGGGCGCTGCGTGGTCGCTGTGGACGGGCCGTCCGGTTCGGGTAAGTCCACCGTCTCCCGGCGGCTCGCCGGCGGCATCGGCGCACGCTACCTGGACACCGGCGCGATGTACCGGGCGGTCACCTGGGCGGTGCTGCGCTCCGGGGTCGACCTGACGGACGCCGAGTCGGTGGCCAAGGTCGCCGCCGAGGCCGACCTGCGCATCGGCACCGACCCCCAGGGGTACGGCGTGACCGTCGACGACATCTCCGTCGACCGCGAGATCCGGGGCCCCGAGGTGACCGGGGCGGTCTCCGCCGTGGCCGCCGTACCCGCGGTGCGGGCGCTGCTCGTGGCCCGCCAGCGGGAACTGATCGACCAGGCCGGGCGAATGGTGGTCGAGGGCCGCGACATCGGCTCGGTCGTCACGCCGGACGCCGACCTGAAGGTCTACCTGACGGCCTCGGCGGAGGCCCGCGCCCAGCGACGCAGCGCCGAGGACGCCACCGACGTGGCCGCGACCGCCGCCGACCTGGCCCGCCGGGACCGGCTCGACTCCACCCGCAAGGCCGACCCGTTGCAGCAGGCCGCCGACGCGGTGGTCCTGGACACCACGGAGCTGGGCATCGACGAGGTCGTCGACCGGCTGCGTTCGCTGCTGACCGAGCGGGGAGTGGCGTGACCAACGACGAGGGCTGGGTGGAACTGCGCGAGCCGGACCTCGACACCGAGGAGCAGACCGGTCCGCAGCCCGTGGTGGCTGTGGTGGGCCGCCCCAACGTGGGCAAGTCGACCCTGGTCAACCGGATCATCGGCCGCCGCCAGGCGGTCGTCGAGGACGTCCCCGGGGTGACCCGGGACCGGGTGCCGTACGACGCGCAGTGGTCCGGCCGCGCGTTCACCGTGGTGGACACCGGCGGCTGGGAGCCGGACGCCAAGGACCGGGCCGCGGCGATCGCCGCGCAGGCCGAGGCGGCGGTCGCCACGGCCGACGTGGTGCTCTTCGTGGTCGACGCCGTGGTCGGCTCCACCGATGTGGACGAGGCCGCGGTGAAGATGCTGCGCCGCAGCGCGAAGCCCGTCATCCTGGTGGCCAACAAGGCCGACAACAGCTCCGTCGAGATGGAGGCGACCTCGCTGTGGTCGCTCGGCCTCGGCGAGCCGCACGCGGTCTCCGCGCTGCACGGCCGGGGCTCCGGCGACCTGCTCGACGCCATCCTGGACGCCCTGCCGGACGCGCCGGCCGTACTGGAGAACCGCCCCCGCGGCCCGCGCCGCGTGGCCCTGGTCGGGCGCCCGAACGTGGGCAAGTCCAGCCTGCTCAACCGGTTCTCCGGCGAGGAACGGGCGGTCGTCGACTCCGTCGCCGGCACCACCGTCGACCCCGTCGACAGCCTTGTGGAGATCGGCGGCCAGACCTGGCAGCTGGTGGACACCGCGGGCCTGCGCAAGCGGGTGGGCAAGGCCAGCGGCACCGAGTACTACGCCAGCCTGCGTACCGCGTCCGCGATCGAGGCCGCCGAGGTGGCGGTGGTGCTGCTCGACGCCAGCGAGCCGATCAGCGAGCAGGACCAGCGGATCCTGTCGATGGTCACCGAGGCCGGGCGAGCCCTCGTGCTCGCCTTCAACAAGTGGGACCTGGTCGACGCCGACCGCCGGTACTACCTGGAGAAGGAGGTCGAGCGGGAGCTGCGCCGCATCCCCTGGGCGATCCGGGTCAACGTTTCGGCCAAGACCGGCCGGGCCGTCGACCGGCTGGCCCCGGCGCTGCGCAAGGCGCTCGCCAGCTGGGAGACCCGAGTGCCGACCGCGCAGCTCAACCAGTGGCTCACCGCGCTGGTGCAGGCAACCCCGCACCCGGTGCGGGGCGGTCGGGCGCCGCGCATCCTCTTCGCCACGCAGGCCGGCACCTGCCCGCCGCGCTTCGTGCTGTTCAGCACCGGCCCGTTGGACGCCGGCTACCAGCGGTTCGTCGAGCGCAAGCTCCGCGAGGAGTTCGGCTTCGAGGGCAGCCCGATCGAGATTTCGGTACGCCCGCGCAAGAAGCTCGGCCCGGGCGGCCGGGGCAAGGCGCACGGCTGACCCGACGGCTGGGCGGGGCCGCCAGCGCCCCGCCCACCCCACCCTCCTAGGACGCTCTAGGGGGTGTGAGGGTGCCGCGGCGCGCCGGAGGATCAGGTGGGGCCCGTGCGGACGGACCGAAGATCGTGCGCTAAGCTGTACCGGCTGTCGCGGGGAGTTAAGCACCGCGCGGGAGCATCGGGACGTGGCGCAGCTTGGTAGCGCACTTGACTGGGGGTCAAGGGGTCGTCGGTTCGAATCCGGCCGTCCCGACAGTGTGAGCTGGGGAAATAGGCAATCGCAACGAACATATTGGACGATCGCCGTGACCAGATGGCCACGGCGATCGTCCCTTTGTGGCCCGGGTAACGTGACAAAGCCGGCATTCGACGCTTTGAGCATGACCGGATGGCGCCATTTGGGCTGATTCGCCGCGTGTCGCGCAAGACACGGAATCAAGGGGCCGCTGTGTCGGCCAGTGCCGGACCGTGATGATGAGGTGGGTCGGGGGCGTGACGTTCGCTGGCGCGTAGGCGTTGCCTCGCCGCTGCCTTGTTTGTGCGACAAGTGGGCTCGTGCCGTGCTTCGTAGAGGTGTGGGAAGTCGGGCCCGAGAAGAAGCGGCACGCACCTGAGGCGAGCGTCGGCTACGCTCACCGATCCAAACCCGTCGCTTGTCCATTGGCATCGTGAGGTCGTATGAAGCGGTTGCGTTGGCCTGTCGTGCTGGCGTCGTTGTTGGTCGTGGGCCTGGCTGTTGGTGTGACCTGGGCGTTCTGGCCGCGAGATCAGGTGGCGCCGCAACCGCGCGAGCGGCAGTACGAGGCGTTCACCGCGTGCCTGCTGACTGACGATCAGGGTTTGGCGGGCGAGCTTGCGGGGGCCGCGTGGGCTGGAATGCAGCGGGTTTCCGTCGCGGAGTCCATCAGGGTCCAGTATCTGGCTGTGGCGGGGCCGCAGACCTCGGCGAATGCGCTGGCGTACTTCAACACCCTGGCCCTGGATGGTTGCCGAGTCGTGGTGGCGGTGGGTGAGGCGCCGGTGGCGGCACTGGAGCAGGGGCGCTCGCGGTTCCCGGGCTCCCGCTATGTGACGGTGGGATCGGACCGACCGGTCGAAGGCGTGCGAGGTGTGCCGGCCACGACGGCTGCCGATGTTCGGGCGGGAGTGGAGATGGTGGTCCGCGAGGCGTGGACCACTACCAGATGATCTCCTGCATTTCCATGCTTGAGTTTTTGCTCAACGTCAGGGAGTCTGTTCTCTCCGTATAGTTTGATCAACGGGGGAGGGCTGCCATGGGCGGTCGGCGGCAGCGTGGGCGCATCGTGGTTGTCGATCGTCGCCGCAGGCGGGCTCGGCTCGTCGGCCGTCTGGCAATGGTCCTCGTCCTGACGATGTTGATGACGGTGGGGGCTCCCAAGGCGCCACTGCACCACCCTGGCAGCAGCGGGTTCCCGCTCTCCTGGCTCTCCGACCTTTTGGCGCTCCGGTTCGCATGGGCCGAGCCGGCGACTCCGCAGCAGCAGATGGGGCAGTCACCCGACCGGGGGCACTACGTCGCCTCGCCGCCGGTGCAGGACCACAGCCGAGTCCGGCCCGCCCGGGGCGAGCTGAAGCTGATGCAGCCGCGCAAGCCCGAGGTGGGTGTACGCACGACCCGTTCCGCCGAAGGCTTCGACGTGGCCGCCAGCAGGCGTGTCTCGGAGGCGTCGACCAGCACCTCCGATGTCTTCCAGAACCCGGATGGCTCCTACACCCGGCGGGTCCACCAGCGTCCCGTGAACTTCAAGGATTCGAAGGGGGATTGGCAGCAGATCGACAACACCCTTCAGCAGGCCGACGATCGGCTGCGGGTCCGCGCCAATCCCATCGATGTCACCTTCGCCCCACGCGCGGCGGGGACGTCGCAGCCGCTCATGCGGATGGACCTCGGCCGCGGCGACATTCTCGGCTACGACCTGCGAGGCGCCGCTCCGAGCGCGGCCACCCTGGCCGGCGCTACCGCCACCTACTCGAACGTCTTCCCGAACGTTGACCTGACCCTCCGGTCGAGTGGCGGCACGGTCAAGGAAAGTCTGATCTTCCGATCGCCTGACGTGGCGACCGAGTACCTGTATCCCCTGCGCCTGACCGGTCTGACCCCGCAGATCGAGGACGACGGCGGGGTTGTCTTCCTTGACGCTGCCGGCAAGATGGCGGCGCGCATGCCGGTTGGCTGGATGGAGGACTCCGCCGTCGACAAGACCGGTGCCAGAGCTACCTCCTACGCTGTCCGCTTCGAGATCGTGACAACCGTCGACGGCCCGGCGCTGAAGGTTTCCGTCGACGGGAACTGGTTGCGGGACCCGGCGCGCAAGTTCCCGGTGGTTCTCGATCCCAGTACCGGCCGGACCCCCACGACCAGCGATGACACCTACGTGCAGTCGGGTGGCACCGAGCCCCAACGCAACACCGAGCACAGTGTCGCGGTCGGCACCTTCGACGGCGGTACCGGCAAGGCCAAGACCCTGTTGCCTTTCTACCCCGCCTTCGGTAACGCCTACGCGGGCAAGCGACTCAGCGCGGCCGACCTGAACGTCTTCCTGACCTACCAGGGGGCCGGCGACGGGTGCGTGGCCCGCCGGTTCGACGTGCACCGGGTAACCGCCAACTGGTCTACCTCCACGGTCAAGTACGGCACCTTCCCGCCGTACACGCCGTCGATCGGCAACGCCTCCCCGAGCAGCACCGCCGCCTGCGGCAACACCGCCGCCGACCGCACCGTCGGCACCTGGGTCTCGGTGCCGATGGACGTCGACGAAATCAACGAGTGGGTCACCGGCGCAAGCACCTACGGGCTGGCACTCACCGCCTCCGAGACCGACAGGGACGCGTGGAAGCGTTTCACCTCCACCGACGCCGCGGTGAACTGCAACCACAGCACCTACGGCCTGATCAGTTGCGCTCCGTTCATCGACGTGACCTACACCGACAACGTCGCCCCGCAGGTCGACCTGCGATACCCGTCGAACAACGTCGCCCTTGACACCCTCACCCCGGAGCTCATCGCTCAGGGCCACGACTCGGACAACTGGCCGGCCAAGGGTCTTCGGTTCAACTTCATCATCTACAACGACCAGGGGACGCAGCTGACCAGCTCCGGCTGGGTCAGCGGTGGCGTGTGGAAGGTGCCCGCCGGCGTCCTGCAATGGAAGAAGACCTACCTGTACGCGGTCCAGGCCAACGACTACTCCTCCAGCGGCCCGACCACACCGATGTACGCGTTCAGCACCCAGGTGCCGCAACCCCCGATCACCTCCGCGCTCGCGCAGAACGGCGACAAGGGATACGACGGCAACGTCGGCAACTACACCACCTCCGACATCGATGCGCAGGTCACCACGGTCGGGCCGGCGTTGGCCGTCAACCGGGACTACAACAGCCTCGACACCCGGGTCGACAACGCCTTCGGCCACGGCTGGTCGTCGATCCTCGACATGAGGACCCGAGAGATCCGCGACGCCTCGGGGAGCCTGCAGACCGTCGCCGTGCGCTATCCGGACGGGCAGGAGGCCGCGTTCGGCCGTAACAACGACGGCACCTGGGTCGCGCCGCTGGGGCGGTACTCGGCATTCAAGCCCGTGACCGGCGGCTACTCCCTGACGGACAAGGACGCCACAGTCTACGAGTTCACCCGGGCCGCCGCGTCCGGCGTCCACCGGATCACGAAGATCGCCGACGCCTCCGGCCGCGCCGTGACCTTCGAGTACGACACCGGCGGCCAGCTGAAGAAGATGACGTCACTGGCGTCCAGTCGCAGTCTGGCCTTCACCTGGTCGACGCCGCCGGCCGCCACGGCACCGCACATCGCCACCGTCGTCACCGATCCGGTCGTGCCGAGCGATACGGCAACCGCCCTGACCTGGACCTACGGCTACGACGGCGACAAGTTGACGTCGGTCTGCGAGCCCGGCGCCGGCACCCAGTGCCTCACCTACGGTTACACGTCGGTGTCGCAGCATGCCAACACTGTCCTGAACAGCGACCCGTACGCGTTCTGGCGCCTCAACGAGGCCCCGAACACGACCGCCGCGGCCAGCGCCGTGGTCTCCGAGGACGGCGCCGACAGCGGTTCCTACACCGACGTGACCCTGGGCGGCGGGCCGGCGCTGCCGGACTCGACCTCCACGTCCGCGTCGTTCAACGGCACGTCATCCCTGGTCACCCTGCCCGCCAAGGCCGTAGCCGAGGGCTCCTACCAGTCGATCGGCATGTGGTTCAAGACCAGCTCCCCGAACGGGGTGCTGTTCAGCTACCAGAAGGACCAGGTGACACCCGCCGCCACCACGACCGCTGCCTTCGTCCCCGCCCTCTACATCGGCTCGGACGGCAAGCTGCGCGGCGAACTGGGCTCCGCCAATCCGGCGGGTGCGATGTCCTCGCCCGGGCCTGTCACCGACGGGCAGTGGCATCATGTGGTCCTCGCCGGCAACGGCGGAAGCCAGCAACTGTTCCTCGACGGCACACAGGTCGGCAGCCTGACCGGTGCGATCAACCTGCACGGTCTCGACGCGGGTAACGCCTACCTGGGCGCCGGCTTCCTCGGCGGCGCCTGGCCGAGCCAGCCGCACAGCACTCCGACCGCCACCTTCTTCACCGGGTCGATCGCCGACGTCGCCTACTACAACAGGGGCCTCACCAGCACCGACGTCGCCGCGATGTACCGGACGGGCCGCGCTGGCACCCCGCAGTTGTCCCTCGTCACCAGTGCCGCCGGGAGGGTCCAGGCGCAGGTCGTCTACCACAGCGTCACCGGCCGAGTCTTCGAGGTCACCGACGAGAAGGGCGGCGTGTGGAAGGTCGGCGCACCGACCGCCTCCGGTTCCAGCCTGGTGTACGTGTCGGCCGTCCTCGGCTCACAGCCCACCGACTACTGGCGACTCGGCGACGTCGAGGCGCCGGCCGACGCGGTCAACGTCGTGCACAGCCATGAAGCCCGCTACAGCGCGGTCACCTTCGACACCAACCAGGCCGACACCAGCCCGTTCGCCGACACCTACGGCGCGATCTTCAACGGCACCTCTTCCTACGTCAAGCCCTACAATCCCGCCAACCAGGCCTACCCGGGCGTCGACTTCCCCCTCGTCGACGACGCCACCGTGGAGATGTGGTTCAAGACGCCGGTGAACCACGCCGCCAGCGGCGTCCTCTACGCCTACCAGCGCAACGAACTGAACAACGCCCCCACGACATCCAACTGGACGCCCGCGCTGTACATCGGCGCCGACGGTCTACTGCGCGGCGAGTTCTACAACGGCACGTGGAACGCGCCGATCACCTCCACGACAAAGGTCAACGACGGCAAGTGGCACCATGTCGTGCTGTCCGCGTCGACCACCCGGCAGGTTCTCTACCTCGACAACAAGATCGTCGGCGCGCTTGGCGCCATGGAGGCGACCAACGCCCTGGTGTCGTACATCGGAGCCGGAACCACCAGGGGATGGCCCAGTTCGTCGGCGGACGTCAGCTACTTCAAGGGCAACATCGCCGAGTTCGCCTACTACGACCGGGAACTTCCGCCGACGGAGGTGGACGCCCACTACCGGGCCGCGAAGAGCGCCCTGCAGAGCGGGCCGACCGCGACCCTGACCCCCGTCGCCACCGTCACCACCACGGACCCCACGAACAAGACGTCGACCGACGTCTACGACATCGTGAACGGCAACCGCCTGATCGCCGCCACCGACGCCCTCGGCCGCACCACCTCCTACGGCTACGACGTCGGCGGCTTCGAGTCCGTGGAGTTCGACCCGCTGGGCATGAAGACCGTCTCCGCCCGGGACGTGCGTGGCAACACCATCCGCTCCACCGTCTGCCGCGACCAGACGACATGCGACAGCACCTACTACAAGTACTGGCCCGACTCCACCACCGTGAACCTCACACCGGACCCGAGGAACGACCAGCTCATCGAGGTGCGCGACGCCCGGTCGCAGAGCACCACCGACAACACGTACCTCACCAAGCTGGGCTACGACGCCGCCGGCAACCGGGTCAGCGTCACCTCCCCACCCGTCGCGGGGTACGCGTCCGGACGGGCCACGACGATGACGTACTCCACCGCGGCGACCCCCGCGGTCGGAGGCGGCACGGTGCCGCCAGGCCTGCCGCTGACGACCGTGTCCGCCAAGGGAGCGACGCAGCGCACGGAGTACAACTCGGCCGGCGACGCGGTACGGATCACCGACGCGGCCGGACTCGTCACCGAGTTCACCTATGACGGCCTCGGGCGTACCCGCACGAAAACAGTCAAGGCCGAGGCGCCCGTCGGCGATCTGACCACCACCTACACCTACGACCCGGCCGGACAGGTCGTCGAACAGCTCGACCCGCCGGTGCTCAACCAGGTGACGGGTGCGATCCACACGGCCAGGACGTCCACCACGTACGACGCCGACGGCAACGTCACCTACCGCAAGATCGAGGACACCACCGGCGGGGACGCCCCGCGCGACTCCACCAGCGACTACAACTCCCACGGGCAACTGGTCAAGACCGTCGACGCCGTCGGTGCCGTCACCCTCTTCGCGTACGACGA
Source organism: Micromonospora sp. NPDC048830 (assembly GCF_043198215.1). Classification (NCBI taxonomy): domain Bacteria; kingdom Bacillati; phylum Actinomycetota; class Actinomycetes; order Micromonosporales; family Micromonosporaceae; genus Micromonospora; species Micromonospora sp. NPDC048830. The sequence continues at coordinate 42,858 of NZ_JBICUP010000042.1, forward strand.
CTACGGCAACCTCACCAGCGCCGTGGCCTGTCGTGTCAGCCCGCCACCTGGAAGCCCCTGTCCGAACGGCGACATCCTGCGCACCGAGGCGGAAACCTACGACGCCGTGGGCCAGCAACTAACCACCACGATCATCGGTGCCGACGGCACCAGCACCCGCGTGTCGTCGAAGGCCTACTACGCCAACGGCAACCTCGCCTCGGACACGGACGCGATGAACTGGGTGACGGAGTACGAGTACGACCTCAACGACAACGTCACGAAGGTCACCCGCACCGACGGCGTCAAGCGTTTCGTCCGCGAGGAGAACAGCTACGACGCCGTCGGCAACCTGATCATGCAGCTGGCCGACAACGGCGCCAACTGGACCACCCACAGCTACGACGCCGCGGGACGACTGGTCTCCTCCACCGAGCAGCCGTACGACCTCGAGCGCGTCACCAAGTACTCCTACGACGCCGACGACCGCGTCGTCAGCACCCAGAGTCTCGTCGGACAGCTCCAGACTCCGCTGCAGACCGTCGAGAACACCTACGACCCGATGGGTCGGGTGACCTCGGAGAGCGTCAGCGTCAAGAGCGCCGCCCTACCCACCGGATGGTGGCGGATGGAGGAGGCCGCCGGCTACGAGGCGTACGACTCCTCGCCGTCGGCGCGAACCCTCTACTCGTACAACGGCATCGTCGGTCGCTCCGACGGCGCCGCGCTGTTCAACCGCACCAACGTCCTCCAGACGCAGCAACCCGCGTTGAACACCACCCAGTCCTACTCCGTGTCGGCCTGGGTCAAGCTGACCGACCTCAACCAGGACCAGACGATGGTCGGCGAGGGCGGTCTCAACAACGGCGCCTTCTTCCTCAAGTACAGCAAGTCCTTCAACCGCTGGGAGTTCGCCGCCGCCCGTACCGACACCAGCTCGACGACCTGGAGCGCCGCGCGCTCCAGCGCCGCTCCGGTCGTGAACACCTGGACCCACCTGGTCGCAGTCTTCGACGCGGGCACCAAGGAAATGAGTCTGTTCGTCAACGGCTCGCGGACCGGCAGCACCACCCAGCCCACCCCCTGGAACGCCGCAACCCCACTGTCCGTCGGCGGCATCCTGATCGGCCCCAACGAGACCCAACTGGTCAACGGGGCGATCGACAACGTGCAGATCTTCCAGGAGGAGTTGAGCGCCGACGAGGTCGGCACGCTCTACGGCGGCGGTAACGGCCGAAAGGCCACCACGACGGTGACGCCGAAGAGGCTGACCACCAGCTACACCGTCGACAAGCGTGGCCTCGTCACCGCGATGACCGATCCGATGGGCAACCTGACCTCCTTCGAGTACGACGCGGCTGGGCAACTGGCGAAGGTGGTCTCGCCGTCGGTGTCGACGGAGACCTTCGGCGGCGGCGCGCCGGTGCCGGCCGTCCCGGTCTCCCGCACCGGCTACAACACCTTCGGTGAGGCGACCGAGACCCAGGACCCGCTGACCAACGTCCTCACCACCCGCTACGACGCGGTGGGCCGACCGATCAAAACGATCATGCCGGCCTACACCCCGCCCGGTGGCACCCCGATCGCCGCGGCGGAGACCAGCACGGTCTACGACCCGCTCGGCCAGGTCGAGTCGAGCACCGACCGACGCGGCAAGACCACGACCTTCGAGTACGACTCACTCGGCAACGTCGCCAAGGTCACCAACCCGGCAGGAAAGGTGACCATCGCCAAGTACGACAAGGTGGGCGACCTGCTGGAGACGGTGGACCCGACCGGGGCAAAGACCACCGCGACCTACGACTACCTCGGCCGGATGCTGACCTCCAGCCAGGTGGTCCGCCAGCCGGTCCCGGTCACCAACACCACCACCTACGGGTACGGCACCGGAGCGTACGGCAACACCCCGGCCGCCGGCCCGTGGCTGCAGAAGGTGACCACGCCGGAAGGCGTGGTGCGGAGCACCACCTACAACTGGGTGGGCGAGCCGCTGACCGAGACCGACGGGGCCAACAACGTCACCACGACCGAATACGACGGGCTCGGTCGGGTGGTCAAGACGACGCTGCCGGACCTGACGAGCCGGACGGCCACCTACGACGGGGCCGGGCGGGTCACCCGGATACAGAACTACAGCGCGACCAACGCGCTGCTCACCACCGAGACCCTGAGCTACGACGACAACAGCAACCCGACCGCGGTCAAAGACGCCCGGGGCACCACCACCACGTTCACCTACGACGCGCTGGGCAACCTCACCGGGGAGACGCAGCCGGTCACCGCGACGACCGCCATCGGGACCTCGTTCGGCTACGACCTGGCCGGCAACCAGACCCGGTTCACCGACGGCCGGGGCAACGCCTTCTGGACGACGTACAACTCGTGGGGGCTGCCCGAGTCGCGCATCGAACCGGCGACGGCGGCGTACCCGAACGCGGCAGAACGTACCTTCACCGTCGCCTACGACGCGGCCGGTCGCCCGGTGCGGCAGGACTCCCCGGGCGGGGTGAGCGTCACCAACACCTACGACGACCTCGGGCAGATCCGGCAGATCACCGGCACGGGGGCGGAGGTCGCCACCCCTGATCGGGTCTTCGACTACGACGACGCGGGCCGCCTGACCGGACTGTCCGTCCCGTCGGGCACCAACACGATCTCCTACGACGACCGTGGCCTGCCGCTGACCATCACCGGGCCGGCCGACAACACCTCGTTCTCGTACAACCGGGACGGGCAGTTGGCGTCGCGGACCGACGTCGCCGGGAAGACCAGCTACACCTACGACAACGTCGGCCGGTTGCGTACCGCGTCCAACCCGACGACGTCGATCAACGTCACCCTGGCCTACAACAAGCTCTCCCAGCCGGCGACGATCACCTACGGCACCAACAACAACGTCCGTACCCTGACCTACGACGACCTGCACCGCCTGAAGACCGACACCCTGAAGAACGCCGCCGGCACCGTCACCCTCGGCTCGATCACCTACGGGTACGACGCCAACGGCAACGAGACGTCGAAGGCGACCACCGGATTCGCCGGGTCCGCGTCGAACACGTACACCTATGACCTGGCTGACCGGTTGACCTCGTGGAGCAACGGGACGACGTCGACCACGTACGCGTACGACGCCTCCGGCAACCGCACCCAGAACGGGTCCAAGACGTTCACCTACGACGCCCGAAACCAGCTACTGACGCAGAACGACGGCTCGTCGTACCTCTACACCGCGCGTGGCACGTTGAAGCGCACCATGTCCGGGTCGGTCGCGTACGACACCCAGACCGACGCCTTCGGCCAGGTGCGGTCCCAGCAGGCTGCCGGGGGCGTCACCACCAGCTACGACTACGACGGGCTGGGCCGGGCGATCAAGCCGGGCTTCGCGTACACCGGTCTGGGTAACCACCTGGCCAAGGACGGCACCGCGACCTACACGCGTGGCCCGGCGGGGGAGTTGTTCGGTGTGGGGTCCGGTGCCGGTGCCGGTTCCCGGTACGCCTGGACCGATCAGCACTGGGACGTGGTGGGGCAGTTCTCCGCCACCGGGACGGCCCTGGCCGGGTCGACGACCTATGACCCGCTGGGCAGTGTGCTGACCACCAGCGGGATGGTCGGCAACCTCGGCTACCAGTCGGAGTGGACGGACGGGCTCAGCGGCCGGGTGAACATGCTGGCACGTTGGTACAACCCGGCCACCGGGCAGTTCGACACCCGGGACAGCGCCGACGTGTCCCCGGTGCCGGACTCGGTCGCGGCCAACCGTTTCCAGTACGGCGACGGCAACCCGCTGACCACGGTCGACCCGACCGGGCACTGGGGCTGGTCGAGCTTCAAGAGGTCCGTGTCGAGTGTCGCCAGGGTTGTCACGAACCCGGTGTCGACGTTCCGGGCGGCCACCACCGCCGCGACGTCGGCGTTCAAGCACGTCACGTCGGGCCGGACCTGGAAGGCCGTCAAGTCCGGGGTGAAGAAGGCCACCAGCAAGGCGACCAAGGCGTGGAACGTGGTGAAGAAGTCCACGGTCCGCTGGGTCAAGAAGAAGGCCAACTCGGTCAAGGACGCCATGCGCTCGGCCAAGAAGTGCCTGTCGGGCGGCGTCGGCAAGTGCGTCAAGGAGACCGCGAAGAAAGCGGTGAAGAAAGCCGTCGACAGCGCGAAGGCGACAGTCGAGGCGATAAAGAAGGATCCCTGGAAGTTCGTCGCCACCGCGGCGGCGGGGCTCGTCGCGGCGGTCGCCATCGGCGCGTTGTGCGCGACCGGGGTGGGCTGTCTGATTTTGGCCGGGGCCGCAGCGGGTGCGATGGCCGCCGGTACCGGGTTCATGGTCGATGTTTCCCGAGGTGATCAGGAGTTCTCCTGGAGCGGCCTGGCCGGCACGATGATCGAGGGCGGTCTGGACGGCGCGCTGTCGGCGGGCCTCAGCCGGCTCGGCGGTGGCCTCCGTGCAGCGGCGGGTGGGGCGAAGGCCGCTGCCGCGGCCGGAAGCCGGCTGCCCAGGCTGGGCGGACGTGCCCCGGGCAGTGGTGACGTGAAGGCCGGCGGCGGGGGCTCGAACGCCACCGCTGATGGCGGGGGCAGGGCAGCTTCCGCGGGTGGATCATCCGGTGGACCCGGTGCGCAGGGGCGGCACCGCCAGGCCGACGGCTCGGCGGATTGCACGCGGCACAGCTTCGATCCGTCGACCCGGGTGCTGCTGGCCGATGGCAGCAGCAAACCGATCGAGGATCTGCAGCACGGTGACAAGGTCGCCGCGACCGACCCGGAGACCGGTCGGAGTGCGGCGAAGCCGGTCACCCAGCTGCACGTCAATCAGGATCGTGACCTGACCGACGTCACCGTCCGCGACGACAAGACCGGCAAGACGACGGTGGTGAAGACGACCCAGCACCACCCGTTCTGGGACGCCACCGACGGCAGATGGGTCGACGCCGCGAAACTCGCCGCCGGTCACCGGCTGCTTGTGCACGACGACAAGCGCCTGGAAGGCGACGGCACCGGCGCCGGAATGGGCGGCGGCGGCCCAGGAGACCAACTCACGGTCGTCGAGGTACGCAACTACACCGGCGACAAGCGGATGCACGACCTCACCGTCGCCGACATCCACACGTACTATGTGCTGGCCGGTAATACCCCGGTCCTGGTGCACAACTGCACAGTTGTACTGGGACTGAACCATCCAGATGAAGGAATTGGTGCTGATGCTCTGGCCGAAAGGTTGCGATCCGAAAGCGGGGTCAATGCCTATACGTTCAACGGGCCCGAGCTTGGGAAATTGGACAACAATGGGCAGCCCATGTGGATGAACAAGGTCGATGAAGCTCTTCGTGACAAAAGTGTACATATAGCGGTAACCCTTGATGGTCTTACTGGCGCTACCCCGCTAGAGCAGTTTCAGAATTCTATGAGGGCAGGGCAGAAGCTGAGGGGGTGGCGAGACGTGGCGAGTGGCAATGGCACTAACTGGGAGATGAGTAGGCTCTCTCTCGCGCTGATGCTTGGAAAGAGATCGCCATCGAGTGTTTCATGGTATGTCAACGGCGTGAAGCAGTCATTGCGGTTGCCTACGACTGACGACGAGTGGGTAGTCTTCAAGGGCCTCGGCTGACTCATTGGAAGGCAGGTGGGCTAGGTGGTGAGCTTGTACAAGGCGCCTTCCTACATGGTTACTGACCGGCAGTTCAAGGTAGTGGACTTTATGCAAACTCACTGCCAGTTGCTCCTGCAAAGCCCTCCTCCTTCAAATGGCAGTAGTCCTCTCCGGATAGAGGTTCTTTTTGCGGGTGTGACATTTATGTTCCTTCCGCCTGTCTTCCGTGGGTTGTACCTGCGCAAGGCGGAGTACGCCGAGGCTCAACGGATCCTGGCAGGTTTGAACTTTGGTGCTGACCGCAGAGGTGATGTGTATTTGTTGAGCAGTGACCATGACTGGTTCGTTGTTTCCGTTAGTTCGCCACAGTGGGTTGAGGCGGTAAGGGCGTACTCTGATCCGTCAATATTTTTTCCGGAGACGTGGGAGGTTGACTCAACTCTTTCGATTGGTTCGCTCGATTGAAAGCATGGAGGATATCTCAAGATGAGCATTGATAACCGCGAGCGGGACGTGGCGGCTGGCGGGCGACGATTATAGTCGGGTGAAATTGCTGCGTGGCGGGGCGGACTGGAACGCGGCGATTGACGTGTTGTCTCCGGGTGGCTTCTCTGGTGACGGCAAGCCGGACATGCTGTGGCGCAAGGCTTCCGATGGCACGTTGTGGATGATCTGCGGCAACGGCACGGACGGGTTCGCCACGGGGGCCAGTGAGCAGATCGGTATCGCCTTCGGCGCTGCCAACGTGATCTTCGGCCGTGAGACTTTAGCGGTGACGGCAACGTCGACGATCTCCCGTAACAGCTCCAACAACATGATCCTGCACACTGGAAACGGGGCCGGCGGCTGGATCGGCGGCGGCAGAGCTGGTCTGGGATGTGCATCACGTGAATCCCGCCCAGCTTTGCGCTCTTCAGGAGGAGTTTGGGGCGGCCGCTGGCCCGTCAGGCGTGCAGGACCGACTGGGGCATGTCGAAGATCCGGTCGGGGTCGTATTCCTGATGACGGTGCGGAGGCGGGGGAGGTTGACGCCGTAGTAGGCGCTTGCCCCAGTCGTGCTGGCCCGGGTTCAGGTAGTTGATGTAGACGCCGGTGCCAACCAAGGCGGGCCAGCACCTGCTCCTCATTCAGGGACGTGATGGTTCAGTCATGCAGTCTGTGTTCAAGCGAACAACGCAACAAGGTAGTCCGATAATTGGGCGCCCGACCTAGCTGTGCGTTGAGTTGCGTGGTCTTGTGCCACGCTTGCTGTCACAGCTGATGTCAGATGCCTAATCTGGCTGGAATGTTCGGCGTTGGTGACGAAGATTTTAGGACATGTGACGGATGCCTTCGATGATCTTGTCAGTGCTGTTTCCCCGCCGTCTAATCCCCTGACCTTCGGCGACTGGAGTGAACTCGAGCGACGCCTCGGCTCAGCCGTTCCTGCCGATTATGTCTGGCTCGTGCGGACCTATGGTGCTGGTACCTTTGACGACTACCTGCATGTGCTGCAGCCGAAGTCTCGGTTCGAGGCGTTACGTCTGCTTTCGAGAGCGTCGGGGATGCGTGAGTTGTTAGAGCGGCGCAGTCGCTCAGAGGGTGGGAACTTTCCTTATTCGCCTGAAGCGCTGCTTCCGGTGGCGGTTACAGAAGACGCCGACATGGTCTTCTGGGTGAAGAGACTCCCGGAGGATCCGGCCACCTGGACAATCACGGTCAACCGAGCTCGGAGCGCGGCTTGGTATCCATTCGACGGAGGTCTTGTCGAGTTCCTGGCCTCGGTCTACACGGGTCGGCTCCGGTTACCCTTATTCCCGGACTACTTTCCTGCCGAGTCCTCTGAATTTCGAAAGCCGCCAAGTGTTGAGGAGTTGCGAGCTGTCGCGCGGGACATCGGTCTCGCCTGACGGTTATTGCCAATCATGCGATGGCTGGTCCGCTCCTATGTGGCTGTACAGATAACGGCCCTGTCTGGTACTCGTTGGTGGCGAGGAGAATTGTGGTAACGAGGCCAGGCGTCGGTGGTCGACGCATTACGTCGCGCCGACACTCGGGCCATGGCCGATAAATTCCCCTTGGGTGGTCGATAAGGGAAGACGGGAGATGCGTCATCGTGATCTGCGGCTATTAATTATCGCGCTGCTGTGGTTCTCCAGTTCGTTGGAGGTGGTCGAAATGTCAGAAGGTCAGATGTTTGGGTGGCACCAAGCGGCAGCCTGTGCACTTGACTGGTTGTGGTCACGGCCCTGGTCACAGGCTTGACGTCCCGGGAGGAAAGGGTCCGGCATAGGTCGGTATCGCGATGCCGGCCACTGTCGAGCTGTCCTAAATTGCGCACTTATCGGCATGGCCCAGCATGGCGTGACACAACTGTATTGTAACTGGGGGTCAAGGGGTCGTCGGTTCGAATCCGGCCGTCCCGACGGTGTTAGCTGGTAAAATAGATGCTCGCAACGAGTACATTGGACGATCGTCGTGACCAGATGGCCGCGGCGATCGTCTTTTTGTGACTCTGGGTAACGTGGCAAAGCCGGCATTTGGCGCTACGGGCGTGCCCGGATAGTCGCATTTGAGTTGACTCGACGTGTGCCGGACAAGACGCGGAATCAAGGGACCGCCGTGTCGGTCAGTGCCGGACGGCGCTGATGAGGGGCGTCGGGGCGCGACGCTCGCAGGCGGTGCAGCCGCCTGCGAGTGCGCGATCGGGCGGCTGATCCATCAACTCCAAGATTCGTCACCCTGGATTGCCCGTTCATGGCTGCATGACGAGGCAGTAGACCACGAGCTCTACGGTTTGACGACCCACTGGACGTTGGTGCGGCGTCCACCGGTGCGCAGGAATTCGTGGGCTGCTTGGCGGGCTTGGGCGGCTGTGATCTCGAAGGGCTCGGCGTCGTCGGGAAGGGTGACCACCTACGACGCCGCCGGCAACGAACTGACCGAGAAAACCAACAACGGCCGCACCACCACCGCGACCACCTACGACGCGGCCGGGCGGACGATCTCCACCACCGTCGACCCGAACGGGCTCAAGCGCACCACCACGCTGACGTACGACGCCGACGACAACGTCGTCTCCAGCGTCTCCACCGACGGCGCGAACGGCAACACGGTCACCGGCACTTCCGAGGCCATGTACGACAACGCCGGCCGCGCGGTCGCCGAAACGACGTACCCGTCGACGGACCTGACCCCGATCGCCCGGTGGAAGCTGGCCGAGACCAGCGGAACGAAGGCCGCCGACTCGGCCGGCAACAACCCGATGACGGGCACGAGTGGGATCACCTGGTCCACCGAGCGGGGCGGCTCGGCCGTGTTCAACGGCACCAACACCCGCCTGACCAGCACCGGCCCGGGCGTGGACACCAACCGCAGCTTCACGGTGGCGGCCTGGCTGAACCTGGCCGACACCACCAGGACCTACAAGGCCGTCGGGGCCGCCGGCGCCCAGCAGAGCCCGTTCGACCTGCGTTACGACGACACGGGCAAATGGAAGTTCGTCATGCGTACCGCCGACGTCGCGGACGCCTCGTCGCCCGGCGCGACGTCGACGAGCACCCCGGCGGTGAACACCTGGACCCACCTGGTCGGTGTCTACGACGCCCCGACCAAGACGATGCGCCTGTACGTCAACGGCGTGCAGGAGGGCAGCAACACTGTCAGCGGCACGTTCTCCACCGCCGGGCCGGTCGAGATCGGCGTCGGCAGGTGGAACGGCAGCCGGGGCAACTACTTCAACGGCAAGATCAGCGACGTCCAGCTCTACCAGAAGGCGCTCTCGGCCACCGAGATCGGTCAGCTCAGGGCCGGTACGGCGCCGGCGGCCGACGCCCAGGTCATCCGCACCTCCCAGGTTGTCGACCAGGACGGCCTGCCGACCTCGATCACGGACGAGAACGGCAACACGACCTACCAGGGCTACGACGAGGAAGGGCGCCTGGTCAAGACCACCGCTCCGGCGGCGATGGTCGAGCAGGCCGGGCAGCTTCCGGCGCTGACCAGCGCGGTCAGCTGGGTCGGCTACAACACGTTCGACGAGCCGACCGACACCCGCGACGCCAACGGCAACTGGTCGGTCACCCGCTACGACGCCGCCGGCCGGGTCGTGTCCCAGACAGATCCGAGCTACACCCCGCCTGGGTCGAGCACCCCGATCGTTGCGGAGACGACCCAGACGTACGACGACGCCGGTCAGGTCACGTCGGTGACCGACCCGCTCGGCAAGATCACCCGTTACGAGTACGACCAGTTCGGCCGGGTGTCGAAGCAGATCGCGCCGAACGACGGGGTCACCACCTACCGGTACGACGACGTGGGCAACGTCCTGTCGACGACGGACCCGACGGGCGCGGTGACGGAGGCGACCTACGACTACCTGGGCCGCACCCTGACGTCGACCGAGGTGGTCCGGCAGGCGAGCGCCAACTACACCACCACCTACACCTACGACGACGTCTCTGCGCAGCAGACGAGCCAGGTCACGTCGGCTGCGGGGGTGAACAGCACCACCACCTTCAACGCGGCCGGTGAGCCGTTGACCGTCAAGGACGGCGCGAACAACGTCACCAGCTACACCTACGACAGTGAGGGGCGGACCACCCGTACCACCCGTCCGGATGGCTCGTACGCCACGGTCACCTATGACATGGCGGACCGGGCCACCGACACCGCCGAGTACAGCCCGGCCGGTGTCAAGCTGTCGTCGCAGTCGGCCCGCTACGACCGGGCCGGCAACATGGTCGCCACCACGGACGCCCGCGGCACGACCACCACGTTCGAGTTCGACGCGACCGGCGCGCTGACCAAGGAGATCCAGCCGATCTCCGCCTCCGATGCGATCGAGACGACGTTCGGCTACGACCTCGAGGGCAACCGCACCCGGTTCACCGACGGTCGGGGTAACGCCTTCTACACCACGTACAACTCGTGGGGCCTGCCGGAGTCGCAGATCGAGCCGGCGACGGCGGCCCACCCGGACGCGGCGGACCGGACCTTCACCATCGCGTACGACAAGGCCGGCCGGCCGGTCACGCAGACGCTGCCCGGCGGTGTGACGGTCACCAGGACCTACGACGACATGGGCCAGTTGGTCCGGCAGTCCGGTGCGGGTGCCGAGGCGGCCACCGTGGACCGCGTCTTCGACTACGACGGGGCGGGCCGGATGACCGAGTTCTCCGGCTCCGGCGGCACGAACACGATCACCTACGAGGATCGCGGCCTGCCGCTGTCGGTGACCGGGCCGTCCGGGAACTCGTCGTTCGGCTACAACGCCGACGGCCGGTTGGCCTCCCGCACGGACGCCGCCGGCACCACCTCCTACGGGTACGACGGCGCGGGCCGGCTCGCCACCTTGAGTAACCCGACGGCCGGCGTGCAGATGGCGTACACGTACAACACGTTGTCCCAGCTCACCAAGATCACGTACGGGAACAATGGCAACAGCCGCAACTTCACGTACGACCCGCTGCGGCGGCTCAGCGACGACGAGTTGAAGTCGTCGACGGGCACCTCGCTGGCGAAGATCCACTACGGGTGGGACGCGAACAGCAACATCACGGAGAAGACCACCACCGGGTTCGCTGGTGCAGTGGCGAACACGTACACCTATGACCTGGCTGACCGGTTGACGTCGTGGAACAACGGCACCGCCACGACGGTGTATGCGTATGACAAATCCGGTAACCGGGTGCAGAACGGTCCGAAGCTGTTCACGTACGACCAGCGCAACCGGCTGTTGACCGCCGATGGTGCGAGCTACACGTACACCGCGCGGGGGACGCTCGCCTCGGCCGGCGGCATCGCGACCAGCACGGACGCGTTCGGGCAGGTGGTGTCGCAGCAGTCCGCGGGCGGTGGCGGTTCGCAGACGTATACGTACGACGGGTTGGGTCGGGCGATTCGGCCGGGGTTTGCGTATGGGGGGTTGGCGAACGACCTGGCTGGTGATGCTTCGGCGAGTTACGTGCGGGGTCCGTCGGGTGAGGTGGTCGGCACCACGTCGGGTGGTAGTCAGCGGCTGGTGTGGACGGACCTGCACACCGACGTGGTGGGGCAGTTCACCGCGACCGGGGCGAGCCTGTCCGGGTCGGTGAGCTACGACCCGCTGGGCAAGGTCGTCGGCACGGCCGGCCTGCTGGGGCAGTTGGGTTACCAGTCGGAGTGGACCGATGCGGTGACCTCGCGGGTGAACATGCACGCGCGGTGGTACAACACCGAGACCGGTCAGTTCGACACGCGGGACACGGCGGACAACAGTCCGGTTCCGGATTCGATCAACGCGAACCGTTACCAGTACGGTGACGCGAACCCACTGACCGTCACCGACCCGACGGGGCACTGGGGTTGGGGCGGCCTGAAGAAGGCGTTCTCCTCGGCGGTGAGCGCGGTCCGCTCGACGGTGTCGTACGCGTCGTCGTACGCGTACAGCGCCTATTCGTACACGTCGTCGTACGCGTATTCGGCGTACAACTCGGCCAAGAGCACCGTCAAGAAGGTGGCCCACAAGGCCAAGGCGGTGGTGAAGAAGAAGGTCCAGCAGGTCAAACGGAAGTACCACCAGGTCAAAAAGGCGGTCAAGAAGAAGTACCACCAGGCCAAGAAGGCGATCAAGAAGAAGATCGACGCGGGCCGCAAGTACGTGTCGAAGAAGATCGCCGCGGCGAAGAAACGCGCGAAACAGCTTGCCGCGAAGGCGAAACAGGCGGCCAAGAAGGTCGCGGCGAAGACGGTACGAGCGGTCAAGAAGGCTGCCAGTCAGGTCAAGGACGCGGCAGCGGCGACGAAGAAATGGGTGAAGGAACACAAGGACACCCTGATCGAGGTCGCCGCGATCGGTGGGGCGATCCTGGCGGGTCTGGCCTGTACGGCGGTCACCGCCGGGGCGGGTGCGATCGCCTGCATGGTGGGTGCGGGCGCGTTGATCAACCTGGCGAAGGACGCCGCGCAGGGCGACATCCACAGCGTCGGCGACGCCCTCGGCTCCATGGGCACGGGCGCGCTGTCGGGTCTCGTCGGAGGCGCCGGTGGCGCGATCGCCGGCCGGGTCGGTGCGCTCGTGGCCAACAAGGTCGGCACCGGCCTCGCGGGCCGGCTGGCCACCGAGGCGGCGGAGAACACCGTCGAGGACGCCATCGGCCAGGTCGCGACCACGGGCCGCTACAACCCGCGAGCCGCTGCGGAGAACATGATCCCGGGCCTGAGCCTGCTCAACCGCCGGGGCGGAGGGGCGTCCAGCGGCGGTGGTGCTGGTGGTGGCAATGCCTTCGGTATCTCGGTCGGTGGTGGCGGTGCTGCGTGTGGGGCTGCGGGCCGTCGGCACAGCTTCGATCCGAAGACCAGGGTGCTCATGGCCGATGGCAGTAGCCGGCCGATTGAGGACGTCAACGTCGGTGACAAGGTCATGGCGACCGAGCCGACCACGGGGAAGTCGGAGCCGAAGCAGGTCACGCAGCTGCACCGCAACGACGACAAGGACCTGACCGACCTGACCGTCCGCGACCAGGACGGGAAGGTCACGAAGGTCGAGACGACGTGGCACCACCCGTTCTGGAACGCCACCAAGCGCAAGTGGGACGACGCCAAGGACCTCAAGCCCGGCACGAAGCTGCTTGTCCGCGGCAAGGGCGCCGTCACCGTCGTCGCCGTGCTGAACAAGCTCGGCGCCAAGGAGATGCGCGACCTCACCATCGCCGACATCCACACGTACTATGTGATCGCCGGCGGCACCCCAGTCCTCGTACACAACAACAACAAGAAGTGCGGACCGGATAATCAGACCTTCGACACGCAATCCGAGGCTCGCGCGGCTGCCCACGCCAGGGCTGGCGTGCCTCTAGGCAGGGAGCCTGATCTCCGTTGGGAGGTTGGCGGTGACCGGACCCGCCGAGGACAGGAGGGGTACCGGTTCGAGGACAACCCGGGCACGCATGGCAATTACGAGCAGCATGAAATGGACGGGGTAGGATCACGCTTGATTGTGGAGCACACCAATGATCCGAATGCTCCTTATCCCCACTTCCATGCTGGGCAGCCCAAGGGTAATCCGAGCGAGTTGGGAGTCGACTTCGGCTGGGGCGGTGGCAAAGAGTATGAGCGTTACGGCGCAATCGGTGGGTCACACCACATGTACTATCGGGAGTAAGGGCTGTTCGAATCGAGAATGAATGGCGAGTGAGTGACTAGAAGTCGTTTGAGAGCGGCTGGTTTCCAGGTGCTCGAAGCATTTGACATGGCGGAAGGGCTGCCATCCGAGCAGGCGGCCTGGAAGCCGGTCATCAGTTCGCTAGCCCGCCCCGAATGGTCGGTCGCGCTTACCGCGAACGATGCAGTGGAACAGGTGGAGCGACAGTGGCGCCGATTGGTGTACGAGCGTGGCTTGGCGGGTGGCGATGGCACTCTGCTGATCAGCCTGACGAGGCAGGACGACGACCGGGGTTGGGTGGCGGTGCGGTTGCCAGATGGGCCGCTGGCGCTCGACGCCCTCGGTCCGAATCCGAGCGAGCCGGAGTTTGTCGCAATGTCGATGGCCGGGGATGTCGTATGCGGGGTAACGGCAGAGGAGTATGAGTTGTGGGTGGTCTGCGCACGCCTTGACTAAGCCTTGATCCACCAACGTGGTTGGCGGCGATCACCGGTTGATCACTTCGATATAGGGGTGAGTCGGCGGGTGTGCGGGAGCCTGTACGGTGCCAAAACTAGATTCCGGCTGCTGACCAGCGGGTTCAAGGATTCGTTCAGGCGGCTCGATGGTGCTCGTTGATGGTTCCTCCCGGCCGCCGTCGGCGTCGAACGACGCCGTCGATCGGCACGGCGACGCCCGGGTCATGGTTGGGTGGCACCTGTCCGTGGCCTTGGTGCGGCCGGTGA
>NZ_JBICUP010000043.1:0-52409 GCF_043198215.1 Micromonospora sp. NPDC048830
CGTGCCGCCCTCCTCGTTGTTGAGCCGGACGAACGCCTCCACCAACGCGTCGTCGTCACAGCGCACCTCACGAACCTGGCCCTCGTCGTGATCGCGCTCGTCACGGTCGGACCACTCGTCGCGCCAGTCGTCCTTGCCGGATTCCTCACCGGCCTCCTCCTCGGCCCTGCCCGTGTCGCTGACGTTCTGCCTCGTGCTGGCCGCGTGCTGGTCCGTCTTCGTGTCGTCGGACCTGTCGTTGCGGGCGGCCAACCCACCGATCGCCGCCAGGCCGACAACGCCGGTCAGGCCGGCCACGCCGGTGGCGACCCAGATGCGCCGTCTTCTGTTCGGTGCGGCCGTCGGCCCGCTGCCGGGAGTGGTTTCGTCGTTGGACATCAGAGCTTCCGCCCTTTCCTGCTACCAGACGGGGTCGCACCGCCCGAGCGGGCGCGACCAGCTACAAATCGGTTGCAGCCTCCGATCTCCACCGTATGAGAAGGATCCTCCACGACGAGGACGTATCTGAAAAAACCCCGCATTTTGCTCGCATCGGGCGGCAGGTGGCACGGAGCGGCCCCGGGCAGGAACGTGCCGGGCGGAGGATCCGGGCCGGAAAAGGGTCGCCGGCCGCAGGTCGGCACGTCGGGTCGATGCCGGCGCACGACGGGGGGTGACCGGCTCCGGGTGGGGTCGGGGGGCGCCGCGTCTTGATCGACTCGATGTCGGCGACATGGCGGCATCCGGAGCGCTCGAACACCCCCATGTCGCGGACATGGGTGCATCACCCTGACCCGGACGCGGCGATCGGGTCACCCCGCCGCCGGTGCAGATCGGGCGGCGGCGGGGCCCGCCGCGTGGGTCGTACCGGGAATCAGCCGGGCAGGCGCGGACCCGCCTCGCGCTGCTCGGCCAGCCAGATCTCCACCTCGTCGGCCCGCCGCGGCAGGCCCGCCGAGAGGTTGACCGCGCCGGCCGTGGTGACCAGCACGTCGTCCTCGATTCGGATGCCGATGCCGCGCAGCTCCTCGGGGACCAGGTCGTCCTCGGGCTGGAAGTACAGGCCCGGCTCGACGGTCAGCACGTAGCCCTCGTTCAGCTCGCCGTCCTTGTACATCTCCTTGCGGGCGTTGGCGCAGTCGTGCACGTCGATGCCGAGCATGTGCCCGAAGCCGTGCAGCGTCCACCGGCGGTAGATCGTCGACTTCTCGTCCATCGCCTCCTCGACGCTCACCGGCAGCAGGCCGAGCTCGTGCAGCCCTTCGGCGAGCACCCGCATGCACGTCCGGTGGACGTCGTTGAACTTCACCCCCGGCTTGATGAAGTCGATGCCGGCCTGCTGCGAGGCGTACACGATGTCGTAGACCTGGCGCTGCAGCGAAGTGAACCGCCCGTCGACGGGGAGCACGCGGGTGACGTCGGCGGTGTAGAGGTTGCGGTTCTCCACGCCCATGTCCATCAGCAGCAGCTCACCGGGGCGGGTGACGCCGTGGTTGTGCACCCAGTGCAGGATCGTGGCGTGCTCGCCGGCACCGACGATCGAGCCGTAGCCGACGTCGTTGCCGTCGTGCCGGGCGCGCAGCGCGAAGATCCCCTCCAGCAGCCGCTCGGAGACGGCGCGGTCGGCCGGCAGTATCCGGGCGACGTCCTCGAAGCCGCGCACGGTGGCGTCGATCGCGTCCTGGAGCTGGGCGATCTCCCACTCGTCCTTGACCAGCTTCAGCTCGGAGACGGCGATCGCCAGCTCCCGGTCCCGCCCCGGCTGGCCCTGCTCGCGGGGCCCGTCGTACGGAAGCACGGCCGCGTCGACGTGGCTGTCGAAGCCGCGCAGCACCCGGGTACGCCCCGGCGCGAGGCCCGCGAGCGCGGCGTCCAGCTCGGCCAGGTCGGCGGTCGGCAGGCCCAGCTCCGTCGACTTCTCGGCGAGGGTGTGCCGGCGGCCGACCCACAGCTCGCCGTGCCGGCTGCGGAAGAACTCGTCGGTCTCCCGGGACGCCCGGGGCCGCATGTACAGGGTGGCGTCGTGCCCGGAGCCGTTCGGGCGCATCACGAGCACGCTGTCGGGGGCGTGGTCGCCGGTCAGGTACACGAAGTCGCTGCCGGGCCGGAACCGGAACTCCGTGTCGTTGGCGCGTACCTTCTCCCCGCCGCTGGGGATCACCAGCGTCTCGCCCGGGAAGGCCGTGGAGAGCGCGGCCCGCCGCTTGGCGTGGTTGGGCACCTCGACCCGGGGCCCGACCGGCAGCGTGCTGTCCCGCCACCCCTGGCGCATGAAGGCCAGGAACGCCTCCGGGAAGTCCGGGTCGTGCGACTCGGTGCCGTCCGCCGGCTGGCCGTCCGTGCGCTGCTCGGTCATGTCCGCTCCCTCCGCCTCGTCGCTGGTGCAGACGGTATCGCGCGCGAGCCTTCCCGCAGAGCCCGGTGCTGCGACGCCCGCCGCCGGCGCATGGAAAGATGACCACCATGTGCGGACTCCTGGCCTTCTTCAGTGCGAACGGCAACGCCGCCGCCCACCGCGACAACATCGCGGGGGCGCTGGAATGCCTGCACCACCGCGGACCGGACGAGACAGGGGTCGAGGTGGTCGGGGACGCCACCGGCCACTACGCGGACGCGGTGTTCGGCCACAAGCGCCTGGCGATCATCGATGTGGCGTCCAGCCACGAGCCACTGCCCTACGCGGGCGGTCGCTACCTGCTCACCTTCAACGGCGAGATCTACAACTACATCGAGCTGCGGGAGGAGTTGGCCCGCACCTACGGCGCCCAGTTCGCCACCGCCGGCGACGGCGAGGTCATCGTCGCCGGCTACCACTACTGGGGCGAGCAGGTGCTCAGCCGGCTGCGCGGCATGTTCGCGTTCGTCATCTGGGACCGGCAGGAGCGCCGCGCGTTCGGTGCCCGCGACTACTTCGGCATCAAGCCGATGCACTACCTGGAGACGGCCGACGGGCTCTACCTCGCCTCCGAGAAGAAGGCGCTGCTGCCGTTCGCGCAGTCGGCGTACCAGGGGGACGCGGGGATCGACACGGCGAACCTGAGCCACTACCTGACCCTGCAGTACGTCCCGGAGCCCGGCACGCTGCACCGGGGGATCAACCGGATCGGCTCCGGGGAGTACCTCACCTGGACCCCGGGCGGCCGGATCGAGGTGCGCCGGTGGTACCGGCCGGTGTTCCGGCCCACCCCGGTCAGCGACGAGCAGCGGCTCTACCACCACATCCGGGAGACGCTGCGGGAGAGCGTCCGGATGCACATGCGCTCGGACGTGCCGGTCGGCTCGTTCCTGTCCAGCGGTATCGACTCGACCGCCGTGGTCGCCCTCGCCCGCGAGTTCAACCCGAACATCCTCACCTTCACGGTCGGCTACGACGTGCCCGGGTACTCGGAGATCGACGTCGCCCAGGACTCGGCCCGGCACCTCGACGTGACCACCATCCCGACCAAGATCGGTCCGCAGGACATGATCGAGGCGCTGCCGAAGATCGTCTGGCACCTGGACGACCCGGTGGCCGACCCGGCGCTGGTGCCGCTGTACTTCGTGGCGAAGAAGGCCGCCGAGCACGTCACCGTCGTCCTGTCCGGCGAGGGCGCCGACGAGTTCTTCGGCGGGTACACGATCTACCGGGAGCCGCTGTCGCTGAACAGCGTCAACAGCCTGCCCGGCGGCGTGCAGAAGGGCCTGCGGGCGGTGTCGAAGGCGATCCCGCAGGGGGTCAAGGGCAAGAGCTTCCTGGAGCGCGGCACCACCCCGATCGAGCAGCGCTACTACGGCAACGCCCGGATGTTCACCGAGGAGGAGAAGCAGCACCTGCTGCGCCGTTACGACCCCTCGGTGCGCTACACCGACGTCACCGCCCCCATCTACGCCGAGTGCACCGAGCTGGACGACGTCACCAAGATGCAGTACGTCGACCTGTACACCTGGCTGCGGGGCGACATCCTGGTCAAGGCCGACCGGATCTCGATGGCGCACTCGCTGGAGGTCCGGGTGCCGTTCCTGGACCGGGAGGTGTTCGAGGTGGCCGCCCAGATCCCGGTGGACCTGAAGCTGCCGCCCCGCTCGGACGCCACCAAGTACGCGATGCGCCAGGCGTTGCAGGGTGTGGTGCCCCCGGCCATCGTCAACCGCCGCAAGCTCGGCTTCCCGACCCCCACCCGGGTCTGGCTGCGCGGCGAGATGTACGAGTGGGCCCGCTGGGTGCTGTCCAACTCGGGCGCGGGCGAGCTGATCGACCTGTCGTACGCGATGCGGCTGCTGGAGGAGCACAAGCGGGAGGAGGCGGACCACTCCCGCAAGGTGTGGACCGTGCTGATCTTCTGCATCTGGCACGCGATCTTCGTCGCCAAGACGCTCGACCCGGGCATCCAGCGCAACCAGTCCGCGCTGCTCACCAAGCCGGTGGTCGGCTCCATGGTCCGCTGAGCGGGTAGGCAGCGGCCATGGGATACGCGGTGGTGCTCGGCGAGGCGCTGGTCGACCTGCTCGACGCGGAGTGCGACGGCGCGCCCGTCTTCCGGCAGGCGATCGGCGGCGGGCCGCTCAACGTGGCCGTCGCGGTGGCCCGGCTCGGCGGGCGCGTGCAGTTCGTCGGCTCGCTCGGCGACGACGTGCTCGCCGGGCGGATCCGGGCGTTCCTGGAGGCCGCCGGCGTCGGGCTCGACGGGGCCGTCACCGCCGCCGTGCCGACCGCGCTGGCGGTGGCCACCCACTCCGGCGCCGAGCCGGAGTTCCGCTTCTACGGCGAGCCGCCCTCGTACGGCCTGCTCACCGCCGACGACCTGGACGTCGGCCTGGTCGAGGGCGCCGACGTGCTCTACTGCGGGTCCGTCGTGCTGCTCTGCCCGGCTGTGCTGGCCGCGGCGCGGCGGGCCTGGGCCACCGCCGGCGCGCTACGGGTGTTCGACCCGAACGTCCGGCCCCGGCTGCTCGACGGGCCGGACGCGCTGGCCGGGCTGCGGGAGACGGTGGCGGAGTTCGCCGCCTCCGCGCACCTGGTGAAGCTGAGCGCCGCCGACGCGAGGCTGCTCTACCCCGGTGAGCCGGTCGAGGGGGTCGCGGCGTACCTGCGGGAGCTGGGGGCGGCGACCGTCGTGGTCACCCTCGGCCCGGACGGCGCCGTGGTCGCCGCGGCCGACGGCGATCCGGTACGCGTCCCCGCGCCGAAGGTGCGCGCCGTCGACGCGACCGGCGCGGGCGACTCGGTGATGGGCGCCCTCGTCGCCGAGCTGCTCGTCGACGGCGAGCCCACCGACCCCGCCGAGTGGCACCGGCGGGTGGCGTTCGCGCTGCGGGTCGCCGGGCTGGTCTGCGAGTCCCCAGGTGGCGCCACCGCCATGCCCACCCGCGCCGAGGTCCTGCGCCGCTTCACGGACTGATCCGGGTCCGGTCGTCGCCAGCTGCCCGGCGGATGAGTGCCCAGCCCAGGAACCGGTCGAAGAGGTGCCGGGGCTCCGGTCCGTCGTGCGGGTTGAGTCGGTACAGGTCGTCTGCGGCGTCGTGGAGTTGCCCGCCGAGGTGGACGAGCAGCGCGACGCGGTCGTGGGCGTACTCGCGGAGGAGGGTGAGTCGGGCGGTGGCGCACGGCCAGGGTGCGGCGCAGGCGCGGCACAGCCACAGCGGGTGGATCGGCAGGTGCGGGCGTGGTGGGGTCACCAGTGGCCGCCGTTGGCCCGCCAGGTCTGCGCGGGGGTGAGGCGTCCGACGCGGCCGACCTGTGGGTTGGCGCGGGTCGCCTCGTCCCACCAGCGGCTGTTGCGCGGTGGGGCGGTTTGGGTGCCTGGGCGCATGGACGGGGCAGCTCCACAGGCGCTGGGTTCGGTAGGCACGGGTGCGTGGCGGTCGGGGCAGGTGGTCCAGCGCAGGCCGCAGGAGCACCAGCGCCGCCACCGCCCGCCGCCCGTCGGGTACGCGCACCGACTGCTCCGCGCGGGCCACGAGGTCGTCGACGGCCCGGTCGGTCATGCCCCGGGTACGCAGCACCGCCCGCCCCCACCGGTGCAGCCGGCACGGGTACGGGGTCAGATCGCTGCGGCACAGCTCGCCAACCGGCCACGACTCCGGCCCGTGTTGCAGTACTGCCCGCATAGCGAGTCCCACGTGCTGCTGCGTCACGTACGGCGGTACCGGCACCTCGCCGAGCACCTTCTCCACCGTGTCCACGGGACGGTCGACGGTCGTCTGCACCTTCAAGCCCTTCTTCGCTGGGTGTAGCGGCGCCGGAGCGGGCGGGGGCAGTCGACCCATCGCGGCCGACCGTTGACCCAGCACCCGCTCCGGGCCTGCTCAACAGCGGGTTACCCCCGAGACCTGTAGTCCTCTAGAGGATCCGCAGTTGGCACATTATGATTGCCCGGCGCAGACGTCAAGTCCTCTAGAGGATTAAGCTTGGACGGGGAGGTAGTGATGACGAGCGACCTCGGCGCGAAGGCTCCGAAGTACCAGCGCATTGCCGATGAGCTGCGCCGTGAGATCAAGGATGGGCTCTACGGGCCGGGTGAGCGGTTGCCTCCCGAGACCGCTCTGCTCGAACGGTTCCGCACGAGCTTCCCCGGGCTATCGCTGCAAACGATGAGAAACGCGATCGGGGTGCTCCGGGGCGAGGGCTTGGTGGAGGCCCGACACGGAGTGGGCACCTTCGTCGCCCAGAATCGACGGCTACAGCGCCGTTCGCGCTTCCGGTACGGCCGAGCCCGAAACGACCGGCAACTGCTCACCTCGCACCTTCGCCACGAGATCACCGAGGTCGGACGCATCACCCCGCCGGAGCGCATCGCGTTGCTGGCCGCCCTTGAGCCCGGCACGGAGATGGTCGTCCGTCGCCGCACCCTCTTCAACCGGGATACGGGTAAGCCACAGGAGTTGGGCGCGAGCTACCTGCCGTTGTCCTTCGCTGCCGGCTCCTACCTGGAAGCCCGGGAGGTCGTGCCGAAAGCGCTGTTCCTGTGCGTGGAGGATCTGAGTGGCAAGCGGTACGCGCACGCTCGGGACCACTGGCAGTGGAGGATGCCCAGCACGGCTGAGGCCGAGGCGCTGCGCATTTCTGCAAGCAGGGGAGTCCTGCACCTGGTGCATGTCGCGCGGGCCGCTGACCAGACGCTTCTTGAGGTGTCCGAGTCGATCTGGCCCGCGGACAGCATCGAGATCATCGATGAGTACGACATCCCCGCTGGTCCCGAGGACCTTCGGGGACTCTCAGACGTGTAGCCGGGGGCGACATGAGCGGGGCCGACGACGTTGACAGGATGCGCGACCACTGGTGGTGGCGGCCCGGCTGGCGGTCAGGGCGGCACTTCTACGCCTGCCACTTCAGCATGGCTCGTCACGCCGCGCTCGTGCGGATGGTGGAGACCTATCAGGCCAGTATCCGTGGCCTTTCGGCGCTCGACCTGATCCCCGCCCGGTGGCTCCACCTGACAATGCAGGGCGTCGGATTCGTGGACGAGGTAAACGACAGCGAGCTAGCCGAATTGACGGACAGGCTCCGTGCCCGTCTCGCCATCCTGACGCCGCCAGCGGTGGCGTTCCACCGGCCCGTTGTCCGACCGGAGGCGGTCTACCTGCCGGCCGACCCGCCCGAGCCCGTCAGAGCCCTGCGTGCCGTCGTGCACAGCGTCATCGTCGAGGTGCTGGGCGAGAACCGGGCCGAGCCCCCACCACATGATTCGGGGGATTACCGGCCGCATGTCAGCATCGCCTATTCGAAGTCGGAGCAGGATGCCCAGCCGATAGCCGAAGTGCTCGACAAGGTCGAGCTGGAGCCGGTCCCACTCGCGCTCGACCGTCTCGACCTGATGCGGTTCCACCGCGATCAACGGATGTACGAGTGGACGGAAGCCGTACCGCTCTGGATCGGGAGATAGCTGGCGCAGCGGAGTTCCCCGGCCCTGGTAACCGGGACCGGGAATCGCCTGCCATCAGGATGCCGAGGCGTTCGGTCAGGCCGTGCCGGTGAGCTCCGCGTAGCCGCGGCGAGCCGCCGTGAGGGCGGCTCGGGCGCCGAAGGGGGCCTCGGCCGCCACCCGCTCCGGCGGGGCACCGCCGGTGTGACCGGCCCGGATCAGCCAGGCCAGCTCGACCAGCTGCGCGTGCTGGGCCCGGACGAACTCCGGGTCGACCAGCTCGCCGTGCCCGGGCACGACGACCGTGCCGGGCCCGGTCAGCCGCAGCAGGTCCGCGACCGCGTCCGGCCACTGCAGCGGGTACGACTCCTCGAAGGCCGGCGGCCCGCCCTGCTCGACCAGGTCCCCGGCGACCAGCACGTCGGCGTCCGGCACGTGCACGACCAGGTCGGCGTCGGTGTGCCCGTGGCCGGGGTGGCGCAGCACCACCCGGCGGCCCCCGACGTCCAGCGCCGTCTCCAGGCGCACGGTGTGCGTCGGGGCCAGCAGCGTCGTCTCCGCCAGCTCGGCGGCCAACTCGGGCCGCCCGTCGCGCATCTCCTCGGCGGCGGCGCGGCGCAGCTCGTCGGGGCGCTCGCGCAGCCAGGCGGCGGCGGCCTCGTGCGCGTACACCGGGCGGGCCGGGTCGGCGGCGAGGGTGGCGTTGCCGAAGCAGTGGTCGAAGTGGTGGTGGGTGTTCACCACCGTCCACGGGTGCGGGGTGACCGCGCGGGCGGCGGCGGCCAGCTCCGCGGCCTGAGCGGCCGTGGAGAGCGTGTCCACCACCAGCGCCGCGCCGTCGCCGACCACGAGCGTGACGTTGACGTCGAGCAGCGGCTCCCGCAGCACGTACACCCGGTCGGCGACCTCGTCGAAGCGCAGCGTCACGGCGCGACCGCCGGCTCGTCCGCGCCGATGACCGTGGCCGCGGGCTTGGTGGTGCCGATGACCGTGGCCGCGGGCTCGGTTGCGCCGACGCCGGTGGCCCGCTCGACGAAGCGCTGCCGGTCGACCAGCACCCGATCGACCCGCCCGTCGGCGACCGTCTCGTCGCCGTCGGTGACGCTCACCTCGAACCGCAGGCGCCGCCCGTCGACCTCGACGAGCCGGGCCGACGCCACCACCGTACGGCCGACCGGCGTGGGGGCGCGGTGGTCGAGCTCGACGCGGAGGCCGACGGTGGTCCTGCCGGGCGGCATCCGGGTCGCGGTCGCCGCCACGGTCGCCGCCTCCGCCAGGGCGAGCACCCGGGGCGTGCCCAGCACCGGTACGTCCCCGGAGCCGACCGCCTGAGCGGTGTCGGCGTCGGTCACGGTCAGCTCGACCCGGGCGGACAGCCCCGGGGCGAGGGGTTGCTCGGACTGCTCCTGCATGGCCACAGCCTAGGTGGTCGGCGCCGGCCGGTCGGGGCACCGCCGTTAACCTGGCCGTCGTGACTCACCCCCAGCCCCCCGCCCCGACCGGACCGCCCGCACCCCCCGACGGCAGCCGCCGTCGCGTGCTCGGCCTGTCGATCTGGTCCGTCGCCTTCGTGGCCGGCTGGCTCGGCATCGGCCTGCCCACGGACCCGGCGTACGCGTTCCTGTGGATCTGGGCGGGTACGGTCGCGTGGAACTCCCACCGCCCGTGGCGCAGCCACCTGCGCTTCGGCCGGGACTGGCTGCCCGTGGTGTTGCTGCTCGTGGTGTACAACCTGTCCCGCGGCTTCGCCGACAACGGGGCCACCCCACACGCGCTGGAGTTGATCGTCGCCGACCGGTTCATGTTCGGCTGGGCCACCGGGGGCGAGGTGCCGACCGTGTGGCTGCAGGAGCACCTGTACCGGCCGCAGGTGCACTGGTGGGACGTCCTCGCCAGCTGGGTCTACTTCTCGCACTTCGTGGTGGCGCTCGCCGCCGCCGGGGTGCTCTGGCTGCGCGACCGGAGCCGGTGGGCCGCGTACATGCGGCGTTTCGGGTTCCTGTGCGCGGCCGGGCTGGCCACCTACTTCCTCTACCCGGCCGCGCCGCCGTGGTGGGCGGCGCAGAACGGACTGCTGACCGAGGTCGTCCGGATCTCCACCCGGGGCTGGAAGGCGTTCGGCATGCACGGCGCGGGCAACCTGCTGAACACGGGGCAGATCGCCGCCAACCCGGTGGCCGCCATGCCGTCGCTGCACACCGCGTGGGCGCTGTTCGTGGTGCTGTTCTTCCTGCGGGCCACCCGCCGCCGCTGGTGGCCGCTGCTGCTGGCGTATCCGCTGGCGATGACGTTCACCCTCGTCTACTCCGGCGAGCACTACGTCACCGACGTGCTGGTGGGCTGGGCGTACGTCGGGATGACGTTCCTGGTCGTCGGCCTGGGCGAGCGCTGGTGGGCGGCCCGGCGGGCCCGCCGCGCGGCCCCCGTCGCCGGTCACTCGGACGGGGGTGGGGCGCGGGTGATCGTGCCCGCCGTCGCCCCGCCCGCCGACGTCGACCTGCCCGCTGACGTCGACCTGCCCGCCGCCGTCGACCTGCCCCCGGTACCGGCCGGGCGCTGAGCCGCGCCGCCGTCGCCCCGGGGTCAGCCGACCCGCCGGGCGGCGCGCGCCCGGGCCGTCAGCTCCGCCGCCAGCCACCACGCCTCCGCCAGGTCGCGGTCGTGCGCCGCGGCGCCGGACCCGCCCGCGGTGTCCGCGTGCACGGTGGCCAGCCCCAGCCGCCGCTGGGCCGGCCCCTGGGTCACCCGCACGCTCTGGATCCGGGCGCACGGCACGATGGCGAGCTGCCTCGTGAGCAGCCCCGACCGGGCGGCGAAGACCCGCTCGTCGAGCCCGGCGCCGACCGCCCGCCGGCTCAGCGGGCGCAGCCACCGGGCCCGGGGCGGGGGAGGGGTCGTCGCGAGCCCGGTCAGCCGTACGCCGGGCAGCACCTCCGCCACGACCAGCTCGCCGGTGCCGAGGTCGCCGACGGGCAGCAGCCGGTCCGGCCGGTTCCGGTCGTCGGGCTCGCCGCTCGAGTAGCCGGCCACCTCCAGGCGCAGCCGCAGCCAGCCCTTGGGCCGCCACAGCAGCGGCCAGGTCACCCCGACCGTCTGCACCCGGTGCAGCGGCACGGTCTGCGCCCGGGTCTCCAACAGGCCGTTGCGGATCCGCAGGGTGCCGTCGTCGCGGGCCAGCCGGAAGTTCCAGTCGTCCAGTACGCGGCGCACGGGTTGCAGCAGCACCCCGGCCATCGCGGTCAGGGTGCTCGCCACCGCGATGAACGACCAGGACCCCTCGGAGAGGAACTGCGCCACGACGAAGGCCACGCCGAAGGGAAGGAAGAACGCCTGCGGGGTGAGCAGCTGGCTGACCAGGAGGTCCCGGTTGACCACGGCGTGCAGGAGCCGCCCGGGCGGGAACGGGGCCACCTGGTCCGCCACCGCGTGCTCCGCCACCGGCTGCGGCCCCGGCGCGGGCGCCCGGCCGGCCAGCGCGAGCAGCCGCTGCCGCAGGGCGGCGGCCTCCGCGACCCCCAGGTACGCCAGCGGCGCCTCGGTCTTCCCGCCGCCGACGACCTCCAGCCGCAGCTCGGCCAGCCCGGTGAGCTGGGCGAGCAGGGGGCGGACCACCTCGACGGCCTGAAGGCGTTCCAGGGGGATCGCCCGGGTACGCCGCCACAGCAGCCCCTCGTGCACCCGCAGCTCCCGGCCCACCACGTGGTAGCCGGTGTTGTACCAGCTCACCACCGCCAGCACCGTCGCGCCGAGGGCCAGCACGGTGGCCATCGCCACGAACCAGCCGAAGCCGACCCGGGACAGGGTCGACCAGGACAGCCCGGCGATGACCACCACCAGGGACTTCGCCCCGTGCAGCGCCGGGCTCAGCGGGTGCAGCCGCTGCCGCGGCTCGCCCGTACCGGAGTGGGCGGTGGCTGGGCCGGGAGCGGACGGTGGGCGGTGGCCGGGATCGGTGCCGGACGGCCCGTGGCTCATAGGCCCTCCGCGCGGTCCTCGCCGAGCGCCGTGAGCCGGTCGCGCAGCCGGGACGCCTCGGCCGGGCGCAGCCCGGGCACCCGGGCGTCGCTGGCCGCGGCGGCGGTGTGCAGCTGCACGGTGGCCAGGTCGAACGCCCGTTCCAGCGGCCCGGCGCTGACGTCGACGAACTGCATCCGGGAGTACGGCACGATGGACAGCCGGCGCACCAGCAGGCCGTGCCGGACCAGCAGGTCGTCCTCGCGCTCGGCGTACCCCCAGGCGTGCACCGCCCGGACGATGGTGACCACCCGCCACGCGCCGGACAGCACGAGTGCGCCGACGGCCACCCCGAACAGCCAGTGCCCGGTCAGCGCCCAGCCGATCGCCACCCCGAGCAGCAGCACCCCCAGGACCGCCGCCAGGCGGATCAGCTCCACCCAGATCAGGTC
This sequence comes from Micromonospora sp. NPDC048830, assembly GCF_043198215.1. Classification (NCBI taxonomy): domain Bacteria; kingdom Bacillati; phylum Actinomycetota; class Actinomycetes; order Micromonosporales; family Micromonosporaceae; genus Micromonospora; species Micromonospora sp. NPDC048830. The sequence continues at coordinate 12,227 of NZ_JBICUP010000043.1, forward strand.
CGGCGAGACCGGCTGCCACGAGACGGTGTGCGGCCACGGGTCGAGCGGCCCGCGCGGGGGCGGCCCGGCAGGATACGACGGCGGGCCGGCGGGATGCGGTGTGGGCCCGGCTGGGTGCGGCGGGGGCACAGCGGGGTGCGACGAGGGGCCGGAGGGGGGCGGCGACGCGCCGGTCGGCTCGCCGGTCACCGGGATGGTCCGCTTCGCGCGCTCACGAGTCGAGCGTAGGCGATGCGGGCAGCGGCGCGACCTCCCGCAGGAAGCCGCGCGCGGCGAGGAAATCGCCGAGGGAGGAACGGTGGTCGGCGCAGGCCAGCCACGTCTTGCGCCGGTCGGCGGTGTGCAGGCGGGGATTGTTCCAGCGCAGGGCCCACTCCGCGGCGGCACGACAGCCCTTGGCCGAGCAGATCGGGGCCTCCTCGGCGGAGAGGGAATCGCTCATCCGGCCAGTCTAGGGGCGCGGCGAAGAGTGAGCGCCGGGCGGCCACGGGGGGAGCCGCCCGGCGACGGGGTGAATGGTACACATGCGGGACCCCCCGATGTCCAGCCGTGAGCGGCGATTCGGAACGGCGGGACGGCGTGGCGAAAATCGGCTTCACCCCACCTCGGCTCTCAGCCGGGCATGCGAGTCTTGATACGCACCACGCCGCGACAACCGATCATGCTGTGGAGGACCGGTGGCCCAGCCGACCACGCCCGACGCCCCGACGCCGAACGGCAGCGCCCCGCAGGCGCCCCCGCCACCGCCGACCACACCCGCGCAGGACGCGACTCTGCTGGAGCGGGCGCTGTTCGAAATCAAGCGGGTGATCGTCGGGCAGGACCGGATGGTCGAGCGGATGTTCGTCGCGCTGCTCGCCCGGGGGCACTGTCTGCTGGAGGGCGTGCCGGGCGTGGCGAAGACCCTCGCCGTGGAGACCCTCGCCAAGGTGGTGGGCGGGTCGTTCGCCCGGGTGCAGTTCACCCCGGACCTGGTGCCCGCCGACATCATGGGCACCCGGATCTACCGCCAGTCCAGCGAGAAGTTCGACGTCGAGCTGGGGCCCGTCTTCGTCAACTTCCTGCTCGCCGACGAGATCAACCGCGCGCCGGCGAAGGTCCAGTCGGCTCTGCTCGAGGTGATGAGCGAGCGCCAGGTGTCCATCGGCGGGGAGACCCACCGGGTGCCGGACCCGTTCCTGGTGATGGCCACCCAGAACCCGATCGAGCAGGAGGGCGTCTACCCGCTGCCGGAGGCGCAGCGGGACCGCTTCCTGATGAAGATCGTCGTCGGGTATCCGACCGACGCCGAGGAACGGGAGATCGTCTACCGGATGGGCGTGGCGCCGCCGGAACCGGCGCGGGTGTTCGACACCGACGACCTGGTGGCGCTGCAGCGCAAGGCCGACCAGGTGTTCGTGCACAACGCGCTGGTGGACTACGCTGTCCGGCTGGTGCTGGCCACCCGTACCCCGGCCGAGCACGGCATGCCCGACGTCGCGCAACTGATCCAGTACGGCGCCAGCCCCCGTGCCTCGCTCGGCCTGGTCCGGGCCACCCGGGCGCTCGCGCTGCTGCGGGGGCGGGACTACGCCCTGCCGCAGGATGTGCAGGACATCGCCCCCGACATCCTGCGCCATCGCCTGGTGCTCAGCTACGACGCGCTCGCCGACGACGTGCCCGCCGACCACGTCGTGCACCGGGTGATGTCGACCATCCCGCTGCCGTCGGTGGCCCCACGCCAGCAGGCCACCCCGGCCCCGCCCGGTTCGCCGGTCGCCGGTGCCGGGTGGCCCGGGCAGCGGCCGTGACCTCACCCGCCTCCCTCCCCTCCCGGGATACGCGGTGGACCCCGTCGCCGGCCGTCACGCCCCGTACGGAGGCGGTGCTGTCCCGGCTCCAGCTCCTGGTCACCCGCAAGCTCGACGGCCTGCTCCAGGGCGACTACGCGGGTCTGCTGCCGGGCCCGGGCAGCGAGGCGGGGGAGTCGCGCGAGTACCGCCCCGGAGACGACGTACGCCGGATGGACTGGCCGGTGACCGCCCGGACGACGACGCCGCACGTGCGGCGTACGGTGGCCGACCGGGAGCTGGAGACCTGGCTCGCGGTGGACCTCTCGGCGAGCCTGGACTTCGGCACCGGCCGCTGGCTCAAGCGGGACGTGGTGGTGGCCGCCGCCGCCGCGCTGACCCACCTGACCGTGCGGGGCGGCAACCGGATCGGGGCGGTGGTCGGCAGCGGCGCACCGCCGGCCGCCCCGGCGGGTCGCTGGCGGCCCGCGCCGCCGGCCGGCCCGGGGCAGCTGGTCCGGCTGCCGGCCCGCTCCGGCCGCAAGGAGGCCCAGGCGCTGCTGCGGGCGATCGCCGGCACCGAGCCGCGGCCGGGGCGCAGCGACCTGGGGGCGCTGGTCGACGCGCTCAACCGGCCGCCCCGCCGGCGCGGCGTGGCGGTGGTGATCTCCGACTTCCTGGCGCCGCCGCAGCAGTGGTCGCGGTCGATGCGTAAGCTGCGGGTCCGGCACGACGTGCTGGCGATCGAGGTGGTCGACCCGCGCGAGCTGGAGTTGCCGGACGTGGGGGTGCTGCCGGTGGTCGACCCGGAGACCGGGGAGCTGCACGAGGTGCAGACCGCCGACCCGCGGCTGCGCCGCCGGTACGCCGAGGCGGCCGCCGCCCACCGCGCGGAGATAGCCACCCAGCTCCGGGCGGCCGGCGCCGCCCACCTGCGACTGCGGACCGACACCGACTGGCTGCTGGACATGGTGCGCTTCGTCGCCGCGCAGCGGCACGCCCGCACCCGGGGGACGACACGATGATCCGTTTACTGCAACCGTGGTGGCTGCTGGCGGTGCTGCCGGTGCTCGCCCTGGCCGGGCTGTACGTCTGGCGGCAGCGGCACCGCCGGGCGTACGCGATGCGGTTCACCAATGTGGACCTGCTGCGCACCCTCGCGCCGAGGGGGTTGGGCTGGCGGCGGCACGTGCCGGCGGCGGCGTTCCTGCTCTGCCTGCTGGTGCTGGCCACCGCGCTGGCCCGGCCGGCCGTGGACACCAAGGAGCCGCTGGAGCGGGCCACGGTCATGCTGGCCATCGACGTGTCGCTGTCCATGCAGGCCGACGACGTCGCGCCGAACCGGTTGGAGGCCGCCCAGGAGGCGGCCAAGCAGTTCGTCGGCGAGCTGCCGAAGAGCTACAACCTCGGGCTGGTGTCGTTCGCCAAGTCGGCCAACGTGCTGGTGGCGCCCACCAAGGACCGGGACGCCGTGACCAGCGCGATCGACGGGCTGGTGCTGGCCGAGGCGACCGCGACCGGGGAGGCGGTCTTCACCTGCCTGGAGGCGATCCGGTCGGTGCCGGCCGACGGCGCGGCCGGCATCCCGCCGGCCCGGATCGTGCTGCTCTCCGACGGGTTCCGCACGTCGGGCCGGTCGGTCGAGGAGGCGGGCGCCGCCGCCCAGGCGGCCAACGTGCCGGTCTCCACGATCGCGTTCGGCACCGACTCGGGGCAGGTCGACATCGGCGGCCAGCTCCAGCGGGTGCCGGTGGACCGGCTGGCCCTGGCCGAGCTGGCGGAGACCACGGAGGGCTACTTCTACGAGGCGGCCTCGGTCAGCGAGCTGAAGCAGGTCTACCAGGACATGGGCAGTTCGATCGGCTTCCGCACCCAGCCCCGCGAGGTCACCCAGTGGTACGCGGGCATCGCCCTGCTGCTGGCGCTCTGCGCGGGCGCGACCAGCCTGCTCTGGTCGTCCCGGCTGCTGTGACCGTCGTCCTCGACGGGCGCCCGGGTGAGCGGCCGTCCGAGAGGTGGACAGCGGTCGGTCGACCCACGGTCACCACCAGCCGACCGGGAGGACCGGGCACGCGCCCTTTGCTCTGCACCCATCGACGCGACGCTCGCCGTGCGTAACCACCCTGGCGATCCGCGCCGGAGGCCCCGACCGGTGCTTGCGCTGGTCGGCAGGGGTGTCGCATCCCTGGGTGCAGAGCAAAGGGAGCAAGGGAACGTCTCACGGCCAGGCGCTGCGGCACTCTGGGTGAGACCCGTGCCGTGTTACGCGGTGTGCAGCGACGACGGGCGGCGAGCCGCGGTCAGTGCGTGCCGCCGCCGGCCAGCACGAAGACGACGGCCACCCAGACGGCGGCGAGGGTGAAGCCCAGCGGGGCGAGGTAACGGCTCATGGAGTGGCTCCGGTGGCGACTGGACGGTCCGCGCCGGCACGGGGGACCGCGGGGGTTGATCAGGACGCGCACACGAAGTCGTGACCGGACGGCTCCCCGCGTCCGCCCGGGCGGACGGCGCAGCGCGGACACCCCGGCCGTGGGGCCGAGGGGCGCAGGGTGCGGGGAGCGGGAACTGGGTCAGCTCACCGGCCGAGCCGTGGCTCAGCGGGGCTGACGGGCGGCCCGGCCACGACTGGGAGGATCGCTATCTCGCACAGCGATCACCTCCTGCGGTCGGCCGGGTCCGGAACGCGGATCATCTTACACCCGCGCCGCGCCCGCCCCGTTCCGGCCCGGCCCTCGGCGGTCGGTGCGCACCTCCCACCGCTGGCCGAGGGGCCGCCGCGCCGCGCCCGCGTTAGCGCTTACCTGTCGGTAACCCCTAGGCTCCGGACCGACCGTAGATCAGCTGACAGAGGGGGACCCGTGGCCCGCACCGTGCTGGTGACCGGCGGTAACCGGGGGATCGGACTGGCCATCGCGCAGGCCTTCGCCAAGCAGGGCGACCGGGTGGCGGTGACGCACCGCAGCGGCGACGCGCCCGAGGGGCTGTTCGGCGTACGCGCCGACGTCACCGACTCCGCCTCCGTCGACGCCGCGTTCACCGCGATCGAGGAGGAGCTGGGGCCGGTCGAGGTGCTGGTGGCCAACGCCGGCATCAACGACGACACCCTGCTGATGCGAATGACGGAGGAGCAGTTCGTCCGGGTGCTGGACACCAACCTCACCGGCGCGTTCCGCTGCGCCAAGCGGGCGTCGCCGAAGATGCTCCGGGCGAAGTGGGGCCGAATGATCTTCATCTCCTCGGTGGTCGGCCTCTACGGCAGCCCCGGCCAGGTCAACTACGCGGCCAGCAAGGCCGGCCTGGTGGGCGTGGCCCGCTCGATCACCCGCGAGCTGGGCAGCCGCAACATCACCGCCAACGTGGTCGCGCCGGGCTTCGTCGAGACCGACATGACCGCCGCGCTGCCGGAGGCCCGCAGGGCCGACTACCAGAAGACCATCCCGGCCGGCCGGTTCGCCGCCCCCGAGGAGATCGCCGGGGCGGTCACCTGGCTCGCCTCGGACGCGGCCGGCTACGTCTCCGGTGCCGTGATCCCGGTCGACGGCGGCCTGGGCATGGGCCACTGACCACCTCGTACGCACCGACCCGACGGAGGAACTCCCACCATGTCCGGACTGCTGGCCGGTAAGCGGCTGCTGGTCACCGGCGTCATCACCGACGCCTCGATCGCCTTCTCGGTGGCGAAGCTCGCCCAGGAGAACGGCGCGCAGGTCGTGCTCACCGGCTACGGCCGGCTCTCCCTCGTCGAGCGGATCGCCAAGCGGCTGCCCGAGCCGGCCCCGGTGATCGAGCTGGACGTCACCGACGCCGAGCACCTCGCCGGGCTGGCCGACAGGGTCCGGGAGCACGTCGACGGCCTCGACGGGGTGGTCCACTCGATCGGGTTCGCCCCGCAGAGCTGCCTCGGCGGCGGCTTCCTCGACGCGCCGTGGGACGACGTGGCCACGGCGCTGCACGTCTCGACGTACTCGTACAAGTCCCTGGCGATGGCGGCGCTGCCGCTGATGGGCCCGGGCGGCGCGGTGGTCGGCCTGACCTTCGACGCCACCAAGGCGTGGCCCGTCTACGACTGGATGGGCGTGGCGAAGGCCGGGCTGGAGTCGGCGTCCCGCTACCTCGCCCTGCACCTGGGCAAGCGGGGCGTCCGCAGCAACCTGGTCGCCGCCGGCCCGCTGCGGACCATCGCCGCGAAGTCGATCCCGGGCTTCGAGCAGTTCGAGGACGCCTGGGCCGAGCGCGCCCCGCTGGGCTGGAACCTCACCGACCAGGAGCCGGCCGCGCGGGCCTGCCTGGCCCTGCTGTCGGACTGGTTCCCGGCCACCACCGGCGAGATCGTCCACGTCGACGGCGGCTACCACGCCATCGGCGCCTGACCGGCAAGGAAGGGCCCTTTCTTAACGCATTCGGTATAGGAAGGGCCCTTCCTGACACGCGCCCAGACGCGCCACGCCCCGGTGGCGCGCGGCCCGTAGCGGGCAGGGGCCCTGCTGGGCGTGGCCAGGCCGGCGGGGTAGTTAACTGCTGCGTTCAGGTAACGGAAGAATGGGCGGCATGGCGTACGACGCGTTGGTGCTGGTCTCCTTCGGCGGCCCCGAGCGGCCCGAGGACGTGCTGCCCTTCCTGCAGAACGTGACCCGGGGCCGGGGCGTGCCGCCGGAGCGGCTGGCGGAGGTCGCCGAGCACTACCAGCACTTCGGCGGCGTCTCCCCGATCAACCAGCAGTGCCGCGACCTGCTCGCCGCGATCCGGGCGGACTTCGCCGCCCACGGCGTCGACCTGCCCGTCTACTGGGGCAACCGGAACTGGCACCCGATGCTCGCCGACACCGTGGCGCGGATGCGCGACGACGGGGTCACCACCGCGTTGGCGTTCGTGACCAGCGCCTACGGCGGGTACTCCTCCTGCCGGCAGTACCAGGAGGACATCGCGCGGGCCCGGGCGGCGGTCGGCCCGGACGCCCCGGTGATCGACAAACTCCGCCAGTTCTGGGACCACCCGGGCTTCGTCGAGCCGCACGCCGACGCGGTACGGGCGGCGCTCGCCCAGCTCGACCCGGCGAAGCGGGCCACCACCCGGCTGGTGTTCACCGCCCACTCGATCCCCACCTCGATGGCCGCGAGCGCCGGCCCACACGGCGGCCGGTACACCGCCCAGCTCGCCGAGGTCGCCCGGCTGGTGCACGCGGCCGCCGCGCCCGACCTGCCGTACGACCTGGTGTGGCAGAGCCGGTCGGGCCCGCCGCACGTGCCGTGGCTGGAGCCGGACGTCAACGACCACCTCGCCGCGCTCGCCGAGGCGGGCGCCACGGGCGTGGTGGTCAGCCCCATCGGGTTCGTCTCCGACCATCTGGAGGTGGTCTGGGACCTGGACACCGAGGCGCTGGAGACCGCCAAGCGGGTCGGGCTGGACTTCGTCCGGGCCGCCACCCCGGGCATCGACCCGCGCTTCGTGGCCATGGTGCGGGAGCTGGTCGCCGAGCGCACCGAGCCGGGCGCGGAGCGGCAGCGCCGCCGCCTCGGCGAGCTGCCGCTGTGGGACACGTGCCCCGCGGTGTGCTGCGTGCCGGCCCGCCGCCCCTGACCCATCCCGCCCCCGACACCCCCTTGGGACGACAGATGCTTGAGCGCAAGCCGGTGCAGAGCTGGCTGACCGACATGGACGGCGTGCTGGTGCACGAGGGCCAGCCGGTGCCCGGCGCGCCGGAGTTCATCAACCGGCTGCGGTCCTCCGGCAAGCCGTTCCTGGTGCTCACCAACAACTCCATCTACACGCCGCGGGATCTGCAGGCGCGGCTCACCCGGATGGGCTTCGTGCTGCCCGAGCAGGCGATCTGGACGTCGGCGCTGGCCACCGCGCAGTTCCTGGCCGACCAGCGGCCGGGCGGCACCGCGTACGTGATCGGGGAGGCCGGGCTGACCACGGCGCTACACGCGGTCGGCTACGTGCTCACCGACTACGCGCCCGACTACGTGGTGCTCGGCGAGACCCGCACCTACAGCTTCGAGGCGATCACCAAGGCGGTCCGGCTGATCAACGACGGGGCCCGGTTCATCTGCACCAACCCCGACGTCACCGGCCCGTCGGTGGAGGGCGCGCTGCCGGCCGCCGGCTCGGTGGCGGCCATGATCTCCAAGGCGACCGGCGTGGAGCCGTACTTCGTGGGCAAGCCCAACCCGATGATGATGCGGTCGGCGCTGAACACCATCGAGGGGCACTCCGAGACGACCGCGATGATCGGCGACCGGATGGACACCGACGTCCTCTGCGGCCTGGAGGCCGGCCTGGAGACGATCCTGGTGCTGACGGGCATCAGCACCCGGGCGGAGGCCGAGCGGTACCCGTACCGGCCGTCCCGGATCGTCGACTCCGTCGCCGACCTGATGGACGAGATCTGACCCGGCCGGTCGGCGGCCGCCCGTCCGGGGCGGCCCGGACGCGTCCGCCGCGGGGCGGCGTCAGAGGCGCAGCGGGGCGTTGCAGGCGGCGACGAGGGCCTGCCGGCAGGCGGTGGTCAGCGGCCGCAGCGCCGCGTCGCGCTGCTGCGCCTCGTAGTTGTTGATCGCCCCACCCGGCGCGCTGTGCCCGGCCAGGGCCAGCACCCGGTCGAGCACGGCCGCGCGGGCGAACAGCCGCCGCGCCCGCGGGTCGAAGCCCGGGGGCAGGTCGGTGGCGCCGTCGGGGCGGCGCAGCGCGGCGAGCGCGCCCGCCAGCTCCGGCCGCCACTGGGCGACGTCGAGCCGGGTCAGCGCGGCGGTGGTCTCGGCGAGCGCGGCGGCCAGCTCGGCCTCGGCCTCGGCGGCGCCGGGCGAGGCCGCCGACGCGGCCGGCGCGTCGGCGGGCAGCGGGTAGACCCGCCAGAGCACCGTCTCCCAGGTCATCCCGGAACCGGAGGTGTGGGTGCGGACCTCCGGGATCAGCCCGAGGCTCCCGGCGACGACCGCCTCGCCGGCGAGCAGTGCCGCTCCGGTGAAGTCGCCCGGACCGGGCAGCCCCCGCGGGTCGCCGGGTGCGGGCAGCACCAGGCGGATCTCGTCCGGAGAGAGCTTCGCCAGGACGGGCAGCGCGTCCCGCAGCGGGACGTCGGTCCAGGTGCCGGGGGCGTCCGCGACGAGGTGCTCCTCGTCGCCGGAGATCTCCTCGGCGACCTCGTCGTACGGCACGAGCCCGGCGCGCCACGCGCGTACCCAGGCAACGAACCGGCTCGACCGGCGCGGCGCGAGCGTCATCGCGCCCGTTGCGGGGGAGGACATGCAAGAGAGGGTACGTCGTCCCCGGCGCCTGTGTCTCGACTGCCGAGGGCGCGGCGATCCCTGCCCCGACCTGCCCCCTATGGGACAGTGGCGACCGGTCTGCGCCTTTCGTCGCCCGTGATCGACTTCCCCGGCGCGGCTGCCGCGCGGGGGAGCACGCCCGGCGTTAGCGTGACCGGATGCGGCGGTACGGCGAGGACGTGTTGGCGGGGGACTGGCGGCGGCGGAGGGCGACCCCGGAGGTGGACGCCGAGCCGGACCTCGTGGTCGAGGACGCGGACTCCGGTTTCTGCGGCGCGGTCGTCGGGTTCGAGTCGGGCGCGGTGGTGCTGGAGGACCGGCACGGCCGGCGGCGCAACTTCCCGCTGCTGCCCGCGGCGTTCCTGCTCGACGGCCAGCCGGTGACGCTGCGCCGGCCGACCCGGACGCCGGTGCCGGCGGCCCGCCGGCGCACCGCATCCGGGTCGATCGCGGTGGACGGCGTCCGGGCGCAGGTGGCGAAGGCCAGCCGGATCTGGGTGGAGGGGGTGCACGACGCCGCCCTGGTCGAGCGGATCTGGGGCGACGACCTGCGGATCGAGGGCATCGTGGTGGAGCCGCTGGACGGCATCGACGACCTGGAGGCCCGGGTGCGCGACTTCGCCCCCGGGCCGGGTCGCCGGCTGGGCGTGCTGGTCGACCACCTGGTGTCCGGCTCGAAGGAGAGCCGGATCGTCGCGCGGGTCACCTCGCCGCACGTGCTGGTCACCGGGCACCCGTACGTCGACGTGTGGCAGGCGGTCCGGCCGGCCGCGCTCGGCATCGCGGCGTGGCCGGTGGTGCCGCCGGGGCGGCCGTGGAAGGAGGGGGTCTGCGCGGCACTCGGGGTGGCCGAGCCGGCCGACATGTGGCGGCACATCCTGTCCCGCGTGGCCACCTTCGCCGACGTGGAGACGCCGCTGATCAACTCGATGGAGCGGTTGATCGACTTCGTCACCGAGCCGGCGCACTGATCGCCTGCTCCGGGCCCGGTCAGGGCTCCTCGTCCGAGGTGCGGGTGAAGACGAAGGTGGCGATGTCCAGGGCGACCGGCCGGCCTGCCTCGTCGCGGAGCACCGTGAGGATCTCGCCGTCCTGCGCGCCGGAGCGCCCCCGCCAGCGGTCCGGTCCCTCGGGGACGAACCGCAGCGAGGGGTTGCCGACCGGCCCGGCCCGCAGCTCGCCGGCCGCCGCGTCGGCGCGGAACTCGAACTCCTTGCCCATCCACCACCAGCGGCCGGTCAGCTCGGCCAGTTCGGCCGGGGGCGGGGCGTCGGCCGGGCGCCACGGGGTGACCGGGGCCGGCAGGGCGTCCAGCACGGTCGTCAGCAGCCGCTGGCCGAGCGCGCCGAGGCTGCCGACCCGCAGGCCGTACGAGTTGGCGAAGCCGACCACCGAGGTGCGGGTGGGGCGGTGCACCGCCAGGCACGCGACGTAGCCGGGCATCGAGCCGCCGTGGCCGACGTACACCCGTTCGCCGCAGCGGTAGAGCTCGACGCCGAGGCCGTGCCCGCCGGTCCACGCGTCCAGGTCGCTGATCACGACGGGGGCGCACATCTCGGCGAGCGTCTCCGGGGCGAGCACGGCCGGGTCCGGATCGGCCAGGAACGCCGCCCAGCGGACGAGGTCCTCGATCGTCGACCAGAGCTGCCCGGCCGGCGCCATCGCCCCGGTGTCGGTGCGCGGCTCCTCCCGCAGCGTGTCGTGCCACGGGTGCACCACGTACCCCCGGGCGAACGGCTCGCTGGCCTGGTACGTGGTGCGGCCCATGCCCAGCGGCTCCAGGAGGCGCTGCCGGAGCAGGTCGAGCCAGGGCGTGCCGGTGACCGCCTCCAGCAGCCCGCCCAGCAGCCCGTACGCGAGGTTGGAGTAGTGGTAGACCCGGTGCGGCGGGTACGCGATCTTCCGCTCGCTCACCCCGGCCAGCACCGTGGCCAGGTCGCCGACCTCCGACCGCTCCCACCACCGGCCGTCCGGCTCCCGTTGCAGCCCGCCGGCGTGGCCGAGGAGCTGGCGTACGGTGAGCGCGCCGACCCCGGTGCCGGGCAGGTGCGCCTCGAGCGGGTCGTCGAGGGTCAGGGCGCCGGCGTCGCGCTGCTGCATCACCAGCACGGCCGTCATGGTCTTGGTGATCGAACCGACCCGGTACTGCAGGCCGGCGTCCGGGCGCGGGTGCTCCCCGGCGGCGGCCAGGTGTGCCAGCCGCCCGTCGCGGACCACCCCGAGCACGAGCGAGGGCGTACGGCCGGCGGCCTGCGCCTCGGCGACGAGGGCGTCGACCCGGCGGACGGTCTCGGGCGGTAGCGACACGGCGATCCTCCACTGCTCGGCACGGGCGCCGCCGAGCTTACTGATCTTGCCAACGGGCCGCACGTGCTTCCGCATGTCACGATCGGGGGGTGGACGCGGTGTTCTGGGTCGTGCTGGGCGTGGTGCTGGCGGTCGCCGAGATCCTCACGACGACGCTCTTTCTGATCATGTTCGCCGTCGGCGCGTTCGCCGCGGCCGGGGCGGCGGCCCTGGGCGCGCCGACAGCCGTGCAGGCGCTGGTCTTCGCGGTGGTCTCGGCGCTGACCGTGGCGGTGGCCCGGCCGGCGATCCGGCGGCACGCCAGGCCCGCCCTCGGCGACCAGCCGTTCGGGGTGGCGGCGATCGAGGGGGTCAGCGCGCTGGTGCTGGAGCCGGTGGACGCCGAGCGCGGCCTGGTCAAGATCGACGGTGAGCTGTGGAGCGCCCGCTCGTACGACGCGACGCAGAGCTTCGCGCCCGGTCAGCGGGTGCAGGTGATCAAGGTCCAGGGCGCGACGGCCCTGGTGTGGCAGGACGACGTTTCTTCCCCGGGCGAACTGCCCGGAACGAGAGGGTGAAGGGTATGGAGTTTGTGACGGTGCTGTTGGTCGCCGTGGCGCTGATCGCCGTGGTGACCCTGATCAAGGCGGTGCGGATCGTGCCGCAACAGCGCCAGGACGTCGTCGAGCGCCTCGGGCGGTACAAGCGCACCCTGAACCCGGGGCTGAACCTGCTGGTCCCCTTCATCGACGCGGTCCGCACCAAGGTCGACATGCGGGAGCAGGTCGTCAGCTTCCCGCCGCAGCCCGTGATCACCTCCGACAACCTGGTGGTCTCGATCGACACGGTGCTCTACTTCAAGGTCGTCGACTCGGTCCGCGCGACGTACGAGATCTCGAACTTCCTCCAGGCCATCGAGCAGCTCACCGTCACCACGCTGCGCAACGTCATCGGCTCGCTCGACCTGGAGCGGGCCCTGACCAGCCGGGAGGAGATCAACCGGCACCTGTCCGGCGTGCTGGACGAGACGACCGGCCGGTGGGGCATCAAGGTCACCCGGGTGGAGATCAAGGCCATCGAGCCGCCGCCGAGCATCCGCGACTCGATGGAGAAGCAGATGCGCGCCGAGCGGGACCGCCGGGCGGCGATCCTCAACGCCGAGGGCCTGAAGCAGTCGCAGATCCTCACCGCGGAGGGCGAGAAGCAGGCGGCGGTGCTGCGCGCCGACGGTGACCGGCAGGCCCGCATCCTCCAGGCCGAGGGCCAGGCCAAGGCCATCCGGACGGTGTTCGACGCGATCCACCAGGCCAACCCGAGCCAGAAGGTGCTCGCCTACCAGTACCTGCAGGCGCTGCCGCAGATCGCCAACGGCACCGCGAACAAGGTCTGGATCGTCCCGGCGGAGCTGACCAAGGCCCTGGAGGGGATGGGCGGCGCGCTGGGCGGGCTGGCCGACATGGTCGGCGACGTGCCGTCGCCGGAGGCGGCCAGGGACGCCGGCGAGGTGGAGCGGGAGGCCGCCGAGGCGGCGCGGGCGGCGGCGACCGCGGCCCAGGAGATCCACGACGAGGTACGCGTCGCCGAGGCGCAGGCCAGCGGCGGCAAGGGCGCGCAGGGGCTGCCGGCGCCCGAGCCGGTGTCCCCGGCGAGCCTGCTGAACGACCCGGCCGACCGGCGCGAACGGGGCTGACGGCGGCCCGGCCGAGGACCGGGCGGGAATGAGAGAAATCCTCATGCGGCGCTCCGGTGCCTGACACGATCGGTCCCGAGGGACGGGTGGTGACCAGGAACGGGGCGCCGCGGCGCGCCCCGGCTCCGCCGAAGAGCGCAGCGAGGTGACGCATGGACAGGGACCCGGCGAACAAGATCTTCTCCAGGGCGGCCGTGCCCGGCGCGCACGACCCGGCCGGGCCGCTGGGCACCCGGCGTACCGGGGGCGGGTTCGGGGTGCTGCCGTTCATCGTCGAACCGGCGCCGCCCGGCCCGGCGACCAACGCCACCTGGGCGTGGTCGCTGCGCCGCCTCGGCCGCGCGGCGGTCTGGCTGCTGCCCGCGTACGCGCTGCTGTACGGCGTGGTGGCGATGGCCAGCGACGGCGGGGTCGGCAACGACCCGTACCCGGCCGACGGCCGGCCGCTGTACCTGCTCGGCTGGGTCGCCGCCGTCTGGCTCGGCCTGCTCGCCCTGCTGGCCCTGACCGGCCTGCTCGCCGCCACCCGAAGCCGCGGGTCGGCCGTGGCCGGGCTGCTGGTCAGCATCGCCGGGACCGTGCTCATGCTGCCCTTCGCCGGGCTGGCCGAGCAGGCCCCGGTGTTCGGCACCACGGCCCGCACGCTCGTCCTGGTCGGCGCCGGCTGCTACACCGTCGGCTGGTTCCTGACCGGCTGGGCGGTGGCGCGCTCCGGGACCTTCAGCATCGCCGACGGCGGGATGCTGATGGTCGCCGCTCCGCTGCTGGGCGTCGGCGGCGCGCTGGTCGGCTCGCTGCAGACGTTCGGGGCGCTCTTCGTGCTGATCGCCGGGATCGGCATCGGCTACCGCTCCGGCCGGCTGCTGCCGGCGGCGATCGTCCGGGACGCGGCCAGCGCCAGCGTCGCCACCGCCGCCCCGGGTGGCGGCGCCGTCGCGGGGCCGGGCGGCCCCGTCGCCGCCGGCTGACGCCGCCCCGCCCGGGTTGCCCCCCCCCCCGCGCCGGGCCTGCCCTGCGCGATCCAAGATCCGGACAAGTTCACGGAAAGTGTCACTTCAGCGCGACGGCAGGCCACAGTTTCTGGGAAACTGCGCGGATCTTGACGCGTCCCGTTGGGGGCGGGGTGGGTGGGTTCGGCAGAGAGAGTGCTGGCAGGCCGCGGTGAATTCGCTGACAATCGCCGGCCGGGCTGGCCGGATCGCGGCTTTCGTGGCAATCCTTGGGGCCATGGCTCCCCTGTCGCGGCTGTTCACCGTGCTGCTCGCCGGCCTACTCGCCGGCCTCGCCCTGGCGGTCGCCGCGCTGCCGGGCAACCTGCTGCTCGGCTGGGCCGCGAAGTCGGCCATCGGGTCGTACGCCGCGCTGCCCGCGGCGCTGCGCACCCCGGCGACCCCGCAGCGGTCGTACGTCTACGCCAGCGACGGCAAGACGCTGATCACCACGTTCTACGACGTGAACCGCACCGACGTGCCGCTGACCGAGATCGCCCCGGTGATGCGCCAGGCCATCGTCGCCGCCGAGGACCGGCGGTTCTACGACCACGGCGGCGCCGACCTGCGCGGCCTGGCCCGCGCCCTCGTCGCCAACGTCACCGGCGGCACCGAGCAGGGCGGCTCGACGCTGACCATGCAGTACGTCCGCAACGTGCTCAAGACCGACCCGAACCGCACCGCCGAGCAGCGGGCGGCCGCCACCGAGCAGACCGTCGGGCGCAAGCTCCAGGAGATCCGGTACGCCACGGCGCTGGAGCAGCGGCTGAGCAAGGACGAGATCCTCAACCGCTACCTCAACATCGCGTACTTCGGCGCCGGCGCGTACGGGATCGCGGCGGCCAGCCAGCGCTACTTCGGCAAGGCGCCGGCGGACCTGACCCTCGCCGAGGCGGCCCTGCTCGCCGGGCTGGTGCAGTCCCCGGACGCGTACAGCCCGATCGGCGGGAACGCCGACGCGGCGCTGGCCCGGCGCGCGTACGTGCTCGACTCGATGGTCGCCACCGGCGCGGTCACCGCGCAGCAGGCCGCGGCGGCGAAGGCCGAGAAGCTCGCCCTGCACCCCACCGCGCAGCCCAACGGCTGCACCGCTGTGGCCGACGGCCACGACGACTGGGGCTTCTTCTGCGACTACCTGCGGCAGTGGTGGCTGACCCAGCCCGCCTTCGGCGCGACAGTGGACGAGCGCGAGCAGGCGCTGCGCCGGGGCGGCTACACCGTGGTCACCTCGCTGGACCCGAAGATCCAGGCCACCGCGCAGCAGCAGGCCACCGCCGTCTACGGGTACGACAACAAGCGTGCCCTGCCGATCGCCGCCGTCCAGCCGGGCACCGGCCGGGTGCTGGCCATGGCCGTCAACCGGCACTACAGCCTCGACGCGAACCCGGCCGGGCAGGCCAACCACCCCAACACCGTCAACCCGCTGATCTCCGGCGGCGGCGGTGTCGACGGCTACCAGGCCGGCTCCACGTTCAAGCTGTTCACCATGCTCGCCGCGCTGGAGTCCGGGCGGCCCCTGGCCACCGGCTTCGACGCGCCCAGCAAGCTGCCCACCCGGTACCCCGACGGGGGCGAGGGCAACTGCGACGGCAAGTGGTGCCCCGCGAACGCCAACCCGCAGTGGATGGACGGCTACCGCACCATGTGGGACGGCTTCGGCCGCTCGGTGAACACCTACTTCGTCTGGCTCGCCGAGCAGGTCGGCGAGGACAAGGTGGTCGAGATGGCGCAGCGCCTGGGCATCCGGTTCCGGGCCGACGCCGACGCAAACTTCGCCCGCGACGACGCGGCCAACTGGGGGTCGTTCACCCTCGGGGTGGCCGCCACCACCCCGCTCGACCTGGCCAACGCGTACGCGACCGTGGCCGCCGAGGGGACGTACTGCACGCCGCTGCCGGTGGTCTCGGTGACCGCCGGCAACGGCGAGAAGGTGCCCGTCGGCGAGCCGTCCTGCAAGAAGGTGCTCGACACCGACGTGGCCCGGGCGGCCACCGACGCGGCGCGCTGCCCGGTCGGCCAGCAGACCACGTACGGCCAGTGCGACGGCGGCACCGCGACCGCCGTGGACCGGATCGTGGGCCGCCCGGTCGCCGGAAAGACGGGCAGCTCCGAGGAGAACGCCACGGAGACCTTCGTCGGCTTCACCCCGCAGGCGGCCGTCGCCGGCATCGCCGCCAACCCGGACGACCCGGGCGACTCCGTCGGCTCGGCCGTGCAGGCCCGGGTCATCGACGCCGTGGCCCGGGTGATCAGCACGGCGGTGGCCGGCCAGCCGGTACGCGACTTCACCGCACCCAGCCGCGAGCTGGCCGGCGAGGTGCACCGCCCGGTCGAGCCCACGCGGCCGCAGCAGCAGTCCGACCGGAGCGGCCTTCCTCCCGGCCTGCTCCGCTGGCTGCAGGGCCGGCGCGGCTGACCTCCCGAGGCGAGGCCCGCCGGTGGGTCGCCGGTGGGTCGACCCGGGGCGGTGGTCAGCGGTCGGCGCCCGGCTGCCAGAGGACGTCGCCGGCGTAGGACGGGTGGTCAGCGGACGCCGACGGCCAGCCGGTCCGCGAGGTCGCGGGCATGGGCGGCCGCCGGCAGACCGCGCTCCGGATCGGGGGCCTCCGACAGGAAGACCAGGGCGAGCATCACCGCCGCGTCGAGCCGACAGACCAGCAGCGCCGGGTCGTCCGGCGGGGGCACCTCGGCGCAGGCCGCGTACCCGGCGCGTACGGCGGCGACGTCCAGCTCGTTCTCGGGGTAGCGGGCGTACTCGACGAGCCGGCCGAACTCGACGGTGGCGTCCCCGAGCAGGGCGTTGGACCAGTCCAGCAGCGCCGCCGTCCGGCCGTGGGCGCGACGGATGTTGGCGCTGCGTACGTCGAGGTGCACGAGGCCGGCGCCGGTGACGCCGGCGAGCCGGCTCAGCAGCAGCGCGGCATCGGGCCCGGCGGGCCAGTCGGCCACCAGCCGGCCGATCTCGTTCCAGCGCCGCCGCAGCCTGGTGGCGATCACCTCCGCGCCGCGCAGGCCCTCCGTCGCGGCGGGAAGCACGCGCGGCGGTGGGGGCAGTCGGTGCAGGCGGGCCAGCAACCGGCCGAGATCGTGGCAGTCGAGCGGGCTGCCGTCGTCGTCGACGTATCGCGAGACCAGGACGTCCGGAAGGTCCCCCGCCGCGCCGCCCGGGGTGCTGCCGGCGTCGTTTCCGAGGTGGATGCTCACCGGCTCGGCCACCGGGAAGCCCAGGCCGGACAGGTGCCGGGTGATCTCGTACTCCTGGATCAGCAGGGCCCGGGTGTCCACCCCGGGATCGTTCGCGTTCGAGTCGAACCTGCGCGGGGCCAGTCGGAGCACCACGGGCCGCCGTCCCGTGGCGAGTCCCCGGTAGACGGTGAACTCGAGCCCCTGGCCGATCAGCTCCAGGCTGTCGAGCCGCCAGCGGGTGGCGAGGCGTTCCATCAGGTCTTCTCGGGCGTCCACGCGGTACCTCGTCTCTCGCGTCGTTCTCGTCTTCCGTCCGGCCGCCGGCGGCCTGTCTCACCCGGCCCGGCCGTCCCGCCTCACCGGGCCCGGCCGTCCCGCCTCACCGGGCCCGGCCGTCCCGCCTCACCGGGCCCGGCCGTCCCGCCTCACCGGGCCCGGCCGTCCCGCCTCACCCGGCCCGGCCGTCCCGCCTAAGGGCCGGCGCGACGAGCGGGCACAGGGCCAGCAGCACCACCCCGCCGGCGGCGAACGCCCCCCGCGGGCCGGCCGTGTCGGACACCCAGCCGAAGGCCAGCGCGCCGAACGGCATCATCCCCCAGGCGACGAGCCGGTAGACGCCCGTGGCGCGGCCCCGCAACCGATCCGGGATGATCGACTGCCGCAGCGAGACCGCGACGACGTTCCACACCATGATCCCGGCGCCGCCCGCGGCCCACGCGACCGCCACCACGGCCGTGCTGGCGGTCGCCGCCACACCCAGGCCCGCCGCGCCGATCAGCGCCAGGCTGCCGAGCAGCGCCGGCACCCGCCCGGCCGATCGGGCGACGGCGGCCGCCACCGCACCGCCGAGCACTCCGCCCAGCGCACCGGCGGACACCAGCAGGCCGTAGGCCGCGGACGGCAGCCCCAGGACCTCCCGGACGAGGATGACGAAGACGGCTATCTGGCCGAGGTAGACCGCGTTGATCAGCCCGGCGGTCACCGTCAACACGCGCAGCAGGGGATCGCCCGCCACGTAGGCGACCCCGTCCCGGATGTCCCGCCACAGCCGTACGCCGGCGTGGCCGTCCGTCGCGGGTGCCGCCGGCGCGGCGGCCGGGCCGCGGATGTTGGCCAGCAGCGCCGCCGAGAGTAGGAAGGAGACCGCGTCCACCGCGAACGGCACCAGGCGGTGGGCCGCGAAGAGCACCCCGCCCAGCACGTGGCCGAGCAGGTCGCGGCAGAGCGTCTGGACGGCGAACAGGCGCGAGTTCACCGTCTCCAGCCGCTCGGGCCGCACCACGCTCGGCAGGAACGCGAACGCGGCGCAGTCGAACAGCACCTCGCCGACACCGAGCAGGAACGCGACCGCCACCAACGGCCAGAGGGTCAGCCACCCGGCCGCCAGCAGGCCGATCGCGGCCACCAGCGTCCCCGCGCGGAGCAGGTCGGCCCGCACCATGAGCCGGCGCCGGTCGACCCGGTCCGCGTAGGCGCCGGCGGGCAGCCCGAACAGCAACCAGGGCAGCGTCGTGGCCGCGGTCACCACGGCCACCTGGAAGCCGTCCCGCAACAGCACCGTCGCCAGCAGGGGCAGCGCGGCGAACCGGATGCCGTCTCCGAGGGCGGAGACGCCCGCCGCGCCGACCAGCCAACGCGCGGCGGTGCCGCCGCCGGCCGCCACGTCGACGCCGGTACTCCGCTCCATCAGCCGGGCCGCCCGGGAGAGAACACCGCACAGCGCAGTTCCGTCGTGTACCGCTGTCCGTCCACGGCGAACCACCGCTGGTCGGGCCCCGGCAGCATCTCGCTGATCTCCACCGTCCCCCGGGCCCGCCTGGCCAGGCGACACAGTTGGCGGACGAGCAGCGGCGCCTCCCAGTCGACGTAGATCGGCTTCGGCTCGCCGGGCAGCTTCACGAAGACGTGCCGCGGCAGGCCGTGTTCGGCGCGCAGCCGGCGCGCGGCCAGGAACTCGGCGGCGTCGTCCGCCGCCACCCGGTCGCCGGAGTACGCCAGCCCGCGCAGCCGGTCGGCCGGCACCCGCCACGTCTCCCGCTGGAGCACCACCCGCCCGCACCGGATCCGCGGCACGTGCGCCAGTACGGCGGTCTGGAGGCCGACCCCGCCGAAGTGCCGGGGGAACGAGAACGGCGACAGGGGATCCTGCCGGATGCTCGGCCCGCCGGCCGGCGGCGCCATCAGCCGGATCCGTCCGGTGACGCCGTACGCCCGCAGCTCCGCCCGCCCGTCCCGGACCGTCACGTACAGCTGGGACGGCTGGATCACCTGGTCGCGCCGCTGCCGGGAGCGCCCGTAGACCTCCAGGTCCAGGCACGGGTAGCAGAGCTGGGTGGAGGACTTGTCCGGGTGTCCCCGGGTCAGGTTGACCAGCACCTCGTCCTCGTCGAGCAGGGACAGGTAGCCCTGGTACACCTCGGGGAGCAGGTCCGGCGCGCGCTCCTGCACGAGCGGGCCGAAGCTGGTGTGGGTGATGACCTCGCGTACGGCGTGGCAGTCACCGATCACCGCCGTGAAGTCGCCGGCGGCCAGGGCCTCCCGGCTCGGCGCGGCGAACAGCACGTCCGGGTTGCACACCGCCGACGGGTGGGCGACGCACTCCTTGAGGACCTCCGCCATCCGCGCGCGGTCGACGACCACCTCGGAGCGGTCGGTGTCGGCACCCAGCAGCGTCGACATGATCGCCTCGTCCAGGGCGGCCAGCTCCGCGTCGATCGGCGCGCACTCGGCGGCGAGCCGGTCGCGGTCGGCGATGAACTCCGCGTACAGCAGGTCGAGGGGCACCTCCACCCCGGGGCCGAACCGCTCGGTCAGCCACCGGGTCAGCACCCGCATCTCGCGCCGCATGCGCAGCCGCGGCCCGGCCAGTACCACCTCGTACACGATGGACAGCTCGTCGGCGACGAAGCGCGCGACGTCGGGTCCGATCGTGAGTTCCCGCAGCGGCGAGTGGGCCTCCTCGAAGAGGATGGCGCGGTCGGCGTAGTGCAGTCCGCTGTTGCGGTTCGCCGGGCCGCCGGTGAGCCGCTCGAAGCGGGCCTTCGCCTCGGCCAGCAGCCCGGGGCGGGCGGCCGGCGGCGCGGCGGCGAACCGCACCAGGTCGCGCTCGAACGCGGCGACCTCGTCGAGGACCGGCCGGGCGTGCTCGTCGTCGGCGGGCAGCAGCTCGCGCAGGGCGGCCAGCGGACGGGAGTCGCCGGCCGGAACCTCCAGTTCCGCGATGAGCTGCTCGTCGCGCACGAGTGCGGACAGCACCTCGTCGAACGACCGCCCGTTGCCGGCGCCGTACTCCTGCCACTCGGCGCGCAGCTCGCGGAGCGTGCGCTCACCGTCGCAGCGCCGCCAGAGCCGCTCCTCGGCCGGCGACACGTCGGTCCGCGCGACGTGCCGGAAGTGCCATTCGGTGTCGAGGCCGTCCCGCGTGGTGAACGCGTACAGGTCGAGCCGGCCGTCGCGCAGGAAGGCCAGGGGCCGCCGCCGCGGACGCACGTACCCGGCCAGCTCGGGGATCTCGCCCGCCGCCATGGCGAGGCGTTCGGCGGCCCAGTGGGCGAAGCAGGCGTGGCGCCGCAGCGAGCCCCCGGCCGCGAAGGTGATGCCCGGGGCGGCGCCGACCCGTCCGACGGTGAACGGCCCGAAGTGGGAGTTGGTCTCGTTCTTCGTCGTGACCCGCTGCAGGTACATGGTGAGCAGGTCGGTCATCTTCCGGGTCCGCCGCCCCACCTCGCCCCGGAACGCCTCGGGCCCGGCCCGGAACGAGTCGAGCCAGGCCGCGAACCCGGGGTAGGCCGCGTCGTTCGACAGCAGCAGCACCTCCCGCAGCGCCGGATCCGCGAAGGCGGCGACGACCGCGAGACCAGCCGCCTCCAGGCGCTGCCGGTGACGCTCGCCGAACGCCGACCACGCCCGCGTCAGCGCGGCGGCGCCCTCCTGGTACGCGCGCAGCACCGACGCGGCCGACTCGGGCAGCTCGGCGGCCACGGCCGCGTAGTCGTCCGCCGGGATCGGGCGCAACTGGCCGATCCGGGACGACACCCGCTGCCGGCCCGCCACCCGGTGCGACCGCAGCAGGCCCCGCGCCTCGTCGGCCCGCGCGATCAGGGCGGCCCGCCGGGCGAGCAGATCGTCGGCCTCCGCGCCCGCCTCCGGGGCGACGAGCGGTTCCAGCAGCTCCATGGGGAAACCGGCCTGCCGCAGGACGACGACCGGCATCAGGTGCCACGTCGCCTCGGTCGCCCGGAACGCGCCGTCGCCCGGCGCGGTGGCCGCAACGCTGTCCGTGGTCATCGGCGCACCCCGCTGACGTGTCCGGCCCGACGCCCGCGCAGGGCGTCGACCAGGGCGTACGGCTCGGCGACCGGCGCCGGCAGCAGCCCGGGGGCGGACACCCACCGTTTGACGCGTGGGCCGTGGTAGTCCGAGCCGACGGTGGGTGTCAGCCCGGCGGCGGCGCACAGCCGCTCCAGCCGGGCGCTCTCCCGAGGGGTGTGCCAGCTGGTCCAGACCTCGAGCCCGGCCAGCCCGGCCGCCGCCCACTCCCGCAACGTGCCGAGGCACTCGGCGTCCGACATCGACGCCAGCAGCGCGGCCGGGTGGGCGAGGACCGCGACCCCACCGGCGTCGGCCACCCACCTCAGCGCCTCGGTCAGGTGCGGACGCCAGGGCTGCGGCACGTGCAACGGTTGACCCGGCCGGCACCAGTCCTCGGCGATCTTCCAGTAGGTGTCCGGCCCGTACCCGCGGAAGCGGGGATCCTCGCCGGCCACCTCGGCCAGCAGCGCCAGGTAGTCGCCCACGTAGGCGACCCGGTCGCCGCCCAGCCGGGCGGCCACCCGCGCCCAGCCGAGCGGCACGCCCAGCTCCTCGGCCCGCCGCGCCCACGTCCGCCACCAGGCCAGCTCCCCGTCGTGCACCCGGCGCAGCCGCTCGCCGAGGACCGGGTCGGCCGGGTCGACGAGATACGCGAGGCAGTGCACCTCCTCGCCGCGCCAGGTGGCGGTGATCTCGCAGCCCGGCAGCACCGTGAGGGCTTCCCCGGCGGCGCGGGCGAAGGGCTCGACGCCCGCCATCGTGTTGTGGTCGGTCACGGCGACGATCCGCAGGCCGGCGGCCAGGCACCGGGCCGCCAACCCGGCCGGTGTCTCGTCGCCGTCCGAGCAGCGGGTGTGCAGGTGCAGGTCGACCGGTGTGGCCACGGTCGCCGCGACACCGGGCATCAGCCCACCTCCGGCAACCGCCGCCGCCAGGCCGCGGCGAGCCAGCGCTCGTACTCCGGGCCGGTCGGTGTGTCGACCACCAGGCAGAGCGGCTCCAGCAGCCGGCCGGGGCCGCCGGCGAGGCCGCCGTGCAGCATGGTCAGGTTGTGCCCGAGCAGCAGGTCGCAGTGTTCTCCCGGAGCCATGACCTCCCACCGGTCGCGGAACTCCGTCCAGTTCAGCCCCGTGGCCGCCAGGGTCTGGTGGCAGTACAGCCGGGCGGCCGGTCCCGTGCAGCGGCCGCACGGGCAGCGCTCGGCGAGCGGCACCGCCGCGGGGTAGCGTTTCCGGCTCTCGGCGTCGAGGTCGTTCTCGGCGTGGTGGAAGGAGATGCCGTGCCACATGGGTTCGGCGAGGCCGAGCATGGCGCCGGGGGAGGGGTAGGGGCAGCCGTGCTCCGGCTGGCGCTCGGCCATCGCCCGCAGGTTCGCGCCGAACCAGCGGGCCGTCGCCGCGACCGGGTCGGCCGCGAAGTCGGGTCCGGTGGCGAGGTCGCGTGCGCGGACCACGCCGTCGATGACGGCGAGCCAGTCGTAGTAGGTCGTGACGCTCAGCCCCTCGCCGGGATCGGCCAGGAAGATGCCCTGGTACATCTTGTGCGCCGGTGTCGTCGTGTACCCGGAGGAGCCGAACTCGCGCAGCGCCGGATCCCAGTCGGGCGCGTCCAGCAGGCTGGGCGTCAGGTAGGAGCAGTGCTGCCCGTCGTGGTGCGGCAGCAGCGTCCGCGTCTGGTACCCGTCGGGCACGTACGTCTGCTGGGGCTTGTCGACCTCCAGCCGCATCCGGTCGGGGGCGCCCCGGTCGATCAGGGTCCTGCGGACCTGCTCGGCCAGGCCGAGGGCGAGCCCGCGGCTCTCCTCGACACCGAGCCGGAGCCGGCCGATGCGGAACACCGCGAAGCCGGTCGTGGTGAGCAGCCGGACGGCCTCGGCGGCCAGCCGGTGGGTGACCTCGTCCCGGCGGTCCGGGGCACGCAGCAGATCGGCGCAGTCGATGGACGCGGCGACGGGCGGGAATCTCATCGTGCCTCCTGCGCGTTCTCCGCCGCCCAGGGAGCCAGGCCGGACGGGGCGGTGCCGGTACGGAACAGGAAGTTGAACAGCAGGTGCGCGGCGATCTGCGGGGTGCTGCCCGACGGGTCGTAGCGCGGTGCGATCTCCGCGACGTCGAGGGCGCCGACCGGCAGCGCGCGCAGCGCCTCGTAGACGTCCAGCAACTCGCCGCCGGCGATGCCGCCCATGGTCACGTGGCCGGTGCCCGTGGCCGACGCGCTGTCGAGTACGTCGATGTCCAGCGAGACGTAGACGGTGTCGCACTGCTCGCCCAGCCGCTCGACGACCTGTCGGAGTGCGACGGCGGCGCCGTCCCGGCGGATCGCGGCGCCGGGCACGACGTGGAAGCCGCGTTCCCGCAGGCCCTGGAACTGGTCGTACTTCGTCACGTCGCCGACGCCGACGAAGGCGATGTCCTCCGGCCGCATGCCGGGCAGCTCGCTGATCCGGCGGGAGTTCGAGCCGTGGTAGAGCGGCCCGTGCAGCACGCTGGTGTTGCCGAAGTCGAAGTGGTGGTCGATGTTGACGAAACCGATCCGGGACTGTCCGGCCTCCGTCCGGGCGGCGCGGAAGCCGGCGAAGGTCGGGAACGTCGTGGAGTGGTCGCCGTTGAGGAAGATGAGGTGCGGCGCCGACCGGGCCAGTCGCTGGCTCTCCGTCGCCACCGCCTGGAAGGTGCGCACGGTGTCGGTCGGGTAGATGTGCAGGTCGCCGACGTCGGCCACCCGGGGCGCGACGTACCGGAACGTGTCACCCGTGCGGGTGTCGAGCATCTTCCACTCGCCCAGGCTGCGCAGGTAGCTGGCGAACACCAGGCTCGCCTGGCGTACGGCCCGCGGCCCCTCGGCGGCGCCCGGCCGGGAGCTGGCCGTCGCGTCGAACGGGATGCCGGAGACCGCCCACCCGTCCGGGCCCACGTCCAACTCGTCGGCGCGCGCCGACGGGGCCCCGAACAGGGTGGCCACGCCGGCCCAGCCGGGCAGCGGATCCTCGGCGAAGTCCTCTGGCTTGACGCTGTTCTGCAGCGCCGCGAAGTCCGGTAGCTCGGTCATCGGGTCTCCGATCCAGCGGTGGTGAGGGGGGCCGTCCGGTCGTGCGTCGAGGCGCGGACGATGCGGTGGGCGGCGGCGACCTTCTCCTGGAACAGCTCCCAGCTGCGCTCGGGGGTGAGGTGCGCGGGCCGGTACACGACCGGGGCGTCCTCCCGCCAGTCGGCGAAGTCCCAGTTGACGATGCGGTCCCGCAGCCGGGCGAAGTCGGGGATCAGCGGGTAGGGCACGAAGTTGTAGAGGTTGAACAGCCACAGCGCGTCGCTGTTGTCGCTCAGCCAGTCGAGCGTCTGGCGGTGCGACTGCTCGGTCTCCTCGTCGAGCCCGCCCATCATGTTCAGCACGATGTGCAGGCCGGCGTCCCTGAGGTCGTGGATCTTCTCCGTGTAGTGGTCGAGGCCGCGGGAGAGCTTGTTGAGCCGCTTCATCATCTCCGAGTCGGCCGACTCGAAGCCCAGCTCGACCGCGATGACGCCCAGCTCGCGCATGCTGTCGACGACCCAGTCCTTCACCTGCATCACGTGGGTCTGCACGATGAACCGGTAGCCGGGACGGTCCCGGAAGACGTCGATCAGGTTCTGGACCGCCTCCCGTGACTGCCCGAAGGTCTTGTCGCCGATGTAGAGCAACCGGGTGTCGGGGAAGCGGCGGGCGATGTCGTCCACCTCGGCGGCCAGGGCGTCGCGCGACACGAGGGTCAGCTGCCTGCTCCACGCGTCACCGCAGAAGGCGCACTCGTAGAGGCAGCCGTGGCTCGCGTTGAGCCGGATGAGCGGCACGCTGCCGCCGTAGTTCTCGAGGTGCCGGTACTCCGGCGTCCAGGTGATGCGTTCCGCCGACAGTCCCCGCCGGGTCGCCTTCTCGCTCTCGCCGCCGTCGCTGCCGCCCAGGACCCTGATCCGGCGGGCGAAGCCGACGTCCAGTTGGCCGCGGTGCACGAGGTGCACGGCGTCCTTCGGCGCGAGCGGTGCCATGTTGCCCCCGAGGACGACACGTCGTCCCGCGGCCTCCAGCCGGCGCGCGACGTCCAGGGTCAGTCGGAAGTTCTGGGCCAGCGGTGACGCCAGCACCAGTTCGCCCGGGACGGTCGCGTCCAGCAGCGCCTCGACGCACGCGGTGACCTCGGCGGGGGTCCTCGACAGGTCCTGGAAGGTGGACTCGAAGCCGGCGCTGTCCATCAGCGCCGTCAGGTGCGCCACCCACAACGGCATCTCCCACAGCCCCCCGGAGGGGATGAAGTACTCCGGGAAGAGTTGGCGGAACACCTTGTCGTAGTCCAGGTAGTAGTCGGCGAGATTTCGGTCCGGCTCCCGGGTCGACGGGAACGGGAGTTGCACGATGCAGCATCTGGGCACGACTCGACTCCTTCAATGGAGTTTGCGCGGCGGTCAGCGGGCAGGCATTCCTCGTCGCGAGAAGACAGCGCACCGGAGTTCACTGGTGTATTTCTCTCCGTCCACTTCCAACCAGAGGCCGTCGCGATCCGGCAGCATTTCGCTGAACTCGACATCCGAATCGACGCCCCGCACCAGCCGGAAGAGTTGCCGTACCAGCAACGGTGACGACCAGTCGACGTACACCGGCTTGGGCTCGCCCCTGACCTTCACGAATCCCGTCCGCGGCAGGCCGAGCGACCGCCGCAGGCTCTGCGCCCCGGCGAACTCGGCCGCGTCCCCGCCGGCGGGCCGGACGCCCGGGCTCCATCCCCGGAACTCGCGCGCCGGGATCCGCCGGCGAGCCCGCTGGAGCACCACCCGGCCGTACCTGATCCGGGGTAGTCTGCGGCGATCCGTGCGCAGCCCCAGGCCGCCGAAGTGGCGCGGGAAGGAGAACGGCGAGAGCGGGTCCTGGCGGATGCTGGGACCACCCGCGAGCGGCGCCATGAGCCGTATCCGCCGACCGGTGCCGCGCACGCGGAGCTCCAGTCGGTCCCGGTCGGCGACGACGACCAGTTGGCCGGGTCGGACGACGAGGTCGCGGTCCTTGGGCGAGCGACCGTAGACCTCGAGGTCCGGGCAGGGATAGACCAGTTGCGCGCCCGTCTTGTCGGGGTGGGCCCGGGCGAGGTCGACCAGCACCTCACCGTCGTCCAGGAGGTCCAGGTAGCGGGTGTGGACCTCGTCGAGGAGCTCCGGCGCCTCCGCCTGGATGAGCGGGGCGAAGCTCGAATGCGTCAGCACCTCCCGCAGGGCGTGGCAGTCCCCGACCACGGCCAGGAAGTCCCCCCGGGCCAGGGCGGCCGCGTCGGGTGCCGCGAGCATCACGTCCGGGTTGCAGAGCGCGGGCAGTTCGGCCGGGTACCGGGCGAGCACCCGCTCGACGCGTTCCCGGTCGACGACGACCTCGGGCTCGGTCCCGGTCCATCCGTCGAGCAGCGTCTCCAGGACCGCCCCGTACGCGGCGTCGATCTCCCGGTCCACCAGCAGGCAGTCGTCCCGCAGGGCGCCCCCGTGGGCGTGGAAGTCCGCGTAGAACCGGTCGAGTGGGACCTCGACCCCGCTGCCGAACCGCTCGCGCACCCACCGGGCGAGCAGTTCCCGTTCCCGCAGGATCCGCAGGCGGGGGCCGAGCAGCGCGATCTCGTACACGAGGGAGAGTTCGTGGCTGATCAACTCGGCGACGTCGGTGCCGATGCGCAGCCCCCGGACCCGCCCGTACGCCTCCTCGTAGAGGACGGACCGGTCGGCGTAGTGCGTGCCGCTGCCCCGGTTGGCGCTGGTGCCGGCGACCGTCTCGAAGTCGTCCTTGACGGCCGCCAGCGCGGCCGGACGGTCGGCCGGGGCGGCTGCCGCGAAGTCGTCGAGCGCCGTGCGGAACCGCCGCACGACCGCCAGCCCACGTGCCCCGACCTCGTGGCCCTCCGACGCCAGGCCCCGCAGCTGCGCGGCCAGCACGCCCAGCGGGTCGGGGGAGCCGATCGGGATCTCCCAGCGGCCGACGAGCCAGTCCCGGTCGACCAGCTCCCGCAGCACCTCGTCGAGGTCGCGGGTGACGGCCGGGTCGCGGCGCCGCCAGGCCGCCCGCAGCTCGGCGACCGTCCGGTCCCCGTCGCAGTGGTGCCAGAGCCACAGCTGGTCGGCGTCGAGTTCGGCGGAGGCGACCGCCACGAAGCGCCAGTCGTCCGGCATCCCGGTGGTGGTCCGGAAGGCGTACAGGGCGAGCCGGGAACCGGTCACGAAGGCCAGCGGCCGGCGCCGGGGTCGGACGAACTCGAACGCCGCGGGCTGGGCGCTGAACACCTCGGCCAGGCGCTCGCCCGCCCAGTGGCTGAGGAAGGCGACCCGGCGCAGCGGCCCGGTGGACCACGAGACGCCCGTGGCGTCGGGGTCCAGCCGGGCGACCGAGAGCGGACCGAAGTGCGAGTGGGTCTCGTTCTTCGCCGTGACCCGCTGGAGGTACATGGTGAGCAGGTCCGTCATCCGCCGTACGTGGCCGGGCGACCCGGTCGCGCCGCGGTCGAGCCACGTCGAGAAGTCCCCGAACCGCGCGTCGTTCGACAGCAGCAGCACCTCACGGAGCATCGGATCGGCGAAGAGTTCCACCACGGCTCGGCGGGAACTCGCCAGCCCCTCGGTGACGCACGAGTCCAGCCCGGTCCAGGCCCGGTCGAGGTCGTCGGCCGCCTCCTGGTAGCTCTCGACGACACGGAGTTCGGGGGCCGTGAGCGCGGCTCGCAGCCGGGCCAGCTCCGGCTCCGAGAACGGCCGGAGCATGCCCACGCCGGAGGCGAGGTCGCCCCCGGTGCCCGCGCCGGCCGCACGCAGCACCGCCTTCACCTGCCCGGCGAGGCGGCGGGTGGCGTCGCGCCGGTCGAGCAGGGCCTCGGCTCGCCGGACCGCCGGGGCGTCCACGAGCCGGTCCAGCAGCGAGAGGGGGAAACCGGCCTGGCGCAGCAGCGCGACGGGAACCAGCGACCAACCGGAGCGGACGTCGTCGGCGGAGGCTGCGACCTCCGGGCGTTTCAGTTCTGCGGCGGCAGTTTCCATGTGCGGGTCTCCACAATTGACTGTTGTGACGGCACGCCGGCAACCTTTTGCCCGGACAGGTCGGGTAGGAGTCGGCGGGCTGACCAAGGGCAGGCTCGTGCGGGCCCGCCTGATGTCATTTGCCGACGCGCCGGGAAATAGCCGGCGGTGCCGCTCGGGTGCTGATGCGGCAGCTCGGTCGAGACGCTTTTCGCAACACCGGCTGCCGGCGCCGCAGGCTGTGGGAGCTTCGTCAGGAAGCGCGTCGGGCTGGCAGTCAGGGCGGAACCGGGTAGACTCTCTGACACTGCGCGCCGCCGCCTGGATCGCGATGGAAGGTTCGGTGCGCCATCCAGCACCAGCGATGCATAAACATTACGAGACGAAGCTCCCCAGTTTTGTGGCTACCTTGATCCCCTTCGCCGGAAATATACCAGAATCAATGTGAAAGGCCAACGGTCGACGGTCGTCGGGGTGCCACCAGGCAGGGGGCCATCGGGCGTCGGCACCGGCACCGGCACCCAACTGCCCACCGCCGTCGTGCCGACAGCGGCCCTGGCGCCGCGGGATTCGCCGTAACCAGGCACTGGGCTGCGGCAGGGGGCAGTAGCTTGGGTGTGGAGGGCAGGTGTGGCCCGCTGTGCCGTAGGCGGCCATGTGGATCATGGGGGTGTCCATGCGCGGGCCGAGACGTGGCCCGGTCTGGGCGACCGAGCTGTGGTTACGCCAGCGCAGGCGCAGGTGGCGCACCCGACGGGAACGCCAGACCGAGCGGAGCCGCCGTCGGCGGACGGACGAGCGGGTCGAGCAGCGGATGGGCTGGCGGTACCACCGCAGGCTGCGGTGGGCCATCCTCGCCACCGCCGGCGTGCTCGTGGTGTGGACCGTCTTCTCCCTGGTTCTGACGGTCCTCGACACCGAGCCCGGTTTCCTGCCCATGTCGACGTGGTGCGCGGGGGAGCCGCCCAGGTCGTACTACTGCGGGCAGGTGGAGGGGTTCGTCAAGGGCCCGCTGGCGCTGGCGCTGGGACTGGCGGTCTTCCTCTTCTGGCGGTACGGCCCCGTCCGCCGCTGGTACGACCGCAACGCCCTGCGCAACCTGCGCATGCTGCTGCCCACCGCCGAACGCGACGTCGACGCGAGCCACGTCGTCGGCCGCGACGAACTGTGCAAACTCATGATCCAGCGGCTACAGGACGAACGCAGCCGGCGGCCGCTGCTGCTGGTGGGGAGCATCGGCACCGGCAAGACGGCAACCCTGGTCCGCCTGGCGGAGATGCTGATGGCCACCAAGGTCGTACCGATCGGGGTCGACCTTCGGACCGTCACCGATCCGGAGAAGCTGAACTTCCACCAGCTCGCGCTGGAACAGTTCCAACGCACCATCGACACCCGGCTGCACGCCGCCGGTGAGGCCGACAAGGTGTGGCGGCGGCTCTGGCTGGAGAACCGCGTCGTGGTGTTGGCCGACGGCCTGGAGGAGGTCCTCGCCGACTCCGCCCAGCCGGCCGACCGGGACAGCGTACTGCGGGAGGCCATGCGCGGTGCGGTGCGCGAGCGTCTCCCGCTGGTGGTCGCCTCGCGGCCCGACGATCCGCTGCGCGGGCTGGACGCGCTGCTGCTGCAGCTGGATCCGCTCTCCCAGGGCGCCGCCCTGGAGTACGTACAAGCCCGCGGTCGACGCTCGAACGCGGGCAACCAGTGGGACGGGATCGCCGGGCTGGTCAAGGCGGCCGATGTCGCCGACTCGCCGTTCTTCCTGCGGGTCATCAGCCAGCTGCACGAGGTGGACCGCCTCGACCACGTCCGATCCAGGGACGAGGGCAGATCCGCACTGCGCTGGAGCCTGCTGGAGGAGTGGTGCGACGCCATCACGGCCGGGGACCTGTACGAGGACTACGGCATGCCCCAGACCGAACGGGCCGACGCGATCGAGGTGCTCTCCGCGCTCGCCTGCATCGGGCTGCGCAACAACCGGCTGTCGGTGCGTACCACCGAACTCGCCGGCGCCGACGACGGGCCCGACGCGGGCCGTCGGTGGATCCTGGCCGAGCTGCGGACGCGGCTGCGCAAGCTCAGCGCCGACAACCCGCAGGACCTCGGGCTCGCCGAAACCACCGGGGACGGGTTGAACATCGTGGTGAAGCAGCAGGACGGGGTTCGATTCCAGCACGGCGTGATCCAGGCGTACCTCGGTTGCCGCTACCTCACCGCCGCCCTGCACGACGACGACTTCCTGGCCCGGGCCTTCGCCAACAACGACGGCCCCGGCCGGGAGATGCTCTCCGCCCTCACCCTCTACACGCGCAGCGGCGGGGCGTTCGAACGGCTGGACGGGCGGCGGAACCCGCCTGCGGCGAGCGGGAAACGGCTGCGGCTCGGCGACGCCGTCCGGCACCGGATGGGACTGTCCGCCGACATCAGGGACGTCAGGGCCACCCGAAACCGCTCGATCACCCTCGTACACCGGCTCTGCGACGCGGCGACCGGGACGCGCAACCGTACGCGGGCGGTGGAGATGTTCGCGGCGGCGCTGGAGATGGACGCCGCCACCGGGCACACGGCCCACCGGAGGCTGGCCGACGCCATCCAGCAGGCCTGGCCGAATTACCAGGGGGACGGCTCGGTCACCGACCGCCCCCTCGAAGATGCCAAGACCGCGATGGTGCACCGGTACGGCGACGCCGCCCGGCAGTTGCGGGACCGGCCGCCGGAGCCCGGCCTGCGGGGGCAGCGACCCGAGCCGCAGTATCGGCAACTGTTCCAGATGATGGCGGACGAGACCTCGTACCTTCCTCGGCTGGCCGCCGCCCGGGAGATCGCCAGCGGCGGCAACGCGGCCGTGCACGCGCTGCGCGACCTGCTCGACGAGCCGCCGCAGGCGGCCGGCACCCAGAGCAGGGAGCGGCTGGAGGAACTGCGGGCCTGGATCGCGCCGTCGCTGTTCCTGTTCGCCGACGGCGAGCACGCCCCCGACGAACCGGACTGGCGGGGCGTCGCCCGGGACACGCTACGCCGCTGGGTCCACCGCCTGGCCACCGACGCCTCCGACGGAGCGCGGGTCTACGAGATCACGCTGGCGCAGGGGTTCCGGCTGGCGGCCAACTGTCGGGCGTACCCGGCGCACCGCAGCGTGCTGATCGAGGAGGCCGAGAAGGCGCTGCGGCACTCCCGGTTCTGGTACTCCCACCTGGTGCTCATCCAGGCGCTCACCCTGCTGGCGCTGCCCCGCGATCCGGGCGAGGTGTTGCGCGACCGGGGACACGGCTCGGACCCGCGGGGGCTGGTCGGCTTCTGGACCTCCATCGCCGGGGGCGGCAGCCGCGCCCCGGAACCCGGCAGCGGCACGGCCCACCCGCTCGTCCGCGCGGTCGCGGACCTCTGCGTCGAGGCGCTGATCGACCGTCATCCCGAGCGGCACTGCTGGCTGGACGAGCGGGAGATCGTCGGGCGGGTGGGGTCGGTCAGCCCGCAGCCGGGCATCCGCCGGCTCCAGGACTCCTGGCTGCCGCCCTCGCACGGCTGGGCGGTGCTGGAGCCGCGGGCCCAGCGGCTGCTGGCCGACGTGATGCTGCTGCTCAACCTCGCGGACCGGGGACGGGACAACGACGAGCGGGCCCGCCGGCTCAGCCGGGCCAGCCGGGCCGAGCTGCCCCCGTGCCTCACCATCGACCGCACCGCCATGCGGGTCACCCTGAGCCGTCGCCAGGCCAACGACGTCCAGCCGGGTTCCACCTGCATCGATGACTGCCCCTTCCGGCTGTGTCCCCTGCCGCCGAAGGGGGACCAGTTGCCGTACCAGATGGACGAGGCCTTCTGCGCTCGTCAGATCGACCTGGTGGGCACCCGGTTCCGATCGCC
Organism: Micromonospora sp. NPDC048830; assembly: GCF_043198215.1. NCBI lineage: Bacteria > Bacillati > Actinomycetota > Actinomycetes > Micromonosporales > Micromonosporaceae > Micromonospora > Micromonospora sp. NPDC048830. The sequence goes on from NZ_JBICUP010000043.1 coordinate 44,597, forward strand.
CGGGCGGGCCGGCTGGCAGGCGGTCAACCGGAACGACCTGCGGACCTTCTGGCGGGAGATGTCCGAGCGGATGGCCCCCGCCTGGCGGAAGTAGCCGGTACGCCGTCCGGAACCCGCATCCCGGAAAACCCTGCAGGAAACAAGGGTTGCGTGTCGGATCCGGCCAGGTGGCTCCGACCCATCGGTGACGGCGCCCGCCGGGGGCGCTGCCGGGCAGGAGGTCGTCGCCATGCGCAAGCTCGTCCACTGGGTGCACCAGTCCGTCGACGGGTTCATCGAGGGACCGAACGGCGAGTTCGACTGGCCCGTCATGGGGCCGGAGTTGTCCGCGTACTCCATCGAGCTGACCGGCCGGGCGGACGCCTTCCTCTACGGCCGCCGGGTGTGGGACCTGATGTCGCACTACTGGCCGCGCGCGGAGCAGTTGTCGCAGGACCCGCACAACCTCGCGTTCGCGCCGGTGTGGCGCCGCACCCCCAAGATCGTCATCTCCCGCACGCTGGAGCGCGCCGAGTACGACGCCCGGGTAATCGGCCGCGACCTGGCCGCCGAGATCACCGAGCTGAAGGGGCGGCCGGGCGGGGACCTGCTGCTCACCGGCGGCTCCGGCGCCGCCGCCGCGCTGACCCGGCTGGGCCTGGTCGACGAGTACCAGGTGGTCGTGCATCCGGTGGTGCTCGGCGGGGGCACGCCGGTCTTCCCCGACCGGGAGCGCCTCGACCTGCGGCTGGTGGGGACGCGGACCTTCGACGGTCGGTCGGTGCTGCTGCGTTGTCGGCGCGCGGCGGGCTGAGGCCGGAGCCGGGGCCGGGGCCGCATCGGCCCCGGCCCCCGACGATCAGGAGGCGACCAGGTCGTCGATCTGGTTGATCGCCCCCGAGGCGCCCTCCACGATGCCCATGTCCAGCACCTGCTGCAGCGCCTCGGCGGAGGCGTACGTGCCCACGTAGGTCGCGCGTGTGCCGCCGTCGTGCGCGGTGAAGGTGTAGACGTTCTTGGAGACCGGCAGTTCCGGATTCGGGTTGAAGTCCAGGTCGGCGAAGCCGTCGTCGAAGGAGAAGCCGCGGGGCTCGTCCACGGCGGTGACCAACCAGTACCCGGCGTACTTGTCGCCCTCGGGGCCGGTCATGTAGTAGGTCACGCGGCCGCCGGGCGTGAGGTCGTGGTCGACCACGGTCGCCGGGTGGCTCGGCGGTCCCCACACCTTCTCCAGCTGGCGGGGGTCGGCGTACACCTGCCAGATGCGCTCCACCGGCGCGGCGAAGTCCGCGGTGATGGTCAGGGTCAGGTTGTCGAGGTCGTGCCGGACGTCGGTCACGGGCATTGTTCAGTCCTCCTGGTCGGGGTCGGCTGCGATGAGTAGGTCGATGCGTGCGATGCGGCCGCGCCAGATCTGTTCGAGCTCGCTGAGCATGGACGTCACCGACCGCACCGCCGCCACGTCGCCGCTGGCCAGCTGCTCACGACCCCTGCGTCGTTTGGTCAGCAGGCCGGCCTTCTCCAGCACGGCGACGTGCTTCTGTACCGCGGCGAAGCTCATGTCGTACTTCGCCGCGAGCGCGGAGACCGAGTGCTCCCCGGCCAGCACGCGGCGCAGGATGTCGCGCCGGGTGCGGTCGGCGAGCGCGTGGAACAGGGCGTCGGCCCGGTCGTCGCTCTCCTCGCTCACCGCTCCAATATACAACCGATCGGTTGTACGTTGTCAAGCGCCCTCGACAACCAGCGGCGGGCGGCCCGGGGCGGTCCGGCAGAATCGTCGGGTGCCCGTCCACGAGATCACCGAACCCGACGACGACCGGATCGCCGACTACCGCGCCCTGACCGACGTGGAGCTGCGCACCCGGTGGGAGCCGCCACACGGCCTGTTCATCGCCGAGGGGGAACTGGTGCTGCGCCGGGCGCTGCGGGCCGGGTACGCCCCCCGGTCGTTCCTCGTCGACGCGAAACGGGTCGACCAGCTCGCCGACCTCGACACCGGCGACACCCCCGTGTACGCGGCCAGCCAGGACGTGCTCCAGCGGGCCACCGGCTTCCACGTGCACCGGGGGGTGCTCGCCTCGTTCCGGCGCAAGCCGCTGCCCGACCCGGCCGAGGTGCTCGCCGCCGCCCGGCGCGTGGCGATCCTCGAGGACGTGAACAACCACACCAACCTCGGCGCGATCTACCGGGGGGCGGCGGCGCTCGGCATCGACGCCGTTCTTCTCTCGCCCACCTGCGCCGATCCGCTGTACCGGCGGAGCGTACGGGTCAGCATGGGGGAGGTCTTCGCGGTCCCGTACGCCAAGTTCGAGCGGTGGCCGGCGGGCCTGGACCAGGTTCGGGAGGCGGGCTTCACCGTGCTCGCCATGACGCCGGCCTCCGACGCCGTGCCGATCCAGCGGCTCACCCCCGCGCAGCGGGAGCGGGCGGCGCTGCTCCTGGGCGCTGAGGGTCCCGGCCTCACGGAGGCGGCCCAGGCCGCCAGCGACGTGAAGGTGGTCGTCCCGATGCGCCGTGGGGTGGACTCGCTGAACGTGGCCGCGGCCGCCGCCGTCGCCTTCTGGGAACTGGGCCGCGACGACCCGGTGTAGGAAGGCCGCCGGGCGGTGGCAGGGACCGAGGCGGCGCTCCCGCCGGGCGCCGACGCGGCGGGCGGAGCGGTGGCCCGCATCCAGGTAGCGTGTCGCCCGTGTTCCCCAGCGTCCGTGAGGTTCTCGCGCTCGACCCGGTGCGCCACGGCGCGCCCCGCCTGGTCGCGGGGGAGTCCGGCCTGGACCGGCCGGTGCGCTGGGTGCACGTGGCCGAGGTGCCGGACATCGCCCCGCTGCTGCGCGGGGGCGATCTGGTGCTGACCACCGGCATCGGGCTGCCGGCCGACGACGCGGGGCTGCGCGAGTTCGTCAGCGCGCTGGCCGACGTCGGGGTCTCCGGCCTGGTGGTCGAGCTGGGCCGCCGGTACGCCAGCGCGGTGCCCCGGGTGATGGCCGCCGCCGCCGAGCGGCGCGGCCTGCCCCTGGTCGAGTTGCGGCGGGCCACCCCGTTCGTCCGGGTCACCGAGGCCGTGCACGCGCTGATCGTGGACGCCCAGCTCACCGAGCTGCGGGCGACCGAGGAGATCCACCAGCGCTTCACCGAGCTGTCGGTCGAGGGCGCCGGGCCGGCCGAGGTGGTCTCGCAGGCCGCCGAGCTGGCCGGCTGCCCGGTGGTGCTGGAGAACCTGTCCCGGCAGGTGCTCGCGTACGACCCGGCGGGGGAGAGCGCCGAGCTGCTGCTGGACGGCTGGGAACAGCACTCGCGGCGGATCAACCCGGCCGGGCGGACCGCGTACGACCCGGACAGCGGCTGGCTGGTGACCACCGTCGGAGCCCGGGGGCAGGACTGGGGACGGCTGCTGCTGCGCTGGCCGGCCGGCAGCGAGCTGACCACCTGCGGACGGCTGTCGCCCGGCCCCGGCCAGGGCGCGGAGGCGGACCCCGACGGGGACACCGTGCCCGGCCGCGCCGAGGTGGCGGCGCCGCCCGCCGCCCCGCCGACCCGGCTGACCATCCTCGTCGAGCGGGCCGCCTCCACCCTCGCGCTGGGCCGGCTGATCCGCCGCGACGCCGAGGGGCTGGAGCGGCAGATCCACCGCACCCTGCTCACCGCCCTGCTCGACCACTCCCGGCCGGTGGACGAGGTGGCCCTGCGGGCGCGGGCTCTGGGCGTGGTGCTGGAACGGCGGCACCTCGTGGGCGTGGTGGTGCGGCACCGCGGCGACGAGCCGGCCGGGGAGAACGGCGGCGCGGGCGAGCCCGGCCCCATCGACCCGGAGGCCGGCCCGGCCCGGCTGCGGGACCTCTCCGAGGCGGTCGGGCAGGCCCTGCGCGAGGCGAAGCTCACCGGGCTGAGCAGCGCCGTCGACGACCAGGCCGTGGGCGTCCTGCTCGCCCTGCCCGACGCGGCGGCCGAGGAGCGGGCGCTGGCCGCGTTCGCCGCCGCGCTGCGCCGCGCCCGGGTGGACGCCGGGCCGAGCCGCGCGCCGGAGGCCGCCCCGGGCCGTCGCGCCGGCGCCGGAGGCGCCCGCCCGGGCGTGGGGGCGCCCCGGAGCGCCGGCTGCGGGCTGATCGTCGCCGCCGGTTCGGGGGTCGGCAGCCTGCGCGAGGCGCGCCGCTCGCTGGTCGAGGCCCGGCAGATCGCCGACGCGGCCCGGCGCGACCGGCGGGACCTGCCGATCTTCCGGCTGCCGCACGTCGGGCTGGCCGGCCTGCTGCACCTGCTGCGGGAGGAACCGCGCCTGCAGACGTTCGTCGAGCGGGAGCTGGGCGCACTGCTGGCGTACGACGCCCGGCACCCCCGCGAGCAGCTGCTCGGCACGCTGCGGGCGTACCTGGAGCACGGCCGGAACAAGTCCGCGGCCGCGGCCGCGGCGCACCTGTCCCGGCCCGCCTTCTACGAGCGGCTGGCCCGCATCGCCCGCGTCCTCGACGTGGACCTCGACTCGGTGGAGGCCTGCCTCTCCCTGCACGTGGCCCTGCTGACCCTCGACGCCATCCGCTCGCCGTGACGCGGAGCCGCCGCCCGGCCCGTCCCGGCCGGGTGGCCGGCCGCGAACGGGCGGCACGCCTCACAGTCAGGTCAGGGCGGTCAGGGCCTTGGCGTACGGCGCGGGGACGTGGTTCGGACCGCCGGGGGTGAACACGTCGGAGGCGGCCGCCGCAGACCAGGCGGTGGCCGGCACCGCGTCGACCAGCGCGCGGACGACCGGCGCGTCGCGCCACTGCTCCTGCTCGGCGAGCAGGCTCAGCGCCACCACCGACTCCTCGACCTCGCCGACGCACTCGAACGGCTTGTGCCCGTCCACGCCCAGCAGTTCGCGGTACCCGGGAAGCTGCGCCTCGTCGGACAGCAGGTCGCCGCCGAAGATGTGGGTGACCCGCTCCCGGGACATGAACGGCGCCATGGCCAGGAACACGAACCGGCACTTGGGGCAGTCGCGGCACCAGCGCTCGCTCGCGTCGCGCAGCTTGAACGCGGCGTTGCAGCTGGTCACCACGTCGTCGTAGCGGTCGGTCTCGGCGAAGAGCCGGGCGATGTGCAGCTCGGACAGCGACCGCAGCAGCGAGAAGTACGGCTCGGTCAGGCCGGCGTGCTCGGCCAGCGCCGCCCGCAGCAGCCCCTCCGCCTCCACGCCCTTGGACCACTGGTGGTTGACCTCGTGGCCGTTCCACACCAGGTTCGGGTCGGACGCGGAGCGCTCGTTGGACATCACCACCGGGCCGAGCCGGCCCAGCACCGAGGTCGCGACCGCGATCAGCGAGTTGATCGCGGTGACCGGGATGTGCCCGTTGAGCGCGCCGGCCGCGTTGAGGTCGAACAGGGCCGGGTCGAGCCGGCGGCGGGCGGCCAGGGGGACCAGGTCGGACGCCCGGTTGACCGAGACGATGACATGGTTCGGGTTCACCGAGAAGGGCACCGGGTCGAGGCCGGCCCGGCGCAGCGCCTCCAGGGTGACGATGGAGTCCTTGCCGCCGCCGACGGCCGACAGGGGCCGCCGGTCGGAGTCGTCGTACGGCCGGGCCGGGGCGACCTCGCCGGCCGGGACCTCGGGGGTCAGCTCCAGCACGTGCGGCAGCCGGTTGCGGTACGCGTACTCGGCCAGGCCCTTGGTGTAGACGGCGGTGACCAGCCGGGCGGCGGCCGGGCCCAGCGGCGCCGGCAGCACCAGCCGGCGCGGCGCGGCGGCCTTGTAGTAGCTCACCCCGGCGACGACGTGCAGCAGCTCCAGGACCCGGCCCAGGCTGGCCACGGTGGCGTCCGACGGCGGGTCCGCCGGCAGCGGCAGCGTGATCGCCTCGGTGAACCGCAGCTCGCCGTCCGGGCCGGTCAGGGCGTAGTCGAACAACGCCTCGCCGGTGGAGAGGTCGATGGAGTAGGACGGGAAGGTGAAGGCGTCCATCCGCCCGAGCTGTCCGGTAAGCACAGGTCATACTAGTCCGCGTCGGCCCCCCCAGGAGCGAGGAGATCACCGGTGCACCTTTCCGACCTGCGCGGACGTTCTGTGGCTGTCTGGGGTACCGGCCGCGAGGGAATGGCCGCCGCGACAGCCGTCGCCGCGCACGGTCCGGCGAGTCTCTGCGCGGTCAACGACCGCGCGACCTTCCTGTCGCTGCCCTGGGAGGGACCGCTGGCGGAGGCGGCGCCGCTGGTCACCGGCGAGGAGGGGCTGGCCCGCCTGCTCGCCGCGGACGTGGTGGTCCGCTCCCCGGGGGTGCCGAACACCCACCCGTGGATGGCCGAGCTGCGCCGCCGCGGCGTGACCGTGACCCAGGGCACGGCGCTGTGGATGGCCGACCACGCCCGCCGCACGGTCGGCGTGACCGGCAGCAAGGGCAAGAGCACCACCTCCAGCCTGATCAGCCACCTGCTCACCGCGGTCGACCGGCCCAACGTCTTCGGCGGCAACATCGGCGTCCCGCTGCTCGACCTGCCGGAGGCGGAGCTGTACGTGCTGGAACTGTCCAGCTACCAGTGCACCGACCTCACCGACTCGCCCCGGGTGGCGGTGGTGACCGCGCTGTTCCCCGAGCACCTGGACGCGCACGGCGGCGAGCGGGAGTACTACCGGGACAAGCTGAACCTGGTCGCGCACGGTCCTCAGACCGTGGTGGTCAACGGCGCCGATCCCCGGCTCGCCGCCGAGCTGGGTGACCGGCCGGCGGTGCGCGCCGGCCTCCCGGACACCACCCACGTCGCCCCCGGCCCGGACGGCGCCCCCTGGTTCCACCTGCGCGACCGGCCGTTGTTCCCGCGCACGGCGCTGCCCCTGGTCGGCCGGCACAACGAGGGCAACCTGTGCGTGGCCCTCGCCGTCCTGGAGGCGCTGGGCGTGGACGTGGTCGCCCGCCGCCACGACCTCGCGGCGGCGGTCGCCCGGTTCCAGGGGCTGGCCCACCGGCTCGCCGAGATCGCCGACCCGTCGGGGCTCACCTTCGTCGACGACACCCTGGCCACCAGCCCGTACGCGGCCATGCACGCGATCGACGCGTACGAGGAGCGGCCGCTGACGGTGATCGTGGGCGGCACCGACCGGGGGCTGGACTACACGCCGCTGCGGGAGCACCTGGCGGAGCGGGAGCTCACCGTGATCGGCATCCCGGACAGCGGGCCGCGGATCGTCGAGGCGCTCGCCGGGCTGCCGAAGGTGCGCACCGAGACGGTCGACGACCTGGTCGACGCCGTCCGGCTGTCCCGGGAGCTGACCCCCGCCGGCGGGGTGGTGCTGCTGTCGCCGGCCGCGCCGAGCTACGGGCGGTTCCGCAACTTCGAGCACCGCTCGGAGGCGTTCCGCGCGGCCGTCGCGGAGACCGGGGCGGGCTGAGCGGCCCTCGCGCGGCCGTCCGACAGCGCGTCGTGGAGGGCCCGCATCGACCGGATCGCCGAGCGCAGCTCCTGCAGGTACGTCCCCGGGGCGACCGGTTGGTGCAGGCCCGCCTCGGGGGACCAGTGGGGCTCGACGCCGACGGTGTCCACGTCGACGCCGAGGGGGACACCCAGGGTGCGGATCGCGTCGGCGTGCTGGAATGGCACTTGACTTCCTCTGCCCCCTGAAGAGGGCAGATTCCTGGCGGCGCTCATGCGGCGCGCCGGGTGGTTGACGCTTCGCAGCCCGCAGGTGCCGGGCTCCACGTCCGTACACGACCACGCCCGGCCGCGTTGAGAATGTTCAGGGCCGCGTTGGTATCGGCGTGGTCGAGGTGCCCGCACGAAGTACAGGTGAACGCGACGCCGTTACGGGAGCGGGGGTCACGGTGCCCGCAGGTTGAGCACGTTTGCGACGTGTACGCTGCTGGCACTT